>PLYU01000050.1:35036-38746 GCA_003153495.1 Myxococcales bacterium
GCCTCGATGAAGTCCACGACCCCGTGCACCAGCGAGTGCGTCAGCCGCTGCTCGACGGAGGCGTCGCGCCAGCGCAGATCGAGCTCCTTCTTCTTCCCCTCCTGCCCCCTGAAGGCCTCGGCGAAGGTGACGAGACGCTCGGTCGCGTCGGGGCGGCNNTGCCGCGGAACGAGAAAGACAGGTTGCTCACGCCGCCCGAGACCTTCGCGCCCGGGCACACCTCCTTCAGCGTGTGCGTCGCCTCGATGTAGTGCTTGGCGAAGGCCGCGTGCTCCTCGATCCCCGTGCCGATCGCGAGGACGTTCGGGTCGAAGGTGACGTCGGTCGCGTCCCACCCGGCGCGCCGGGTCAAGAGATCGTAGGCGCGCCGGCAGATGGCCACCTTGCGCTCCGCCGTCTCCGCCTGCCCCTTCTCGTCGAACGCCNNTCCACTTCGAGCTGTCGACCATGAACGGGATGCGCGCGATCTCGGGCTCGGCCGCGAGCAGGTTGAGGAACGTCGTCATCGCCGCGGGGCCCTCGAGCATCCCCTCGTCCATGTTGACGTCGAGGATGTTCGCCCCGCCGCGCACCTGGTCGAGCGCGACCTCGACGGCCTTCGGGAAGTCGCCGGCCTTCACCAGCTCGGCGAACTTCTTCGAGCCGGTGACGTTCGTCCGCTCGCCGATCATGATGAAGTTCGACTCCGGCCGGATGACGAGCGGCTCCAGGCCTGAGTAGCGGCTGAGCCGGTCGACCCTCGGCGGGGTGCGCGGGCGCACGCCCTCGACGCCGGCGGCGATGGCCCGGATGTGCTCGGGCGTCGTCCCGCAGCAGCCGCCGACGATGTTGACGAAGCCCTCGAGGGCGAACTCGCGCACCAGCCGCGACGTGGTCTCCGCCGTCTCCTCGAACTCGCCGAAGCCGTTGGGGAGGCCGGCGTTGGGGTAGGCGCTGACGAAGACGTCCGCCACGCGCGCCAGGTCGGCGACGTGCGGGCGCATCTCGCGCGCGCCCAGGGCGCAGTTGACGCCGACCGACAGCGGCCGCGCGTGCGCCACCGAGATCCAGAACGCCTCGATCGTCTGCCCGGAGAGCGTGCGGCCGCTCTTGTCGGCGATGGTCACCGAGATCATCACCGGCAGGCGCACGCCGTCCTCTTCGAACACGTCCTCGATCGCGACGAGCGCGGCCTTCGCGTTGAGCGTGTCGAAGATCGTCTCGACGATGAGGACGTCGACGCCCCCCTCGATGAGGCCGCGGGCCTGCTCGGCGTACGACTCGCGCACCTGGTCGAAGGTCACCGCGCGGTAGCCCGGGTCGGCGACGCTGGGGGAGAGCGAGAGCGTCTTGTTCATCGGGCCGATGGCGCCGGCGACGAAGCGCGGCTTCTTCGGCGTTCGCTTCGTCCACTCGAGCGCGCTCTGCCTGGCGAGGCGGGCGGCGGCGACGTTGAGCTCGCGGGCGTGGGCCTCGAGGCCGTACTCGGTCTGGGCGATCGAGGTCGAGTTGAAGGTGCACGTCTCGACCAGATCCGCGCCGGCCTCGAAGTACGAGTCGTGCACGGCGCGGACCACGTCCGGGCGGATCACGGTCAGGACGTCGTAGTTGCCCTTGAGGTCGCGGGAGTGGCGCTCGAAGCGCGCGCCCCGGAAGTCGGCCTCGGTGAGCCCGCGGCGCTGGATCATGGTCCCCATCGCGCCGTCGAGCACGAGGATGCGGCGGCCGAGCAGGTCGCGGAGAATGGTCTCGGTGTCGTTCATGAGCCTTCGGGAAGACTGGGGAATGTGCGATGGCGGGGGGGACGGGTCAAGCTGCCCCGCCGCGCACCTTTGTCATCCCGAGCGAAGCGAGGGACCCCCCGGCCGCCTCCCGCGAGAGCAGTTCGGGCACGGGCTCGCGCGTGGCCATGCGCCAGCCGTGCCCAAACTGCGCGTGCGGGAGGCGGCCGGGGGGTCCCTCGCTTCGCTCGGGATGACAAGCTGGGGGCGTGCGGAAGACATCCGGGGGGTCCCTCGCTTCGCTCGGGATGACAAGCGGGGGCTATTTGAACCGCTCCACCCGGTCCTGGAGCGTCTCGGCGCCCTCCGGAGGGTCCTCGTCGGGGGCGGTGATGGGCACCTGCGGGAGCCTGGAGCGAAGCAGCATCCACTCGCCCTGCGCCGCAGCGAGCTCTCCCTCCGGCGCGAACGCCAGGATGACGTCCGGGATCAGCGTCTGCTCGTACACGTGAGCGAGCACCCACCGGAAGCGGCGCAGGTCGTGCGCGGGCCGCAGCGAGCCGCTCCCCCCGACCACGGCGCGGACGAGCGTCCGGTCCCAGCGGTGGTCCGGTCGGATGACGACGGGCGCGTCGGGGTACTCGGCCAGCGAGAAGGCCGCGCGCCCGCCGCGCTCGGCGAGCGCGCGGTAGCCGAAGCCGAGCGGATCGAACGCGAGCGAGCGATCGTGGCGGCCGAACTGGATGATCCAGACGGCGCTCCCCGCGTCGATGCGCGCGATGAGCGGCTCGACCGCCACCCACTCGCGCTGCGCCGCCGCGAGCTGCGGAATGGCCGCGACCAGGGGTGCGAGCACCAGCGCGAAGGCCGGGGCCGCCAGCACGATCCCCCGCGTCCCGGCGGGCGGCGCCAGCAGGACCACCCCCACCACGTACGCCGGGGCGAGGAAGCAGGCGTACAGCATCGCGCCGAAGTTCACCGAGAACGGCGCGGCGAGGTAGGCGACGAAGAGCGCCGCCGAGAGGGCCGCGAACCGGACGGTCCGGGCCCGCCCGACGGGGTCGGCGACGTCGTCCACGCCCGGCTCCGGCGGCCTGATGCGCCAGAGGACCGCGGCGACGGCGAGCAGCAGCACGAGCATCGCCTCGATGACCGTGCCGTGCGGTCCGATGAGGTTGTCGGCGAGAGACGCGAGCTTGGTGCCGAGGGGGTGCCAGAGGATCCGGCTCGAGTAGATCCGCGCCAGCGGGGTCTCGACTCTCGCCTGCCACACCATCTCGAGCGCGCCGAGCGCGGCCCCGAGCGCGGCGGGGGCGAGGCGGACGGGCGTGAGGCGGTCCGGAGCGTGACAGAGAGCGAAGACGCCGCTCGCGAGGCACGCCCACGCCAGGCTGGTCGAGTGCGCGAAGGCCAGGAGCGCCACCGCCGACGCGGCCAGCGCGGTGCGCCGCCAGGTGGGGCGCTCGGCCGCCCGATCGAGCAGGGGCAGGGCGCCGACCCAGAGGGCGAGGCCGAGCATCTGGGGGGCGGCGCCCCGGTAGAAGAGGGCGCCGAGCGCGGCGGGCGCGACCGCGAGCGCGCCCCACGGGCTGCGCCCGAGATACGCGGCGAGCCGCCCCGCGAGCGCGACGAGCGCGGCGATCGAGGACGCCACGACGAGCTTGCACGCCAGCCCCGTCCCGGTCAGGAGCGCGAGCGGCCAGGCGAGCGCGTAGAAGAGCTGCCCCTGGTGGCCGAGGGCCAGCGAGTAGACGTCCCGCGGCGCGAACGTGGGGTCGCCGAAGCGCGCGAGCAGCGCGAGCATCGCCTCGTGCGAGGCCAGGTCGCTCGACGGAGGCCAGCCCACGACGACCGCCGGCGCGGCCAGAAGGCAGCCGGCGAGCAGCGGTGCGAACCTGCGCGTGCCCCCCATCGTGCACCGCGGGCTAGGCGAACACGAACGGCTCGCGGTCGGTGCCGCTGCGGGCGACGGTGACCCCGGGCAGGCGCTGCGCGAGGCGCCGCTCGAGC
>PLYU01000323.1 GCA_003153495.1 Myxococcales bacterium
CTGCGCTGTGCCTCGGCGCCGCGCGCGCCCGCGTCGCGGTCGCCCGTCACGAGGCCGAGCGTGCCCGGGCGGACGCCCTCATGCCGCGGCCCGTCCGGTGCAGCGCGCGAGCTCGCGTCGCTTCGTCGCCGGTGCGGGTCCGCGATGCTCTCCGGTGGGACGCTCGCGTCGACGGCGTGGAGTGCGACGACGGCGCGAGCCGTTGGACCGGGAGCGCCACTCTCTACGGAGGCCCCGACGATCTGGCGAGGGGCGACGAGGTCGAAGTCGTCGCCACGCTCGCCCCGCCGCAGCGCCTCTGGAACGCGTCGACGGGGGACCCTCGGCCCTCCGAGGCCTATCGGGGCATCGTCCGCTCCGGCGGCGCGCTCGACGTCAGGGTCGTCCGGCGTGCGCGCGGCCCGCTCGCGTGGGTCGACCGGAAGCGCGCGCGGATCCGCGCTCGCATCGACGCGACGTTCCCGGTCGACGTCGCATCCATGGCCCGTGCCCTCGTCCTGGGCGAGAACGACCTCGCCCCCGACGACGACCGCAGCTTTCGCGCGAGCGGGCTGTCGCACTTGCTGGCCGTGTCGGGGATGCACCTGGTCCTGGTGCTCGCGGTTGCCGTCCGCGCCCTGCAAGCCGTGCTCGCGCGCGTCGCGCTCGTCGCCGCCTGCGTGGACGTCGGGCGCATCGCATCCGCGGTCGGCGTGCCCGTGGCGTGGGCGTACGCCGAGCTCGCCGGCGCGGGTGGCTCGACCCTGCGCGCCGCGTGGATGGCCACGGCGGCGCTCGTCGCCCACGCCCTCGGGCGGCGGACGGACGCGACGCGCTCGTTCGGTCTGTCGCTCGGAGCGATGGCGATCGCGGAGCCTCTGGTGTCGTTCGACCTCTCGTTCGTCCTGTCGGCGGCCGCGACGGCCGGTCTGCTCGCGTTCGGCCGACCCCTGGGGGATCGCCTGGCGACAGTCGCTCCCCGGTTCTCCGCCCGGATCGCCCGCGCGGTGGGCACGACGCTCGCGGCGTCGGCGCCGTGCGTCCCCGTCATCGCGCGCTTCGCGCCGACGGCGCCGCTCGGCGGCGTCCTCGCGAACGTGCTCGCCGTGCCCGTCGGCGAGAGTGCGGCGCTCCCGCTGTGCCTCGTGCACGCGCTGCTTGCCTGGTGGCCCTCGGCGGAGCGCGGGTGCGCCGTGGTGGCTTCGGGCGGGCTCGTCGTCGTCAGGGCGATCGCGCGCGCCTTCTCGGCGCCGGCGCTGACGGCGAGCGTGCCATTGCCGACGTCGTGGCAGCTGGCCTCGCTCGCCGTTCTGCTCGGGGCGACGGCGCTGCGAGTGCGTGCGAGGTGGGCGGTCGCGGCGCTGGCGGCGGCGGCTGTCCTGCTGCTCGAGGCGGGCGCGCGTCGCGACGGCGCGCCGCGCTCGGTGCTACGCGTCTCGTTCCTCGACGTGGGTCAGGGCGACGCGGCCATCGTCGACCTGCCCGACGGCGAGGCGCTGTTGATCGACGGCGGAGGCCTCGTCGGCAGCCCGATCGACGTCGGAGCACGGGTCCTCGCCCCGGAGCTGCGCGCCCGCCGCCGGAGTGCCGTCGCGGCGGTGGTCCTGACGCATCCGCACCCGGACCACTTCGGCGGCCTGGCCACCGGCCTGGAGGAGGCTCGCGTGGGGGAGCTCTGGGACACCGGTCAGGGAGAGGCAGAGGGCACGGCCGGCGGATACGCGGCGCTGCTGGAAGCGGCGCGGTCGCGCGCGGTTCGCGTCCTGCGCCCCGACGCGCTGTGCGGGGAGCGCATGCTTGGCGGCGCGCGGGTCCAGGTGCTCGCGCCGTGTCCGGGCTTCTGTCCGGATCGGGGCCCGAACGACAACTCGCTCGTCTTGCGCATCACCTACGGCGCTCGCGCCATCCTGTTCGTGGGGGACGCGGAGCACGAGGAGGAAGCACTGCTGCTCGCCGTGGCGCGCGACCGGCTCCGGGCGGACGTCCTGAAGGTCGGGCACCACGGGAGCCGCACGTCGTCTTCCCCCGCGTTCCTCGCCGCCGTGGCCCCGCGCGAGGCCATCGTGTCGGTGGGGCAGCGCAATCGCTTCGGGCACCCCGGCGCCGAGACGCTCGCCGGGCTCGCCGCCGTGGGGGCCCGCGTATGGCGGACGGACCGCGACGGCGCGGTGACCGTGACCACCGACGGAGAGACCGTGACGGCCGAGCGCGCGGCGCGGTGAGCGCCTCGGACGCAGTCTGCTACAACTTTCTCCCCCTTCAACGGTGCGCCATCATGAACGACTTCACCCCAGTGTCTGCCCTCGCTGGCGGCGTCCTCATCGGACTCGCGGCCACGCTACTCCTGCTGTTCGACGGCCGCATCGCGGGCGTGAGCGGCATCGTCGCCGGACTGTCACGCCCCGATGGCGAGCCGAAGGCGTGGAGAGCGATGTTCGTGGTCGGCCTGCTGTGCGGAGGGGTCGTCCTGCGCATCGCTCGCCCGTCTGCCTTCGAAGGGCTGCCCCACACAGCTCTCCCGGTGATGGCGGTCGCAGGGCTGCTGGTCGGCCTCGGGGCCAGAGCGGCGGGAGGATGCACGAGCGGACACGGGGTCTGTGGTACCGCCCGGCTCTCGCTTCGCTCGATCCTCGTCACGGTCACGTTCATCGTGGCGGGCGCGTTCGTCGTGTTTCTCACGCACCGGGGAGGCGCGTCGTGAGGCGTGCCATCGCGGCGTTCGTGGGCGGGCTCGTCTTCGCGCTCGGCCTCGGGCTGTCGGGAATGACCTCGCCGCGCAAGGTCATCGGGTTTCTCGACTTCGCAGGCCGCTGGGACGCGAGCCTGCTCGTCGTGATGGGGGGCGCGGTCGGCGTCTTCGCCGTCGGCCATCGCCTCGTGATGCGTCGAGCGGCGCCCCTCCTCGACGACCGGTTCCACGTCGCGCCGGCGGGCCGGCTCGACGCCCGGGCCGCCATCGGCGGGCTGGTCTTCGGCCTGGGGTGGGGGCTCGGCGGCTATTGCCCGGGCCCAGCGCTGGTCGCCGTCGCGAGCGGCGCCCCTGCGGCCGTCGTTTTCACGGCGGCGATGGTCCTCGGGATGGCGGTCTACGAGGCGGTCGCCGGCCGCGCTCCGGAAGCGGTGGCGGATTGCGAGTGAGATCGCGCCGCCTCGAGCGCCCGGCGCACCACCGCCGTCACGATTCTCGAACACCAACGCTCCGGCACGCTTCTCGTGCGCCCGGGCTTCAGCCTGCTTCAGCCCGGGGGCAAGCGAGTGAATGGCGATCCGTGATCGAGAATCACGCTCCCTGATTCAGATCGAGATCCGGCGTCGGGTGCCTCCGTCCGACGACCGGCGCTTTGGCATCCCGGAGAGCCCGCCAAACCCATTCCTGGACAGCTCTTCAGCTGCCCTGCGGCGCGAGCATCGACGTCAGAAGGTTTTCTATCAGCGTGTCCCCTCGCTGACGGAAGCGGGTCACGTAGCGCCCGGTGTCCGCGAGGATGCGCTCCGCGCCGGCGGGCCCGTTCGCCGCGCGGACGAAGGCCGCGTCGCCTCGCACCCACGCTGCCACGTCCGCCGCGGTCAGCTCCACGTGGAACTGGACCGCGAACGCGCGACGTCCGAAGCGGAACATCTGGTTGGGGCAGGCGAGAGTGCTCGCCAGCAGGGTCGCGCCGTGCGGCAGATCGAACGTGTCGCCGTGCCAGTGAAGGACGACCTCGGAGGCGTCCAGCCCGCTCAGGACGGGCTCGGCGCTCGCCGGCTCCACGAACGTGGCCGCGCCCCAGCCGACCTCGCGATGACGGACCAGCGGGTCGCCGACGCACAGGGGATAGACGCGGGCGTCGAGCGCGTGCGCCATGAGCTGCGCTCCGAGGCACACGCCGAGGACCGGGCGCCCCGCGCGCAGAAGCCGGGACAGGAGCGCGGCCTCCGGCGCGAGGAACGGCCAGCGGGCGTCGCCGATGTCGCCGACTCCCATCGGGCCGCCCATCACGACGAGCAGGTCTCCCTCGGGGAGCGCCTCGGGCACGCTCGCTCCCCGGTCGAGCTCGTGCACGAGCACGCTCAGGCCCCTGGCGCGCGCGAGGTCGCCGATGCGCCCCGGCCCTTCCATCGAGACGTGCTGCAGCACGTGGACGGTGGTCGCAGAGACCAGCGGCTCCCTCGGCGAAGAGAGGTTCATGGCAGGAAGGCCGCGCGACGAGCTCCCACCCAGGTATGTCATGTAGGCCGCGGCGCTGTCCAGGTAGCGCCTCCCATCCATTCCGCGGAATCGGGGTACTACGGGCGCTCTTTCGCGGCGAGCGGCTACTCCCAGTTCCGGCCGGTCGACCCGGCCAGGACGGAGGCCGCGTACGACCAGAACAGGCGCGGGTCCCTGACCGCGCGCCTCAGCCTTTGCCTTACGGGCGCGCCCACCCTTGACGGAGCGCATGCCGCGCGCGATCTGTATGGCTAGGCACCAGCGAGGGCTCCGCATGAAGCGACGGGACGCCACCGGCCATCTCGATGCGAAATACGCCGCGGACCTGCGCCGGCGCAGCCGCGAGAGCTCTCCCCCTCCCGGCGAGGACGCCGCGTTCCTTCCGCGCGCGAGGAGCTCCGACTCGCTCGCCGAGGCGCTCGGCGAAGAGTTCCTCGAGGGAGCCACGACCGGCGAGAGCGCCGGCGTCGAGTCGCGCAACCAGGGCGTGCCCGAGGAGGACGGGGGGCCCTTCATCGTGACCGGACGGCGCCAGGAGTTCGCGCGCGGGCTGGACCGCTCGAACCCGAAGGACGCCACGCGAGAGCCATTCCCGAAGGTGGTCTCGGACGGCGAGGACGAAGACGCGGGCGAAGGGGACGACATCGAGGGAGTCGCGCGCGAGACGCCGTAGGGCGCAGATCGACGCGTGCAGCCTGGGGTCGGCTCCGCGCAACCACGGCTAATCGCCCGTGTTCTCGACCACTCGCGCCGCATGCTCCACGAACGCGCTCGCGTCTGCCAGCGCTGCCCTCGCGTCGTCCAGGTCGATGGCGAACGCGTACGCGTAGTCCGACGCCTGCCGGTACGCCTGCAGCCGCGTGAACAGCAGCCCGCCCTTGGCGTCCACCTTCCCGGACCGCACGAGCTGCTCCCCGACCATCCGGCCCACGCGCGCGGCTCATCGCGTCGCGCCGCACGTCGATGCCGAGCGCCGCCCCAGCGACGCGCACCGCGTCGCGCGCGGCCGCGATCTCGGCGCGCGCATTGGCGAGCCGGTTCTCCCGCGTCACGCCGCCACCCCGTCCTTCTCGATCTCCCGCCCGAGCCGCCGCTCGCTGCGCAGCAGCTCCTTCCACTCCTCCTCGGTGAGCGCCAGCGCCCGGAAGTCGCTCTCGCTACGGACAGCTGCCACAGCCACCTCCGCACATGAGCTCCGAGTCCGTGACGTGGCAGCGGAAGCTCGCGCAGTCGAGACAGTCGCACGAGAGAAGCCCTGGCGGACAGGTGTCCTTGACGCACTCCACGATGACCGCGCCCGAGTAGTACACGCGGCAGACCTGGTCGCTCGCGCACGTGGTCTGCAGCGGATTGCCGTGATCGTCGCGGCAGGCGACCTACCCCGCGTCCGGCGCGCACGACGTGCTCCTGACCGTCCAGGCGATCCCGTAGCAGTCCGCGCTCACGTGCCTGTTGCTCTTGCTCGTCGTGCGGCTCCCGATCCCTTCATCGCGGATAACCGACGCCGCTCCGCGAGAGCGGCGTGAAGACCACCCGGCCGTTCTGGAAGTCGATCTCGGTGTAGACCTTGGACGTGCCGAGCGCCGGCACGAAGCCGACGACGCTGCGCGTGGCGGTGTCGATGACGTCGCCCGAGCGGCCCACGAGCACGAACCTCCCGTCCCGGGTGTGCGTCGCCCACGCGCCGCTGTACGTGTACGGGTGCGCGAGCGCCACGCTGTCCACCTGCTGCGGGGCCGTCGCCGGCAGGCCGGTGACGTCGTAGACATGGACCCGGTTGTTGTGGAAATCGACCATGTAGATCTCCCGTCCGTCGGGCGACAGCGAGATCCCGTGGTTGCAGCCGATGCCCTGTCCGACGCCGGTATACGGGCACGTATATCCGGCGACGGGGACCGTGTAGAGGATGCTGCCGGTCGCGACGTCTCCGACCTGGAAGCCGAGATATCCCATGGGGAGGATGAAGGCGAAGCGCTCGTCGACGTCGAGGGTGAACGGCCGCGTGACGTTGTTCAGGACCGGGCCGATCCTGCGGAAGACCGTGTTGTCCGAGGTGTGGGCGACGACGAGGTAGCTCAGGCCGCCGGTATCCTGCCCCACGGCGTCCATGTAGACGCGGGCCCCGTCGCTGCTGACGATCGTGTTGTGCGGGGCGCCGATGCCGCTGTCGATCTGACCGGTCACGTCGCCCGTGGACGTGTCGATGACGAGCCAGCTCGTGTGCGCGTAGTCGGCCTCGCCGGTCGGCATGTAGATCGTCCGGCCGTCGGGCGTGATGGAATGGCTGTCGATGCCTCCGGGCACGACGCGAGTCCAGACCGGCTGATCGGTCCGCACGTCGTACTTCATCAGGTATGGCGTGCAGCCCGCCGGAGAGCCGCAGCCGTAGCTCACGTAGAGCATCCCGTCCGCGGACGCGACGACGCCCCGCACGCCCTCGGTGGACGAGCCGGCGGCGACCTCTCTGACCAGATGGAAATCCGGGCTGTCCAGATCGTAGATCGAGACGACCGGCCCGTCGTTGACGGCGTAGAGATAGTGCTGCGTCGAACCGTCCGGCGAGGCGTCGGCCGGCGCGCTGCCCTCCGGGCCGGCGTCCACGCTGGCGTCGAGGCTGGTGTCCAGGCCGGCGTCCGTGCCGCCGTACGGGCCGGCGTCCGCCGAGGGGCTCCCCGCCGACCCGCGGGCGCCGGTCGACGCAGGGGTGCCGCACGCGACGAGCGCGTGCGCGACGGCGATGAGCGCGAGGCGCGCGCCGCGACCGCGCGGACAAGCGTGAATCAGCTGCATCCGCGCGCACCCACGACGTAGCAGCACCGCCCGACCGAGTCGGCCGGGTACTCGGCATGCGAAGCGGAGGTGGCGGGATCGTCCTCGGGCAGCGGCGGCAGAGCCTCGGCACCCGGCGTTGCCGTGGAGCCGGCGCATCCGCAGACCAGGCCCAGTAGGGCCATCGTGAGAAGGCAGCGCTTGCTCATTACCGCCCCTTGCAGCAAGTGCCGGTCCAACTCGCGGGGCGAGCTTACTCCGGCGCGCCGGTGTGGCCGGCAGGACGCGATATGGCACAGGCGCGACACCAGCGTCGTGGGGCTCGGTGAGCAGGGCCCGCCCGCGATCCCCTGATTCCACACGACTTCCGCCGCCCTGGGCCTGGCACGCCGCTCGCTATACGCTGATCCCATGAGCCGTCTTACCTGGGGAGTCCTACTGACGATCGCCGCCAGCGCCTGCGGCGGAGTCGCCTTCAGCACCGGCAGCGCCGAAGACGGGGGGGGTGACGCGAGCAGCGAGGCCGCGAGCGGCAGCGGCAGCGGGTCCTCCAGCGGCGCCAGCAGTGGCTCCTCCAGCGGCACATCGAGCGGCAGCAGCAGCGGCTCCTCCAGCGGCACTGCGAGCGGGTCGTCGAGCGGCTCTTCCAGCGGTACCGCCAGCGGCTCGTCGAGCGGCTCCTCCAGCGGCACATCGAGCGGCAGCAGCAGCGGCTCTCCGGCCGACGGCGGCGCCGCCTGCACGACTTCCGCCCAGTGTCCCAAGAACCAGATCTGCGGCTTTCCCACGGCCGCCGGCTGCTCCGCCACGGGTAGCTGCTTCCCGGCCCCCGGCGCGGTCTGCCTCGCCTACGCGCCCGGGTGCGCGTGCGACGGCACCGAGGTGAGCATCGTGTGCACCGGCCTGCAGAACGGCTACACGAGCAAGCCCCTGCTGCACACCGGCTCGTGCGCCAAGGTCGACGCCGGCGCCGCCTGCACGACCGACACGCAGTGCCCGCTCGGCTTCAAGTGCTGCTACCCGTGCGGCGTGGCGGGGTGCACCAACTCCTGCATCACCCCGCAGGCCAACGGTACGTGTCCGATGTATCCGTAGCCACCGCCCCCGTCTGCCCCACCACGCCGAGCGACGCGGGGCTCCCGTCGTTGTCCGAGTCGAGCAGCGGCCCCGAGAACGACGGGTCGTAGAAGAGCTTCTGCCCGAACGCCGCGGCGGCCGCGCTGTCGGCGAGCGCGTTGGTGACGTCGACCGGCGCCATCTGCCGCGCGGTGAACCGCGCCGGCGCGCGTGCGCCGCAGACGGGCGCGTGACGGCTCCGTGTCGCCCGCGGGGCTCGTAGCGTCAGCTCTCGACCAGGCCGAACGTGTTGCCCTCGGGATCCTGGAACAGCGCCATGATGACCGGCCCGATGTCGGTCCGCGGCATCACCGTCCTGCCGCCGAGCTCATTGACCGTCGCGAGGGTCGCGTCGATGTCGGGGACATCGGCATAGACCACGACGCTCGGCGCCGGCGTCGGGCTACCGCCGATGCCGCCGGGGATTCCGCGCTCGCCGCCGGAAGCGACCATTCCGTAGTTCATCGGATTGTTCGCGTCGACGTCCCACGAGAAGACGACGCTGTAGAACTCGTGGAGCTTCTCCGGCATCTTCGACTGGATTTCCCAGTGCACGACCTGATGCCGGGCGCCGCGCTTGACGGGCGCGGTCGCCTTCTTCGCAGCGGCCTTCTTCTTCGGGGTGACCTTCTTCGCGACCTTGACGGCCTTCGCGACCTTCGCGGCCGGCTTCTTCGAGGCGGGTCGGGTCGCCTTCTTCTTTGATTTCTTGGACGCCATGGCAGGTGCCTCCTGGGGCCGCGAGAGTACCTCATTCCCGGCGCGCCAAGAGGATATCGCCCGACGGCCGCACGTTGACACTTACGTCCGCTTGCGGCAGAAGCGTCGACATGTCTCGCTGCAAGGTCCTCGGGCTTCTCGCGTGTTTCGCCCTCGCTGCGGCGGCCGCCGTCACCGTCGCGAGCTGCAGCAGCTCGTCGGGCGCCGCCGGCCTCGCCGCGGTCTGCTCCATCAACAGCGACTGCAACTCACCGCTCATCTGTGCGTTCGGGCGCTGCCACTACGCGTGCGCCGAGTCGCGGGACTGCTCGTCGGGCGAGCGGTGCGTCTCGTCGGGCACGGCCGGCGTGTGCCAGCTGGCCCAGGAGAGCACGTGCAGCGCCACGTCGTCGTGCGGCAGCTCGACGCTGGTGTGCGTGTCGGAGCAGTGCCGCACCGCGTGCCAGCCGGCGACGAGTCAGGCCACGACCTGCCTGAAGAACCAGACTTGCAAGGCGGATCCGTCGGTGTCCACCGCGTCGGGCGCGTGCTTCGACAACGTGGAGCTCGACGGAGGCGTCCTCGACGGCGCGACGAGCGGGATGGACGCCTCGGGCGCGGGCGACACGGGCGGAGGCACCCCGCACGACGCGAGCGGCGGCGACGCGAGCGACGCGGGCCCCGCGGGCAATGCCTGCCCCAGCGCCGAGACGCAGTTCGGCAACGTCGCGCAGGGCGACTCGAACCCGGCCTTCTTCTCGGGCGTAGGCGCGCGGACCGCGAGCCAGTTGCTCATCTTCGACACGTACGACGGCCCCGACCCGAGCGGCGACGGCGGGGGGAACAACGTGGGCATCGTCTACGCGCAGGCGTTCGATCCGCAGTCGGGCGCGAGCAAGGGCCCCGCGCAGCCCCTCTTCACGGCGCCGAATCTCGTGACGCCGGCCCACACGGTGATAAACGGCGGTAACGGCCAGTTCTACCTCTACAGCGCGGCCGTCGCGCCGACGGGGCAGATCGTCGTGACCTACTCGACGCGATTCTACCTGGGGGGATCGTACGACGACGGATACGCGCTCTACGCCGCCTTCCTCGACTCCTCGGGCGACGCCGGCCCCGCGGGCCTGACGCTCCAGAAGGTCGTGCTCCTCGAGACGGCGACCCTCGGAGGCCAGCCGCACGCCATCTGGTCGAGCTCGAGCCAGGCGTTCGTCCTTTCGTGGCAGTACGCGACCAGCGCCTGGTTCGTGAAGGTGCAGAAGTATCTCCCCGACGGCCGGCCGGCAGGCGGCAGCACTCAGGTCGTTCCCACGATCGACCCGACCGGCGCGATCTACGGCGCCGGCGCCTACGAGAGCGGCGGAGTTGGAGAATCGGGGAATCTCTTCGGCGTGGCCTACAAGACGAGCGGATCTCTGGGCTACTACGATCCGGGGTTGACCGTCCTGGACGCTCTCGGCAATCCCGTGGGACCGTCGGTCGACGTCCAGCTCCCCGGGTCATCCCAGAACGCCGTCTGGCAGACGGTCGGCGGCACCGCCCAGGGCTTCGTCTACTTCTTCGACCAGCAGTCTCCTTCCGCGGTCACGGAGGTCTTCGTACCGGCGTCCCCCGACGCCGGCGTGATCGGCGGAGACCTGGACGGCGGGGACGCCGGAGGGTTCCAGAGGTTCAGCTTCCCCGGCGCCGTGCGCGCCAACGCTGCGCGCGCCGTCGGCGACATGGGTGGAGCCGGGGGAGTCGGCCTGGCGCTCCTTTACTCGAACGGCGTCAGCTTCGCGTACGTCAACGCCGACGGCGTCGGCCACCAGGGCCCCAACTCGCTCCTCGCGCACTCGTACGGGGCTGATGACGAGGTCTCCATGACGAACTTGCAGGGGAGCTTCGTCGTCTCGCTCTACGACAACGCGAACCACTCGACCCAGATCGCGGCCTCCGGCTGCGCCCACTAGTTCCGGAGCCGGGCCGGCCCGGCTTGAACGTGTCGGCCGGGCAGGCTCTACTCTGAGCCACCCATGTCCTCTCCGGACGAGGAACCGCGACTATCCGCCGGGACGATCGTCGCGGGCAAGCTGAAGATCCTGCGGCTGCTCGGCGCCGGGGGCATGGGCGCGGTGTACGAGGTCGAGCACACCCTCACGCGGCATCACCGCGCGCTCAAGATCCTCCATGCTCGCATCGCCCAGGCGCCGAGCGTCGTCGCGCGCTTCCTGCGCGAGGCGTCGGCCGCGGCGCGGATCGGCAACCCCCACATCGCCGAGACGTTCGACGCCGGCCGGCTCGAGACGGGCGAGCCGTACCTGCTGATGGAGCTGCTCGAGGGCGAGACGCTCGACCAGCGCCTCGCGCGTCTGGGCCCGTTCGACCCCGGCGAGCTGGCGGACCTCGTGCACCAGGCCTGCGACGGCGTGCAGGCCGCGCACGACGCGGGCATCATCCATCGCGACCTGAAGCCGGAGAACCTCTTCGTCACTGCCCGGGGCGGCGAGGCGTTCACCAAGGTGCTCGACTTCGGGATCTCCAAGTTCGACTCGCAGAGGCCGGGTGCCTTCGGCGTGACGGCCGAGGGGACGATGATGGGGACCCCCTTCTACATGCCGCCCGAGCAGGTCCGCGGGCTCAAGTCGATCGACGCGCGCGCCGACGTGTACTCGCTCGGCGTGATCCTCTACGAGTGCGCCTGCGGCGTGCGCCCGTTCGACGCTCCCACCATCGAGCAGCTCGCGATCCTCATCCACGAGGGCAAGCCGCGCCCGCTCGCCGAGCAGCGCCCGTCGCTGCCGCCCGAGCTCTGCGCGGTCGTGCACCGGGCGATGGCCGTGGACCGCGACCAGCGCTTCTGGAGCGCGCGCGAGCTCGCCGAGGCCCTCGCGCCGCT
>PLYU01000117.1 GCA_003153495.1 Myxococcales bacterium
CCCGCAGTGCGCTCACGTCAACGCGGTCACGAACCTCTTCTGCAGCTCCTGCGGCTTCCGCCTCGGCGGGGCCGCGGCCCGACCCGCGGCCGCCCCCGCGCCCGCGAGGCCGGAGCCGGCCGCCGCGGGCAGCCTGGTGCTCACGGCGCTGCGAGCCGACGGCAGCGAGGCGGGCACGTATCAGGTGCCGGGAGGCGCCGGGTCGGTGGGCCGCGAGACCGGCGGAGTCTTCGCCGGCGACAGCTATCTCTCGCCGCGCCACGCCACGTTCCGGGCCGCCGGGCCAGGCCGCATGGTGGTCAAGGACGAGGGCTCGCTGAACGGCGTCTACAAGAAGCTCGCGCGGGATGCGCCGGTCGAGCTCAGGCCGAGCGACGTCTTCCGGATGGGGCAGGAGATCCTTCGCTTCGAGCCTCTCACGCCGGAGCCGATTGCGGCCGACGGGGTCGAGCGGCTCGGCGCGCCGAGCAAGGGGTACGTGGGGCGAATCGCCCTCGTCATCGGCCGCGAGGAGACCGGCAACGCGTACCCCATCCCCGAGGGGGGCATCCACCTCGGCCGCGAGCGCGGGGACATTCTTTTCCCCGAGGACGGGTACGTGTCCGGGCTGCACTGCCGTCTCACGTGGGACGGGCAGAAGCTCTTGCTCACCGACCTCGGGAGCTCGAACGGGACCTTCATCCGCATCACCGGGGAGGCCGAGGTGCGCTCGGGCGACGTTCTCCTGATGGGTCAGCAACTCTTCCGCCTCGCCATGTAGGGTGGCGTGCGTGGTACCCTCGTCCGGGCAGTGATGAGCCAGCGGACGATCCGTGTGGTCGCGGCCGTCCTCGAGAAGGACGGCCGCTACCTGATCACGCAGCGGCGCACGACGGCCGTGCTCCCGCTCATGTGGGAGTTCCCGGGCGGGCGCGTCGAAGAGGGCGAGACCGACAGCCAGGCGCTCAAGCGCGAGGTGCGCCACCGGCTCGGCGGAGAGATCGACGTCGGCAAGCTCATCTCCTTCGTGAGCCACCCGTACGAGCACTACGTGGTCGACCTCTTCCTCTACGAGTGCATGCTCACCGCCGGCACGCTCGGAGCGAAGAACGTCCACGCGTTCAAGTGGGTCACCAGCGCGGAGTTCGATCAGTACCCGTTCACGCCGGCCGACGAGGCGTCGATGAACAAGCTGCTCGGCGTGAGCTAGCGAGAGGCGGCCGCAACAGCAGCCTGGTCATGCCCACACGAGGCACGCCGCCACGCTGCTGTAGGCGAGCACCCGCTCGGCCGACAGCGAGAGCAGCGCAGGGTCGAGGCCGAGCCTCTCCATCAGTGGCTCGAGCGCGGCGGCGGCCAGCCGGGCGGCAGCGTCTCCGGGCGGAGGCAGCGTGGGCAGCGGCGAGCGTGGCGGGCGCACGACCACGGTCCGGAGCCGGCTGGCGCCCTCCCCGATCCGCTCCCGCACCGCGGCCAGGGCGTCCTCGAATCCGCCCAGGCGGTCGACCAGCCCGCGGGCGTGCGCGTCTGCGCCCGTCCAGACGCGCCCCTGCGCCAGCGCCTCGATGTCGTCGACGCTCCGCCTCCGCCCGTCGGCGACGATCTGCACGAACCCGCGATAGAGGACGTCGATCTCGCGCTCGATGGCCCGCCTGGTCTCCTCGTCGAGCGGCGCGAACGGGTCGAGCACGCGGGCGTGCGCTCCGCGCTGGAGCACCTGGGTGGCGATGCCGAGCCTCGCCATGAGAGGCTCGGCGATCACGCGCGCCGAAATGACGCCGATGGATCCGGTGATCGTCGTCGGCCTCGCGACGATCTCGTGCGCCGCGACTGCCACGTAGTAGCCGCCGCTCGCCGCGACGTCGCCCATGCATGCGACCAGAGGCTTCTCGCGGGCGAGCTGCACGAGCTCGTGGTGGATGCGGTCGCTGGCCAGCGCGCCACCGCCGGGCGAGTTGACGTGAAGGACGACGCCGCGCACCTGCGCGTGGCTCCGCGCGAGGCGGATCGCCGCGATGATGCGCTCGTCGACCGCCATCGACCGTAGCGGCATCGCGCCGGCGCCCGCGATGGCCCCGTGAACCCGCACGACCGCGACCGCGCCGCTGGCCTCGAACGCGCGAGATCGCAGGCCGAGCCGCGCCTTCATGTAGCCGTCGGCGGGGCGGAGGGTCGACCGCGCGCCGTCCGCCTGCGCGCGAGAGGCGACTCCATCCTCGTAGGCGACGTCGTCCACGAGCCCGGCGGCCACGGCCTCCTGTCCGACGTAGGGTGCGCCGTCGACGATGGCGCGGGCGCGCGCGGGGTCGACGTGGCGCCCTTCGCCGATGGCGTCGACGACCTCTGCGTGCACCCGGTCCAGCACCGCATCCAGCTGCTCGCGCTGAGCCTCGCTCATCGACGTGCGCTCGATCGCCTCGGCGGCGGTCTTGTAGCGACCGCGCGCGTACACCTCGGGGACGAGGCCCGCCCGGTCCAGCGCGCCCCGCACGTAGCGCGTGCTGGCCAGGATGCCGACGGGGGCGAGCGAGGCACGCGGCCCGAGCAGGACGCGGTCTGCGATCGTGGCGAGGTAAGCCTCTCTGGTGCCACCGCCGAGGGGAAGGTACAGGACGACGCGCTTGCCCGCTGCACGCGCCCGGGCGAGCACGCTTCGCACCGACGCGAGGCTCGCGAAGCCGCCGCGGATCGAGCGGACGGTGACGAGAAGCCCCTGCACGCGGGCGTCCTTGCTCACCTCGTCGACCAGCGAGGCGAGGGCGTGCACCGAGAACCGGCGCCCGCCGGGCAGGGGCCAGAGGCGCCGCGGCGCGGGGATCTCGTCGATCGGGCCGTCAATCTCGACGGCCAGGTACGACCCGCGCGGCACGCCGACGAGGCGCCGCGCCACGCGCCACGGGAGCGTGATGATCCAGGAGAGAAACCAAACGAGCCTGAGAGCGAGCCCGATCACCTCCGTGAGCCTAGCCCGAGCGACGTGCCATCGTGCTACCTGAACGACGGCCTGGCGGTCCTGCGTGCTACAAGGAGTGCGTATGCGCTTCGCCGCAGCCCTGGCAGCCTCGCTGCTCCTGTCCGCCGGTTGCTCCCGGGGCCGCGACACGGTGTCGGCGCCCGTTCCCGCCGCCTCCGCGGACCCCGTGCCCCCGAAGGAGATCGCCCTCGGTGAGCCGGTCTCGGCTCCGCTCGTCGCCCTGGCGGACATCGCCCGGGAGCCGGGGCGCTACGATGGCAAGGCGGTCGCTACCAGCGGCAAGGTGACGGCGGTGTGCCGCGAGAGGGGCTGCTGGCTGGAGATGGCCGACGCCTCCGGGCGCGCTCACGTCAGGATTCACGGCCACAGCTTCTCCGTTCCGAGGACGGCGCCGGGCCATGTCGCCCGCGTCCAGGCCAGGGTCTTGATGGCTCATGGTGGGGCGGACGACTGCGAGGAGCAGGCTTCCGGAGGCGACGCTGGCCTCGCCAGGGTGGAGCTCGACGCTACGGGCGTCGAGCTCGACTAGGACGCCTCCGAGTCCCGACCTGCAGCGCTCGACGCGCGAGCTATGCGAGCCGAAGCCGAGCGCGACGTCGATTCACCGGCTGCTGGCCGAGCAGGGGCACAGGCTATTCGCCGACGAAGCGTTCTCCGACCTGTTCGAGGACGTGGGACGCCGCTCGGTGCCGCCGCGCATCGTGGCCACGGTCATGGTGCTGCAGCGCATCGAGGGGGCGAGCGACCGCGAGGCGCTCGACGGCTTCGCCTTCGACCTGCGCTGGAAAGACCACCCCATCGCGCCCCGCGGCACCTCACCGCGCAGGAGACCGGTGTATTTCGGCCG
>PLYU01000298.1 GCA_003153495.1 Myxococcales bacterium
AGCGCGGCCGACGACGCCAGCGCGATGGGATCGGCCGAAATACACCGGTCTCCTACTGCGCGCGCGCTCGCAGGCGCCACGCCACCTGGACCACCGTGTTGTCGATGGCTGCGAGGTTCTTGTCCCCGCTCTTCGCGTCCGCCGCGACGATCTTGTCCAGCGCGTCCGCCGTGGCGACGTCGCCTTGCGGGGTGAGCTCGTCGATCGCCTCGCAGAGCGCGATGCGCGCTCCCGCGTTGGTGATCTTCTCCATGCGCTTCAGCAGCTCCGCCCGCGTCCCCGCCGCATTGCCGCTGCCGTAGATGACCGTCATCCACACCGCCTTGATGGCCTTCCAGTTTGCCGTCGGTGGCGACGACGGGATCGGCTGATCGAGCAGCGCGAGGTAGCAGCCCAAGTCGGCCTTGCACTTGTCCACCGCGGCCGTCGCGTTGTCGAACATCGGCTGCACCTGCGCGAAGATGTCGGCGGGCGCTTCCTTCTTCACCTTGGCCATCAGGTCGGCCACGTCCGCCTTGCGGTCGAACGTCATCAGCTTGAGGGCCGGCTCGAGCTGCAGGAGCTTGTCGGTGTACTCCGGCGCCTTCTTCGTCTCCTTGAGGAGCCAGTCGAGCAGCTTGGGGTCGAAGAAGTTCGCCGACTGCTGCGCGAGCGCCGCGCGGGGCTTCAGCCCGCCGAGGAGCTTGTCGGTCGAGTCCCACTTGAGCTTGTTGTAGGCAGCCAGGTAAGCCACTTCCGCGCGCGGGTCGCTCGGCATCTGGGGCAGCGCCTGCGCCAGCTCGGTCCGCGCGGTGTCGGTGTCGGCGGCCGGCAGGGCCTGAAGGATCGCGTCGCGCCCCGGGGCGCGCCCGATCTGCGTCAGGACCCTGGCGATGACGCCGATGTTCGCCTTGTCCTCGTATCCCTCGGCCGCCTTGGCGTAGTCCGGATCCTGCCCGTTCAGCGCCTTGATCAGCTCGGGCTCGGCGTCCTTCGCCATCTTGAGCAAGGCGAACTGGATCGTCGCCCCCAGCGCCCCCGTCTTCGACGGCGTGAGCAGCGTCACGATGAGCGGCTTGGCGGCCTTGCCGTACCGGAGCTCGCTGATGACCTGCACGCTGGTGAGCTGCCACCACATCAGCTGGTCCTTCTGCTCCTCCACGCTCGGCGTGGTCGACACCGGCGCCTTCAGCTTCTCGATCGCCTTGTCGCCGTAGCTCGGGTCGTGCACCGCCACGATGGCTTCGTGGATGCCCTGGTAGAGCCGCTGGCTGTTGGTCTTCGACAGCTTGAATTTCGAGAAGACGTTCCACAGTTCGTCGATCACCGTCTGGTCGAGCTTCACTCCGGCCTTGGCCATCGCGTTGATCGACTCGGTCGAGACGCGCACCTCGTCGTCCGTCTTGCCCATCTCGAAGTCCTTGAGGGCCTT
Source organism: Myxococcales bacterium (assembly GCA_003153495.1). GTDB lineage: Bacteria > Myxococcota_A > Polyangia > Polyangiales > Polyangiaceae > Palsa-1150. The sequence goes on from PLYU01000298.1 coordinate 1,412, forward strand.
CGCGAGGGCGGGCTGGGTGCGCGGGTCGTGGGTCTCCGCGAGGAACTTGATGAGGTCCGTCCGCGTCTTGTCGTCGAGCCCGCCTGCCGTGTACTGCTTGGCCAGCGGGTCGACGATCGCGTCGAGCAGGTCCTTGACCTCGGACGCGCTCGCGTTGTTGCTCGCGCGCGTCATGTCGTCTTCGTAAAATTGCGTCAGGCGCTTAATCGCGTTGGCGCGCTGCGCGGGGTCGTCCAGGCGCTTGACCCACGTCTTCGGGTCGTTCTCGTCGTCGCACGCGACGAGCGCCGCGCAGAGCGCGAGCGTCGTGGCGAGAGTCGCCCCTGCCGACAGCAGACGGAGCGTGCAGCACAGCGTACCCACGGTCTTCATGTGAGCTCTCCCGTTCTCTCGCGCCGCCCGCTGCGCGCGGGCGTAGCGAACGATTCCCCCGCGGCAGCCTCTCGCGGCGCCCGCGACGGTACAAGGGCCACGACGGGAGTGTCAACGTCAGGAGGCTGTGCCTGGAACGGGGCGATCAGGAGATCAAGGAGGAGCGTCGCTCCGGGCCTCGCGCAGCGCTTCGATCATGGGCCCGTGGAGCAGCCCGTTGGTAGCCAGGATGCCGCCGCGGTTGACGATGTCCGGGCTGGCGTAGTCGAAGGGCGAGCCGTCGGCCTCGGTGCAGTCGCCGCCGGCGCCGCGCACGAGCCCCTCGGTCGCGCAGGCGTCCCAGCGCATCCCCGCGGGCCCCGGCTGGAAGTACACGTCGTGCTCGCCGATCGCGATCAGGACTCCCTTGAGGCCGGAGCTCCCGTGCCCCACCGCCTGGCGGGCTCCGGCGGCGGCCACGATGGCGGGCAGCATCGCGGGCGCGTGCGAGCGGGACACGACGATCGACGCGTCCCGCAGCGACGCGCGGCTCGAGACCCGGACCGGCGCCCGCGACCCGTCGGCCGCGATCTCCCACGCCCCCTGGCCCACGACGCCGACGAACGCGCGATCCCAGGCGGGCGCGACGATCACCCCCAGGACGGCCCGCCCGCGCTCGGCGAGCCCGATCATGACGGCGAACTCGCCGTTTCGCCTGACGAAGTCGCGCGTGCCGTCGAGCGGGTCCACGAACCACGCCGCGTCGGCGCGCTCGAAGCCCGCATAGGTCTGCGGGTCGCTCTCCTCGGCGACGATCGGCACCCCCGGGAACGCGCGCTCCAGGCGCTCGCACACCAGCGCGTTCGACTCGCGGTCCGCACGGGTGACCGGGTCGTCCTCGACCTTGTACTCGACCTCGAACGGCGCCGCGTACACGCGCATGACGACGCGTGCCGCCTCCCGCGCGACCCCGAGCGCCTCCTCCGCTGCCCGCAGGAGCTCGGTCACGGGTCGATCCCCACCGACAGCAGGGCCCGCGGGATGTACGAGAGGGCCGCGTCGCTCAGGTAGAGGGGCCCCATGCCCACCTCGCGGACGATGTCCTCGAGCTGCTCCACGCTGCGCGGGCCGAGCACGGCGCTCGAGACGAGCGAGTTCGCCAGGACGAACCGGACGGCCGCGGCGCGCATCGTCTCCACGCAGCCCTGCACGAGGAAACGCACCGCTCCGAGCTGATCGAGGCGCCGCTCCAGCTCGGCCCTCGTCCACCGGTCGGCGCGGTGGTCGNNCCCCGCCAGCAGACCGTAGGCGAGTGTCGAGCGTGCGAGCACGCCCGCGCCCGCGACCATCACCTCTCCGGCGAGCCTGTGCAGGTCCGACGAATGAAGGAGGTTGTACGCGAGCTCGACCACCTCGGCTCCCTTGCGCAGCGCCGCCCGGCCGGCCGCCAGGTCGCCCACGCTCACTCCCCAGTGTCCGATCTTGCCCTCGGCCTTCAGGGCCATCACGGCGTCGATCGTCTCGGTCGTCAGGGCGCTCTCGGCGGGGTTGTGCAGGAGGTACACGTCGGGACGCCGGCCCAGCCGCGTGGTCGAGCCCTCGACCGCTGCGCGCAGGTACTCCGCGTCGAAGCGCTTGCGCGGCGGCGAGGCCCCGCGGTCGATGCCGCCCCGGGTGACGACCACCACGTCGTCCAGCCCGGCGACCGCGCGCCCGACGACGCGCTCCATCCGCCCCGAGCCGTAGACGTCCGCGGTCTCCACGAGCGTCATACCGATCTCGAGCGCCCGCCTGAGCACGCGCTCCTGGGTCGCCTCGTCCACCGGACCGTAAGCGTCTCCCGAGAGCCCCCATGTCCCGATGGACATCTCGCTGGGGCGCAGACCGGTCTTGCCCAGGGATCGCGTGCGCACGACGAGGGAGAGGCTTTACTCGTCAAGGACGCCGCCCGCAAAGCGGGATCCCACTTCCCGGTCGAGCTCAAACCGGCTAAAGGGGGCTGTCATGGGAGAGTTCGGGAGGCGCGCCGCGGCATTTCCAGCCGTTCTGGGCGTCCTCGTCCTGACCGCCGCCGCCGCGGGCGCGTGCGGAGGCGAAGAGCCCCCGCC
>PLYU01000275.1 GCA_003153495.1 Myxococcales bacterium
CATCGTCATGTCACAACCGCCGTGAAGACTTGGGTTATCGCGTATGGGAGGCAGGGGAGGAGGCAGGGGAGGAGGCGGGGACGGGGTAGCTCGTGCCAGCTTCGATCAGGCAGCGGCCAGCGCTAGCAACCCGAAGCGGGGCAGCAGACGTGGACCGCGATGGCTGAGCAGCCGGTGCCCGAGCAACAGCCGCTCGTGACGGTGCAGACGTTTCCGTTCGAGCAACCGCACCCGTCTACACCCGAGCAGCTCGGGAGACAGGCCCGGCCCTGCGACGTGTTCTGCACGCAGCTCTCCGTCGCGGAGCAGCCCGGCGAGCCGTCACCGCTGCCCGGCGCGGAGGTCTCGGCCGCGCCGCCGGAGTCATCGCCGGGCGTGGAGTTCTCGGGGCTCGTCGAGGAGTCGTCGCCCGAGACGGAGCCGTCGTAGCCGGTGGGAGGCCCGCCGCACGACCCGCCCGTGGACACCCAGAGGCCGTTAATGCAGATGCAGTACAGGGTAATCGTCGTCGTCTTACTCGGCGTACCGTCGCACGCGAGACGCGGGGACGGGAGGTCGGCGAGGCACATCAGGTAGTTGTCGTTGCACCCGGCGCCCGGGACGATGGCCGCCTGGGAAGGGCAGACGTCGGCGGGGCTGCTTTCGCAGCCGCCGGTCAGGACCGCCAGCCCCACGACGACCGCTCCGGCGAATCCAACGAGAACGGCTCTCATCATGACTTCCTCCCGAGCCGATCTGCGAGCGCCACTAGTCGCAGTATCCGGTGCACGGCGCGGGGCACTCGAGCGGCCCGAGACACGAGGCCGGCGGGAAACAGAGCCCGGGCAGGTGGCACGTGCCGGTCGCGCAGTCCGAGTTCGAAGCGCATACGGGATGGCACACGCCGCAGACGCAGACCTGCGTCGCCGTCACGCTCGAGGGCGACGTGCACCACCCGGCGTCGAGGCCCAGGCACGCGGGCGGCTCACAGATGCTGGCGCCCGGGAAGGTCAGACCGCACTGCCAGCGCCCGGCCGTACACGTGCACTGGTAGCCGCTGCCGGGGCCTCCCGTGTCCGGGCACGGCCCGCACCACTGCGCGGACAGCCCCGAGCTGCAGGTGGCCCCCTCGTCGGAGCACGGGCCCGAAGGCAGGTCCTGATCGAGGGGGGCCGTGCCCGCGCCTGCGTTCGCCAAGCGGGGGTGGCAGCTCGGCGTGCAAGCTGGCCAGATGACCGTCGAACCGGGAGCGAGGGGGAACACGCGATGACCGGCATCGGGGTAGTCGATGCAACTCGCGCCGTGGGCGTCGTAGGGGTGTTGCGATGGCGTGGTGCAACTCGCGCAGGCGCACAGGGCGAAGCAGATGACGAGCGACCGGTTCATTCGGTGCCGCTCAAGGAGACCGCATTCGGCGAATGCGTAAGGCGGGCGCACGTCATTCGCACGACTCAAAAGAAGAAGCTGACGCCAATCGAGGCCGTGGGGAAGCCGACGCGCATGGTCAGCGAGACTTTGTCGCTGAAATGGTACCGCGCGCCCGCATAGAACGCGGGCAGCACTCCCCACTGAGCGGGAACGTTCTGGCACGCCGTCGCTGGGGGGTTGGGGCCCGCCGTGGCGGGGCAGCTCGGCTCGCCGAACAAGCCGTGGTAGATGTAAAGACCGGGCTCGCCGAAGACGCTCCAGCGCTGCGCGACGTAGAAATTCCACTGGAGCGTGACGGGCAAATCGACGTAGTTCGCGCTGCAGCCTGCGGGCCCCCAGTAGCAGTAGCTATAGCGAACCCAATCGAGGCCGAACGAGAGCGCGACGCTGTCGTTGATCGTCGGAACGAAGCCATTGCGCACGATGGGGATCGAGAAGCGTGCGCCCAGGCCGAACCCGCCGTCGCCGCCGTAAGGCCCGCCCCAGCCGAACGTGCCGTGCGGTTCGAGTTCGAGGCCGTACGTGGGGTGCTCCCCCGGGTGACGGACGGTGTCGTCGGCGTGCGCGGCGGCGCTCCGGAGCGTCAGGACGGCCAACACCAACACGGCCGCAAGAGAGGCCAGCGGCGTCCTACGAAGAGGCGGGCGTGTGCGCGTCATAGCGAGCCATGATGCAAGTGCATGACCATCATGAGGTTGGCGGATCCTAGCGAAAAGGCAGCGGGAAGGTCGGGCCAGGATGTGCCGCCCATGACTCCAGGCTACACCGCGCCCGTCGAGGAAGGCGGCCCTCGGGCAATTGATCCGAGGATCACCCCCGCGCTCCCCGACCCCGACGAGCCGTAGCTCTTCGCCGACTAGGTCGTGAAGCGACGGAGTGCCTGCAACACGGCCTCGGCTGACTCCTTGAGGAAGGTGTAGTCGAGCGTTGCCGGCAGGTCTGTCGAGCGGTGGTAGTGCGGGTTCCGGAGAAGCGCCGTGTCCGTCACGAGCAGCGCCGGGAAGCCCGTCGCCCAGAAGGAGCCATGGTCGGAAAGGTGCGAAAGCTCGCCAGCATCCGTGCCGCTAGGCGCAACGACGCGCTCTATCGGCAGCGAGGTCTTCAAGCCGTCGAACATGTTCAAGAGATGCGCGCTCTTGTCGTTGGCGACAACGGCCAGGAAGTCACCTCTCGTCCGTGAGGTCTCGACGCCGGGCACGAAGACTTGGTCCTCGCCCGTGAAGCCCAGCATCTCCAGGGACAGCATCCCGACGACGTTCGCTTTGTCTCGTAGCAATTGCCCGCAGTGTTCATGGCTTCCGAGGAGCCCGCTCTCCTCCAGTGCGTGCGCCAGCCCATCGTGAAC
>PLYU01000049.1 GCA_003153495.1 Myxococcales bacterium
CGGCACGGCGCGCAGCGCCTTCAGCAGCTCGCCCGCGCTGGCGAACCGCTCCTCCTGCGCCCGCATCAGGCACCGGTCGACGATGCGCTCGATCCCTATGGGCACGTGCGGCGCGGCCTTGTGCAGCGGCATCGGGACCGCCGTCGCGATCTGGACGAAGAGCGCCGCCGCCGTCTCCCCCTTGAACGGGAGCATGCCGGAGAAGATCTCGTGCAGGATGACGCCCAGCGCCCAGACGTCGGTGCGCGGGTCGACCAGGCGCATCCCCTCGATCTGCTCGGGCGCCATGTACGCGGGCGTGCCCATCACCACGCCGGTGGCCGTCATGCGCGGCCCGGAGTCGGTCACGACGTGCGAGATGCCGAAATCGAGCAGCTTGGGGACGATGGTGTCTCCCTCGCGCGCGAGGAAGACGTTGTCCGGCTTCAGGTCGCGGTGCACGACCCCCCTGGAGTGCGCGTACGCCACGGCCTCGACGACGGGCACGAAGATGGCCATCCCCTGCGCCACGGTGAGGCGGCGCTCGAGGCCGGCGATGTAGCTCGCGAGGTCGCGGCCCTCGAGCAGCTCCTGCACCATGTACGGGGCGCCGCTGTCGTCTTGCCCGACGTCGAGCACGTCGACGATGTTGCGGTGGCGCACCAGGTTGGCGGCGCGGGCCTCGCGCATGAACCGCTCGGCGAGATCGGCGCTGGCGGCGTGCTCGGCGCGCAGGATCTTGATCGCGACGAGCCGGTCGATGGCGACGTTCCGGGCCCGCCAGACCTCGCCCATCCCCCCGACCCCGAGGCGCTTCTCGAGGAGATACTTGCCCCCGAGCACCGTGCCCTCGCGCGTGGTCCGGTCGTGGGCCGAAGTGGCCACCATCTATACGATGCTAACGCGAAAAAGCGCGCAAGGGGCGGGCTTCGGGGAGGCCGGATCAGAGGTGATCGGGCGGGAGCTCACCCTGGGCCTCTCCTGCCCCGACCGCCGCGAGGGCGAGCACGGCGATGACGGCGCCGCCCACGATCCACCGGGTCGGGTACGCGAAGTCCGCCGTCGGGTCGCGCCCGCGCAGGATCGGGATGCCGTCGACCGACCAGAACGCGAGGTGGGCGAAGACCGGCGCGACCACCGTCTTCGTGCGCGCGCGCAGGCGGGCGAACGCGAAGCCGAGGACGACGGCGCCGGGCAGCTCGCGCAGGTCGAACGTGGCCGAGAAGAGCGCGAAGAGGGCGGTCGTGGCGACCACGGCGGCCTGCGGGGAGGCGGCGCGCTGGAGCTGGCCGAAGAGGGCGCCGCGGAAGAACAGCTCGCGCGCGACGGGGATGATCACGAGCGCGCCGGCGACGAGGGCGACGCGCGACGACGAGGCGACGAGCCGCTGCATGCTCTCGGAGGCCTCGGGGTCGCCGTACGGCCAGCGCCGGAGGATGGCGTCGCCGAGCGTGGACATGGCAGGCGAGAGGCCGGCCCCCACGGCGATCGCCAGGACGAGGTGCAGCGGCGCGATGGGGCGGACGGCGAGCAGGGCGCGGAGCGACGCGTCGGGGGCGTGGACGCGGACCATCGCGAAGATCACCAGCGACGTCGCGAGGACGGCGCAAGCGCTGAGGCTGACGATGTCGGCGTGGGCGGCGGGGCGCGCGAGCTCTGTCAGGACCTCGCAGGTCTGCTCGGCCATCCAGAGGGCGAAGACCCAGAAGAGGGCGCCGAGAGCGGGCATGGGACGCTCGGGCGGCGGGACACGCACCTACCGCCCCCTCAGGTGCGCCGGCACCCCGCGCTTCACCACGGTGTCGCGTGCGAGCTTCGGGTCCACCTCGGGGTAGTCGATCGTGAAGTGCAGCCCCCGGCTCTCCGTCCGGCTGGAGGCGCACTCGACGACGAGCTGCGCCACCGTCGCGATGTTGCGCAGCTCGAGGAGATCCCGCGTCAGGTAGTACTTCCAGTAGTACTCCGCGATCTCCTCCTGGAGCATCGCGATCCGCCGCGCAGCGCGCTTCAGGCGCGTGTTCGACCGCACGATGCCGACGTAGTTCCACATCAGGCGGCGCAGCTCGTCCCAGTTCTGCGTGATGACGACGGCCTCCTCGCTGGGCACCGCCGACCCGACCTCCCACTCGGGCACCTCCGGCCAGGGCTTGCTCCGATCGAGCGTGGAGGCGAGCGCCTCCGCCGCGCGGTGCCCGAAAACGAGCCCCTCGAGCAGCGAGTTGGACGCCAGGCGGTTGGCCCCGTGCAGCCCCGTCGAGGCGCACTCGCCGATCGCCCAGAGGCCGGGGATCGTCGTCCGCCCTTCGAGGTTGGTCGTGATCCCCCCGCACATGTAGTGCGCCGCGGGGACGACGGGGATGGGCTGCCTCGTGATGTCGATGCCCCAGCGAAGGCACTCCTCGTGGATCCCTGGGAACCGCTCGGTGACGAAGCTCGGCTTCTTGTCGGTGATGTCGAGCAGCACGTACTCGGCGCCGGTGCGCTTCATCTCGAAGTCGATCGCGCGCGCCACGACGTCGCGCGGAGCGAGCTCGCCGCGCGGATCGTGCTTCTTCATGAACAGCGACCCGTCCGGCAGCCGGAGCACCGCCCCCTCCCCTCGCAGCGCCTCCGACAGCAGGAACCGCTGCGCCTGCGGGTGAAAGAGGCAAGTCGGGTGAAACTGGTAGAATTCCATGTCGGCGATCTCGGCGCCCGCCCGGTACGCCATCGCCACCCCGTCGCCCGTCGCGACGTCGGGGTTCGTCGTGTAGAGGTACACCTTGCCCGCGCCGCCGGTCGCCATCACGACGGCCCGCGCCAGGATCGTGACGACCTTGCCGCTCGCCTCGTCGAGGACGTAGGCCCCGGCGCAGACCTCCGGGCCGCCGTACTTGGCCAGGGTGATGAGGTCGACGGACGTGTGCCCCTCGAGGAGCCTCACGCGAGGCGCGCGCGCCACCGCCTCGAGCAGCGCGCGCTCGACCTCGCGCCCGGTCATGTCCGCGGCGTGGGCGACGCGGCGGGCGCTGTGGCCGCCCTCGAGGTGCAGATCGAGGTCGGCGTCGAGCGTCGAGCCGGAGGCGCGGTCGAACCGGGCGCCGATGTCGCGCAGCATCTTGATCCGCGCCGGCCCCTCCTTGACGCACACCTCGACGGCCCGCTCGTGGCAGAGGCCGGCGCCGGCGCGCAGCGTGTCGGCGATGTGGGCCTCGAACGAGTCCTCCGCGCTCAGCACGGCGGCGATCCCGCCCTGCGCGTACTTGGTGTTCGACTCGTCGGCGCTGCGCTTGGTGACCACCAGCACGTCCCCGCTGGCGGCGGCCTCGAGCGCGAACGACAGGCCGGCCACCCCGCTGCCGATGACGAGGTAGTCCGTGACGAGGGGCATCGGGCCGCCAACTTACCCTGAGCTTGCCGGGTTGACACGCGGCCCCGCTCCTTCTAATCGACTCCCGAGCTGAATCTCCATTCACCGCCGGAGGAAGCGCGTTGAAGATCCTGGTTGCCGTCAAGCGGGTCGCCGACCCCGAGAACATGAACAAGATCAAGCTCTCCCCCCAGGGCAAGATCGACACGACCGGCCTCGAGCCGAAGGCCAGCCCGTACGACGAGTACGCGCTCGAAACGGCGCTGCGCCTGACCGAGAACGGGACGAACACCAAGGCCCGCCTCGGCGAGGTCGTCGTCGTCACGTTCGGGCCCAAGGAGACCGAGCCGATGCTCCGCGCGATGCTCGGGACCGGCGCCGACCGCGCCATCCGCGTCGACTCGACCGACGAGGCCCTCGACGGCGACGTGGTCGCGCGCGGCCTGAAGGCGCTCGTCGACAGCGAGAAGCCGGACGTCGTGCTCCTGGGCTACCAGCAGGCCGAGAGCGAGTCGAACGCGGTCGGCCAGATGCTCGCCGAGTACCTCGGCTGGCCGCAGGCGACGTTCGCGGGCAGCATCCAGAGCCAGGACGACAAGGCGTTCGTCGTGGGCCGCGAGATCGAGGGCGCGACCGCCGAGCTCAAGGTCACCCTGCCGGCGGTCGTGACGGTGCTCGACAAGATCGTCAAGCCGAAGAGCGTGCAGTCGAAGCACACGCCGGCGACGCACACGTACTCCGACGGCGTGCGCTTCGCGGCGCTCATGGCGATCATGGCCGCCAAGAAGAAGCCCCTGGCCGAGATGAAGCTGTCCGACCTCGTTCCCGATGCGACGCTCAAGGTGCGCTACGCCAGCGCGGAGCTGCCCCCCAAGCGCGCAGCGGGCTCGAAGGTGAAGGACGTGAAGGAGCTGGTCACGAAGCTCAAGACGGAAGCGAAGGTGGTGTGAGATGGCTGGCACTCTCGTCGTTGCAGAGATCGCAGACGGCAAGGTCAAGAAGACGACCCAGAGCGCGATCACGTTCGCCAGGCAGGTCGGCGGGCCCTTCGCCGTCGTGGTGGTGGGCTCCGGCGCGGCCGGCGCCGCCAAGGAGCTCGCGGGCTTCGGGGCGCAGAAGGTCATCGCCGTCGACTCGCCCGCGCTCGTGTGCGAGAAGCTCGCCCCGACGGTCGCCAAGGTGGCCAAGGACGGCGGCTTCGACACCGTCGTCGTCACGGCCAGCTCGTACGGCAAGGACCTAGCGCCGCGCGTCGCGGTGAAGCTGGGAGCCGGCTACGCGCCGGACATCAACCTGGTGAAGGTCGACGGCGGGAAGAAGCTCTATCGCCGCCCGATGTACGCCGGCAACGCGTTCGGCTGGCTCGAGGTGACGACGCCCGTGCAGGTCGTCAGCGTCCGCCAGACCGAGTTTCCGGCGGCCGAAGCGTCCGGGGGCGCCAGCCCGGTCGAGAACGCGTCGCCCGCGCCCGACGAGCCGGCCGCCGCGCGCGCCGAGCACCTCAAGCTCGTCACCGGCTCCAGCGAGCGACCTGACCTGGGCGAGGCCCGGGTCGTCGTCTCGGGCGGGCGCTCGCTCAAGGAGCAGTTCAAGCAGGTCCTCGAGCCCCTGGCCGACGCCCTCGGCGCCGCCATCGGCGCCAGCCGGGCGGCGTGCGACGCAGGCTACGCCGCGCCGGAGCTGCAGGTCGGCCAGACGGGGCGCACCGTGGCGCCGCAGCTGTACATCGCCGTCGGCATCTCGGGCGCCATCCAGCACATCGCCGGCATGAAGGGCTCCAAGGTCATCGTCGCGATCAACAAGGACCCCGACGCCCCCATCTTCCAGATCGCCGACTACGGCCTCGTGCAGGACCTGTTCGTGGCCGTCCCCGAGTTGGTCACCGAGCTCAAGTCCCGCAGCTGATCGCCTCACTCTCGCAATCGCCGGGCGAGCAGGGTAAGCAAGGGAGCGTGAGCTACCTCGTCCTCGCCCGCAAGTACCGGCCGCAGACGTTCGAGGACCTCGTCGGTCAGGATCACGTCGCGCGCACGCTCGCGAACGCGATCGCGTCGGGCCGCGTCGCGCACGCGTTCCTGTTCACCGGCGTGCGCGGCGTCGGCAANNGCGCGCCTGCTCGCCAAGTGCCTCGAATGCGTCGGCCCGGACGGGAAGGCGACCGGGCCGACGGCCACGCCGTGCAACCAGTGCGCGCCGTGCCGCGAGATCACGGCGGGGCAGGACCTCGACGTCCAGG
>PLYU01000307.1 GCA_003153495.1 Myxococcales bacterium
GCAGCAGCATCGACAGCCAGAGCGTCGTCGACTGGCCGTCTACCGCGAGGACGAACATGCCCCCCTTGAAGAAGTCGCCGCCCGAGTTGATCGAGGTCTTCCTCGGGGCTCTCCCACGGGATGAGCGCGTCGAAAGACGGCAGATGTTCGGCTTCCCGGCCGCGTTCGTCGGCGGCAACATGTTCGCCGGGCTCTTCGAGGAGCACGTCATCGTGCGGCTCTCCGAGCAAGATAGCGAGACCCTGCGCGCGATCCCCGGAGCCAGCGTGTTCGAGCCCATGAAGGGCCGTCCGATGAAGGAGTACACGGTGCTGCCCGCCGCGATGCACAAGAAGGCCGGGGACCTTCGATCGTGGCTCTCGGGGGCGCGGGACTACGGGGCGACGCTTCCGGCGAAGAGCGCGAAGAAGAAGACGGTGAAGAAGTCAGGCGCCAAGCCCATCAAGAAGGTGGCGAAGAAGACGAAGGGGCGGTGAGGGAGGCCGGCGTCCCCGTGGCTTGATGCCCGTGGAAGTCAGGGGTTCGACGTATCAGTCTTGGAAACGAGGACGTTCCAGAACACGGGGATCTGGCGGCAAGACGAGACCAGCAACTCTTCAACGGAACCGGCATCCTCGAACTTCTCACCGGGGTGTGCGGCGCGATTCCGCTCGGTACGTACGTTCTCCGCTGCGACGAGTGCGATTTGGAGCTGACGCCGTTCCTCAGCGTTGCGGAGGAGGGCAAATCCCTTCGACAGGGCCGCGACCTTCTGCGCGGCCGGGATGTTCTTGGTGCTCTTGATGAGGGATAGCTTGACGGCAGCATCGTAGGCGTGGTCCACCGTCTCCTCGACCGCGAGTCCGATCATCACAACGGCGGCACGGAGAAGACCTCGCTCGGCGCAGGCGATGGCATCTTCGAGCCGCGCGATGACTCCGTCCTCGACCGACGAGCATCGGCTCCGAAACCTCGACATAAAGCCTGGATGGAGCGGGTGCTCTTCAGCTCTATCGACAACCTGTTCGCCTTTTTCCGTCAGAACCACGTACTCGATCACGGAAGGGTAACTCTCTCGGAACGTGCCAAGGCGCGGGTACACGATCCCATCGGACACGAGGCCCCACAACGCCGATAGCAGTTTCCGATTCTCCGGGAGATCATCCTTTGGATGAGGATTCTCCGTGAAAGCCTTCTGGTTATCTGCCAGCCGCCTCGCCAGTGCAGTCAACTCTTGCCCCGGAACACCTGGCAGCCCAACGACAACCACTTGATAGACGAGATCGAGGTAGCTGATGAACCGGCGCCCAGGTTGTTGGCGGCGAAGGATGGCAAGTCCGTCGATCATCAGCGCGCGAACCTGTCGCTCCGACAGAACATCCAGGACCATGGACGAACCTCCCTCGTCGTCAGCCTACGCGAAAAGTCATCGCTGACCGACCCGGCGAACTGCCGACGGTGCTGGCCCTCGATGTCGAGCACGACGGGACCTGCCGCGAGTGCGGCGGAGGCAGCGCTGAGATCCGCGTCGAGACTCGTCACCGACTCTGTTCGTAGCTGGCAGAAGAGTGTCTCGGGATCGGTCGGATCCGGCCACCCGCTGGTCGGATCCGGGCATTCCGGATGCCTACGTCGTCGGCGGCGGTCGGGGGACCCCTGCAAGATCGCACCGTTGTCGAGCCGTCCTCGCTTGGAACGAGAATTGCTGAGCTTGGTTTCATGGAGGGTGTGATGTGATGCGTAGCTCGATTGCATTCGGAGTGGTCGCGGCGTTGCTCGCGCGAACTATGCCGGCAGGAGCGGACGATGTTGTCGCGCACGTTGCTGCAATCGTGGTACCCGCCGAGGGAGCGATCGGCGGACAGAAGTACTACCTAAACGTCGTGAGCGTGGTGAACGACGACACCACAAGCGCCATCCAACAGGCTGCGACGGAGGGGCTCGTCGCCTTCAAGGCGAAGCTGGTGCAGCTCGAAACGAACTCGCAGGCGTCGGAGGCGTACACCATCGCCCCGTCAGGCTTTGGCCGCATCGTGCACAGAGGGTCCGAGCACGTGCTCCTTGTGTGCTTTGCACAACAGGTTCCCGACGGAGTGCAAACTCTCGCACCGCTGGCCAAGTGCGGAGCTAGTGCATTTGGCGTTGTAAAAGATGGTGCGGATGCCACCGTACCCGATGGCTACGTCAAGAGAGCGCTAGCGAACGTGCAAGTCGGTGGATTCGCGGATATCCGCGAGGTCGACCTCATGAACGAACTGTCGCTCAGTCATGGAGAGGATATCGCCTTCGTCCCGATCGTCTCCAACGGAGCGCCGCTGCCATCCTTCTACTTTCGTGCGTACCAGAGATGGTCGTTCCCTGGTGTGGCCGGTTTTCACGTTCCGGTGACCAGTTACGGAGGTACGTTCACGGACAGCGGCATTAGCTTCTCGCTTCTGTTTCCCGTGGTGGCATGGACGGCTCACTACAATATGTCATCCGACAGCAACTACGTCGGCTTCGGTGGCCTTTTGGCGCCAGCTATCCTGGAGGCGAAAGTGACCGGCGATCAGAACCAGACAGCAAATGCGTTTACGTTGCAAAGACTCGCGATCGGACCCTCCATCGATATCTCGGGGTACGTCTTTCTCGGCGGGGGCGTTCAGATTTCTTTCGCGAAGGACGAAAGCTCAAAGGGCCTAGTCTTTCTCGGCCTTGGCCCGAAGGCGTACTCGTGGCTGCTCGGGCAACCGCAGAAGTAGAATGATCAACCTCAACAGGATCTCCCGGAGTTCGATCCAAGCCTGTTGACCTGAGATCCCGAGAGGATCATGGTGCCGCGATCTCTCGAGAGGGTGATCATGGCGAGGTCGAGGACAGGTGAAGCGATCAGCCCGGGCCGACGGACAGCTGGGGCGCAGAAGAAGCTCCGCGAGTTCGTCGCCGCGGCGAAGGGCCGAGGCGATCTGGACGCGTGGCGTCGCGGTCGTGCGATGCTCGGCTACATCGAGGGGCGCCGCGTCGTGGAGCTCGCCGCGGAGCTCGACGTGACGCGCGGCTCGGTGAATCGCTGGCTGCAGTGGTACGAGGCGCTGGGCGTCGACGGACTGCTCACGGGGACGGCGCCGGGACCCGCGCCGAGGCTGTCGGAAAGTCAGCGCGCCGGGCTGACGGCCATCGTCGAGTCGGGACCGCTGGCCGCGGGCTACCAATCGGGCGTGTGGACCGGCCCGATGATCGGCGACGTGATCGAGCAACGGTTCGGCGTTCGCTACCACAATCATCACGTGCCCCGCCTGCTGCACCAGCTCGGATTCTCCGTGCAACGGCCGCGCAAGCGGCTCGCTCGCGCCGATGCCGAGGCCCAGGCGTATTGGCTGCGGGTGCGCCTGCCGGCGATCAAAAAAAAGCGCGGGCCTGCCGCGGCGTCGTGATGTTTGGCGACGAGTCGAGCTTCTGGCTCGACGGCACGCTTCACGTCACGTGGTCGCGCGTCGGGGTTCAGCCACGCGTCGACACGTTCGGCGAGCGCAAGACCGCGCACGTGTACGGGGCCGTGTCGATCGAGCGCAGGCCGTACTTCGTGTACCAGTTCGCAAAGGTCTTCAACGGCAAGACGTTCCTCGCGTTCCTCAAGGAGCTGGTGCGTCGCTGCCCGCGTCGCAAGGCGTTCCTGATCATCGACAACGGGCCCTGCCACCAGCTCGACGCCGTCGGGCAACGATGGCTCGCCGAGCATCGCCATCGCGTCGAGCTGTACCGCCTCCCGACGTACTCGCCCGAGCTCAACGGCATCGAGGGCGTGTGGAAGGTGACCAAGAAGAGCACGACGCACAACCGCTTCTACCCCACCGTCGCCGAGCGAGATGCCGCCCTCACCTCGACCTTCGAGACCTTCAAGGCCCACCCCGCCATGATCGCCGGGCATGTCGCACGCTTTCTATGATCCTGGCTCCGCGAGACTCTGTTTCGAATAGTTGAAGGTGCTTCGGCGTATCGCCGACGCGAACGGCCCCCGAGGAACGCGACAGGATCTCGAAGAGCGTGCTCAAGGTGCACGCGGCGGTGGCGAAACTGGAGAGGCGGGGCCGGGAGATTGAGACGAGGGCGGGACGCGGCGTCCGGCTCCCCGACTTGACCTCCGGGCAGGACCAGGAAGAAGATCGTCAGTTCGGAGGGGCTCGGTGAACCTGCGCGGCGGTTTCTGCATCCTGACGGTCCTGGGCATTCTGGCATGCTCCAACTCGCCATCCGTGAGCCCCGTCGCAGGCTGCACGAAGGACACCGACTGCAAGGGACAACGTCTCTGCGTGGGCGGCGCCTGCGTCGAGAGCGATGGCTCGGTCTCCAGTGATGATGCCCCCGCTTCCAGCGACGCCACGGAGGTCTCGGAGAGCGGAACGGACGCCACGATCGGGCCCGAGGCGGGGAGCGAAGCAGGTCCCGTCCCAGACTCCGCCTCAAATGACGGCGCAGACGTTGGCGCTTGTACGCCGGACATGGGGTATTGCGATGGTGCTCGTCTCGTGCTGTGCAGCGACGACGGTACGATTTCTGCGATCGACTGCGCGAGCACAGGCACGTCCTGCGCTTTTTCGGATCTACTTGGCTATGCGGCGTGCGTGAATCCAGGTCCGGGTGGCGGGCCGTCAAGCCCGAACGAATCAGGTGTCCATTTCCTGAACTACCCACTACCCGTCGCAGTCCCGGTCCAGAATGGGTGGCAGTACGCGAGCCCACCGAACGTCACCAACCTGTACCACTACGCCATTGACTTCGGATCCTACACCGACGCCGCGATTACCGCGACGGTGAAGCAAGCTCAAGTCATGGCCCCGTGTAGCGGGTACGCAATGGGCTCCTCACAATACAATAACGGTAGCGGGTATGGACGGTTCGTCCTAATTCGGTGTGATCGAGAGGAAATGGCGACAGGCAAGCACTACTTCGTTGTTCTTGCCCACCTCGACTCGTTCGACACCGCCATTGCCACATTCCAAGCGCGTTACACGGGTATTAATGAATGCCTAGACACCCAAACCGGACAAAACTGCGCTGGCGCATGGACGCCGGTAGCCATCGGAGATCCCGTCGGACGAGCTGGTAAGGAGGACACCAGTTGGTATCACCTGCACATGGAGGTGTTTGTGGGCGACTACCTTCAGAAGGCCGGAAACCGACGCGATCCGTACGACCTGTATAAGAAGACAACTACAGGCGACAGCGCCGAGCACTACTACAATGCCGCCGACGCCAAGTGGAGCGGATGTGGCGACGGGTATCTCTGGGCAGTGTGTCCACCACAGCCTGGTGCGAGTGACCCATGTGCAGGCGTGAGCTGCTCCGGCCACGGCGCTTGTGCCGTCGGCGTATGCTCCTGCACGGGGGGCTACAGCGGATCCGACTGCTCGATCCCGTCCTGTCCTGGAGGCGGTACCTGCTCTAATCACGGCGCATGCAACCAAGCGACCGGAGCGTGTGCCTGCGATCTTGGATGGACAGGCGCTGACTGTGCGACGCAATGCGGATTCGGGTTCTGCGCTCAGCACGGTTACTCGTCGGGCTCGTACTGCTCGACTTCCACCACGCTCGTCACCTGTTCCCGGAACAGCACGTGCTACGGAGAAGTCGATACGACGTGCCCATCGGCCTGCAACGCAGGCGCTTGTTCCGGCTCGTGCGTCCCGGGATCGAGCCAGTGCTCGGGCACGGCCGCCCAAACCTGCAACTCGTCCGGCGCCTGGCAGACGACGCAGACGTGTCCCTTCGTCTGCTCGGGCTCCGGTACCTGCTCGGGAAGCTGCACGCCAAGCTCGACCCAGTGCTCGGGCACCTCAGCGGTACAGACCTGCGACTCGTCAGGCCAGTGGGGTAGCGCGGTCGCGTGCGTGAACTCGGTGTGCTCCAACGGTCAGTGCACGGGCTCGTGCTCGTCCGGCGCCACGCAGTGCTCGGGCACGTCGGCGGTGCAGACGTGCGGCTCGAACGGCCAGTGGGGGAACGCAGTGGCCTGCACGAACCAGGCATGTGTCGGCGGGGTATGCACGGGCACGTGCAGTCCGGGTACGACGGAGTGTACGAGCGACACGCAGGTAGCGACGTGCAGCACGAACGGCCAGTGGGGAACTGCGACGACGTGCACCAACGCCTGCGTGGGCACGGTGAATACGGTGCCGGGGAGCTGCGGCGGCGTGTGCGTGCCGGGCACGACGGAGTGCATTTCTGGCGGCCTGCAAACGTGCAACATGAGCGGGCAGTGGGGCACCGCAACCGCGTGTTCCAGCGGCCAGTGCTGCTCGGGAACGGCGTGTGTTGCAGGGACATCCCCGTTCGCGTGCGGGACGAACGGGCTCCTCTGCTTATCATGCGGCGGATCGCAGACATGCTACAGCGGGTCGTGCTGCACGCCGAGCTGCTCGGGCAAGTGTAGCGGAGCGGCTGATGGCTGCGGAGGCTCGTGTCCGAATAACTCGTGCACGGGCTGCTGCTCGGGGACTACGTGCAACGGAGGTACGACGACCAGCGCATGCGGAAGTAGCGGCGGGACCTGCTCGACGTGCAGTGGCTCGCAGTTCTGTTACAGCGGGTCGTGCTGCATGCCGAGCTGCTCGGCATGCCGGACGGCGAGCGTCTCGGACGGCTGCGGAGGAACTTGTAGCTCAAACTGCACGACGAGCTGTAGCGGAGCTACGTGTACCTGCACCCCAAGCTGCTCGGGGAAATGCGGGGGCGCTTCCGATGGCTGCACGGGAACCTGCAACTCATGCCCCAGCGCCTTCAACTGCTCGGGGACGAGCTGCGTCGCTTGCGCCGGTCTCGGCCAGCCTTGCTGCACGAGCGGAACTCAATGCACCGGCTCGTTGGCTTGCATGAATTCATCGACGACGTGCCAAACGATCACGGCGGGCACCTCGACCGCCTACAGATTCTTAAATCGGTGCAACAGCACCCACTGGGAGAGCGTGGGCAACCAGTGCTACCCCGGGTCGATGACCGGCCCCACGCAGGGATGTGGCACATGCACGAATACGACCATCAACAGCGGCTGTAGTGCGGCCACATGCTGGCAGCGCGAGATTGCCTTTACAGTCTACACCAGCGATCCGGGTTACGGCTCGTTCAGCGAGATATACCATTGCTTCCAAGGCGGCGGGAACGTGTACCAGCGCACTACATGTTCAACCTACGGGGATCCGACCAACCTCGGTTTCGTCGCGAACTCGGCGGTGGGGAGCTTCGCCACGCCCGTGTATCTGTGCCAGTGGGTGACGAGTGGCATCACCGACCAATTCTTCACTCTCTCGACATCGGAGTGCAGTGGCGTTAGCGGCACGCTGATTGGCGGCGGCGCCTTCGGTTACGTCGCACCGTGACCTTCCATGACCTCCTACCGGGCGCTCCGGGGCGACAGCTTCGGCGGCGCCGCGTCGTTTTTGCTTCCCACGAGCCGCGACTAAGCTGAGACCCCCCCCCGACGACCCGCTTCGGCGACGGCGGTCTTCGTTGCGCCCGGACCCCTTGATCGGAAACGCCCTCACCCCCCAATCACAGCCCGGACCATCGCCCGCTCGGCCGAGAGAATCTCCATCGCGCGCCCGAGCCCGATCTCGGCGGCGATCGCCCTGAGCAAAGTTTCGGCCTTCGTCGATGTCGTGATCGGCCTCGACACGGCGGGGGCCTTCCTCGAAGGTGTCGCTCTCGTGGCCGCTCTCTTCTTCTTGCCCGCCGTCTTGCCGTACGCCCGAACGTTGTAGACGTAGTGCACGTCGATCTTCAGGCCATCGGCCTTGCCCTTCGCGACGATCTCCTTGGGGGAGAGGCTCGCGTGAGCCCGCACGAAGTCGGCCTTGCTCTGCGTGGGGGTCTTCACGATGGCGGTGGTCTTCGAGGTCTTCTTCGCGGCGCCCTTCTTCGCCCCGGCTCGGCCCCTCACCATGTAGACGAGAGAGGAGCTGACCTTGAGCCCGGCCGCCTTCGCCTTCGCGATCACATCGGCTGTGGAGAGCGTGGCGTGCTGGCGGATGAAGTCGGACTTGCTGACGGTGGTCTTCTTGGCGGCCATGTTCGGAGCCGGAGTTCACCACGGGCGGGGCCCTGGGGGCAACGCCGGTTCAGCCACCGCTGCTGGAATCGCCTGTTGTGGAGCGTGCCCGATCCCGCGATCCTGGCTACATGCCCAACGAGCGTGAGCCCAGCCAACCGGAGCCCCCCGCCGCAACAGGCGCTACCGAGGGCGCCATACCGCTGGCGTCCACCGATGGCTCCACAACCAGGGAGGGCGCCCCAACGCTCGGGGTGGCGGAACCGACTCCACCGGAACCGGCCGTCATCGAAGAGGATGAGGAAGAAGAGGCTGCCGCCGGTCCGACCCCTGCCGAGCAGGCCGAGTTGGCGAGACTCTGCCGTGAGATCGAGGCGCGATGTGGAGCGGGCGGGCTCAAGTGCGAATCCGTGACCACGAGTGACGGCCGCTCAGGGCTGCGCGTCTTGCTGAAAGCCGGCCGCGACCATCGAGCGGTGCAGGCGCTCACGATCGATGCCGCCACCAAGCTACTCCGGCTCCCGTTCGAGAAGCTGGTCGTCCTCCCGCCTTACGTTGCCGTCTGTTCCTACGAAACTCAGACGATCGTCGCTCTGGTTACGGCCGTTTCTCTCATCGGGTTCCGGCCACTGCCTCGACCGTGGCAACCTCGCGACGATGACCCCGAGGCCGGCCACGGTCCGTACGCTCGATACGAGAGCACAGTTGACGGGGTCCCCCGCGCGATCGAGGTCGGGCCGTGCCCGGACGAGCTTGCTCTCGTTGAATCACGTCCCTACCGGATTGGCCGGTTGCCCGCCATTCGTCTTTCAGGGTTCGCGTTCGGAACATTCGATCGGGCTAAGCAGATCCTTGAAGAGGTCTCCGATTCCCTCTTCTTCGATGTTGACCTGAAGACAGGCAGTGCCCTTGCTCTGGCGAGGGACATTGGACTTCCTCGTTCCCGCACGATCGCTCGTCTCAGATGGTCGAAGGATCGTAACGCCGACATTGCCTTTCCACGAGCCACGTACGATCACGAGCCGATGTCACTTTATTGGTACGCTCGACAAGCCCGGGGCGTGCCCCTTCTTGAGTTTCTCGCGTACTACCAGTGCATCGAATTCTACTTTCCGACGTACGCCGAGGCGGAAGCACAGAAACGGGTGAGAAATACCCTTAAGGACCCTGCTTTTGATCCATCGAAGGACGCAGACATCGCGAGAGTCGTTCGGATTCTTAGTGCCAGGCGTGGACTCAGCGAGGAGCGCGCCCAGCTCAAAGCTACCGTGGCGGCTTGCGTAGACCCCGAACGCCTGCGCGACCTCTTCGCTGACGAGGACCAGATCGAGTTCTTCTCGAAGAAGAAGGACCTTGGCGTTAAGAGCTTGCCGCTCGGGCGCACGGACGCGGATCTCGGCGAAGCTGTTGCGGAGCGCATCTACGAGATCCGATGCAAGATCGTTCACACAAAGGGTGGCGACGACACGGACCTTCTACTCCCGTTCTCGAAGGAGGCTGAGCTTCTGGGGTGGGACATCGAAGTGATTCGCTTTGTTGCGCGGAGCGTTCTAATCGCCAGCTCTCGTTTCTCCTAGAACGAGTGGCCGCGACAGCTATCGCGTCGTCACGGCTCCATGTCCCGTGGTGGGCTCGCCACAGGCCGGTCTTCTGTTCGATGCTGCCGAGTCAATTCGTTCGAGGTTGGCGCCTTCTTATCGAGCAGTGTCGGGCACACCTTCTGGAGAATCTGACTCGCCTTGATGGCGGCTAGCCGAGGGTTCGGGAGACCATCCAGCGTCGCGTCGTCGGGGCCGCGCCCCAGACGACCCCTTCAGCACGCCCGGCGGCGGGCTTGTGGAAAAGTGATCACGATGCGCGAAACAGGTGATCACCACCCGCGAAACGGGTGATCACGATGGCGCGTGACGCGCACGTTACGTCTTGCGCGCGCAATCCCCTCACTCGGGGCTGGATGCGTCGGCAAGCTTCTCCGCCAGCCACCGGCCCTGCGAGGGTGACGTAGCGCAGATGTGGGCGACAAGTCCTCGGGCACGCTTGCGGTCGTCTTCCGTGCCTGACAGTCCAATCGCGCTGAAGACCATAGACCTCGCACGCTTCAGGAGGTCCCGGCCGTTGGATAGGCGTCGGTTCACAGTGTGCCCGGTGACCTCTTGACGCGCGTGACTGGGCATGACCTTGACCTTGTCGCGAGCCAGTTTGAACCCAGCGCGGCTCACTGCATGCGCTGCCACCGGGATGCTACGCCGGGCCTCGCGACCCGAGACCGTGATGTCGTCCACGTAGATGGTCAGGTTCATGTCCTGGCTTCGACACCAGTCGTAGAGGCGCTCGATGCCCGGCAGGATGACGAGGTTGGCCAGGGCCGTGCTGGTTGGCGCTCCCTGCGGCAGATGACCGTGATACGTCGTGAGGCGCGTTAGCAGGTACACGACCTCAGACGAGGCTCCGAAGCGGGCTCGCCACATCTCGGCGACTTGATTATTCGTGACGCTGCCGAAGAACTTCCTGATGTCGAGCGCAACCACCTCGGGCTGACGAACGTGCTTTCTAGCGTTCGTCTGCGTTGAACGCTTCCGAACTCCGCCGCACATGAACGACGGCAGGGTGACCGGATCCAGGAGGCGCCTCTTGATCCGCGTCTGGACGAGCTTCAGCGGTTCAAGGGGGTTGTCGATGGGACGTTCCTTGCGACGTCCCTTCTTGATCTGGACCAGGGTGAAGGGCGAGTACATGCGCTCCGCCTGGTCCGCAAGCTCACGCAGGTACTCTCGGCGAATCCCGAGCACCGCCCCGAGGTGGCGCGTGGATACGAGCGGGCGATCAAGAGGGGACCACTGCGTCACTGTCGTCACACCTTCAGGAGGTCCATCAACCGGACCCCGAGGATCGCCGCTTGTTCCGGCGAGGCACCCAGGAGATCGTTCGAATCAGCGGAAAGAAGGACGAGAAGAGGCATGGGTAACTTCAAGACCTCAGCAACCTTCTCCATGATGTCGAGGCTCGGCTTCTTTCGGCCGGCCTCGATGTGGGTGATATAGCTGGCGTCCACGCCAACCATCTTGGCGAGCTGCCGCTTCGACACCCCAGCCTTGGTGCGTGCGAATGTTAGGCCCTTGGCGTAGTTCATGTGCTCGTTCCAGTCTCCCTTCTTCAGAGTACGAAGACGCAACCTCGTGCTCTGAAGGAGGGAGCGCAAAAGCTCAGGACTCGAACGACCTCGTAGGGATCAACGTCCATGCGCACGGAGGAAAAGCCGTGCAACGCGGCCAACTGCTGCGCGGATCTTCGCCGGGTCATGACTCCGGGTTGCTCGGCGCAGGCCGTTGATCTCATTCGTGACCGCCTCCTTCTGTCCTTGCTCCAGCGTTCCCATATTCGCCATCTCGCAGAGGAGCGAGATGACGGACTTCAGTTCCTTGTCGTAGTTGCTTTTCATGGCAACTGCTTCCCTTCCACGTGACGCGATTGGGGTAATTCCCGCTCATCGCACGTGTGCGCCAGCCGTGCGTGTCGTATGTGGAAGAGGAACGTGGAGCACTTCTGCGACCCTGAAAACCGAACGTGCGCCCACTCGTTGCAATCACCTGATTGCCCTCATGAACGACCGCCGGGGGTTGAGCGTTGATTGGAGATGAGGCGGCAAGAGCCGACTCGTCGCAGCGGTAGTCGTGTAGGGCTCTCGCCCGAACGGCTACCGCGTCTCTTTCGCCCAACGATGCGAGAGCTTGTCGCTCTCGCGGCATTCGCCGACCTCAAACTTCAAGGACGCCGAACACCGTGAAGCCGCGGTCTCCCCCGACTGCTGGGAGCCCGCCTCGAAACGTGGCTGGCACCGGGATTTCAAGGACCTGACGTCGCCAGTGGGCGACCCGTAAGCTGAACCTATGCCATGGCTGACTGACAGTCAACTGGTTTGGTGTTCTCCTATCGATGCGAACTTCGGCAGGAAACGGCCTGCGCGCATAACGTAGCTGAACGTGTGATGCGTACATTGGCGACGCTCAGAGGACAGCCTTTTGAAGGCTGAGGCTGGTTCGAACGTCTCTCGTGGACCCACCGCCGATAGGACGCTCCAATGCCATCCAGCACCCGTTACCGCGCCTTCCTGAGCACCAGCTTCAGCGCTCGTCAGGAATGGTCCGGCCCTGCTCACGAGAAATGGCCCACTCTTGGATCGTGATTCCCGCCCGTTCCCCGGCGTTGCCGCGCCGTTCGGGGGTTCGCCCACAGCTCGCGGCCGGCGAGGGCTGGCCGGGCCAGGCCCCCGAGCAAGACGCCGGTAGGACTCCGCGTCGCTACGTGGAGAGACTCCCTGCCGTGCTCGGAGGGGAGTCAGGTCAGGTCGTAGGGTGGGGCCGGCAGGGCAGCGCGGTAGTCGGCGATCGCGGCGGCCAGGGACTGCGTGCAGGTGACGACAAGGTCTGCGGCCGAGGCCACCGCCGTCGAAGTCGCGTCGTGCTGGTCCGCGGTCGGCTGCAACTCGGGCTGGGCGGCGACGAGCGCGACGATGGCGATGTCGAGGGCGTTCTCGATCGCGGCGAGGATCGCCAGCTCGGGGGAGCGCGCGATCTCGTCGGGCGTCGGCAGTCTCGGTCGCGAAGGACGGCGCGGCACGCGGACTCAGCTCTGCGGATCCATCCGGGGCGCACCCGTCCTCCGCTTCACGCTCTTCTTGAACGAAGAACGCCCCGACCACGCTACCTTGACGGCGTGAACATCGCGGCATGGCTGCCAGCGTGGGGCTCGCGTTCGCTGGGTTATTGCCTGCCGGCGGGTCGGAAACGGGGACGCTTGGCTATCAAACCGGTGCAGTCTGATGCGCCAACCGCGACCAACTTCAGCTACATGAGCGGCTTTACAGCAGCGCGAAAGCCTGTTCAGATGAACAGGTGCCCAGCTCAACCGCAGCGCGGTGCCGCGAGGCAGTTCGCCGGGAGCGGTTGAATGCTCGGCAACGTGCCGCCCAACCCTGCCATCTATCACATCACGCACCTGAGCAACTTGCCGGGCATCCTGCGCGATGGCTGCCTCTGGTCGGACTCCGAGCGCATCCGCCTCTCGGTCGAGAGCACCAACATCGGGCACAGGCACATCAAGGAGCGACGGCTGAAGCGAGCCGTGTCCGTTGCAGCCGGGGGGACGCTCGGCGACTACGTGCCATTCAACTTCTGCAACCGCTCGGTCATGCTCTACGCCGTCTATCGCGGTCACCCCGACTATTCCGAGGGACAGGAAGAGATCCTGCATCTCGTGTCGAGCGTGCAAACGGCGACCACCCTGACGCAACCGTGGGCCTTCACGGAACGTCACGCCGATCTGGCGTATGCGGCATACTTCGACGATCTGCGAAAGCTGAGCGAAGTCGATTGGCGGGTCATGCCGATGGACTATTGGGCGGGCAGCGACGACACGAGGGAGAAGCGGCAAGCAGAGTTCCTTGTTCACAAGTGCTTTCCTTGGTCTGCCGTCGAGCAGATCGGGGTGCGAGACGCCACGGTTGCGGCGAGCGTGCAGGCTCTGCTGGGCGGAAATCATCCGCCCGTGCAGGTTCATCCCGGCTGGTACTACTGAGGAGCGGCAGATGCTCAAACTAGTCGCCGGCAACATCCTCGACGCCAACGTGGAAGCCTTGGTCAACACGGTGAACACTGCCGGCGTGATGGGGAAAGGACTGGCCCTTCAATTCAAGAAAGCATTCCCGGCGAACAACAAGGCGTACGAGGCAGCCTGCAAGCGAGGCGAAGTCCAGATTGGGAAGATGTTCGTGTACGAGGCGGGCGGCATCGTTCTTCCCCGGTACATCATCAACTTCCCGACGAAACGCCATTGGCGCGGCGCTTCGAAGTTGGAGTACATCAATGAAGGCTTGGAGGACCTCGTTCGCGTCGTGAAGGACCGCAAGATCCGTTCGATCGCCATCCCTCCGCTAGGTGCAGGTCTGGGAGGTTTGGATTGGGCTCACGTTCGCACTGCGATCCAGGAAGCGCTGACGCTCCTAAAGGATGTCGAGGTGCTGGTTTTTGAACCGAACGGGGCGCCTCCACCTGCGGAGATGAAGAACGAAACGAGCCGACCGAAAATGACGGCGGGGCGTGGGGCCATCCTGGTCCTGATGAGCCGTTACCTCGTTCCTGGATACGACTACTTGCTCTCGCTCCTGGAAGTGCAGAAACTCGCCTACTTTCTTCAGGAGGCGGGCCAGCCACTCAAACTTGCCTTCGCCAAGGATCAGTACGGTCCTTACGCGGACAACCTCCGCCATGTGCTGCACCGGGTCGAAGGGCACTTCGTGGAGGGCTTTGGCGACGGTAAGAACACGCCTGACACGCCGCTCAAGCTTCTGCCGGGCGCTGCCGAAGAAGGCGAGTCGTTCCTCGCCGACGATCGGGACGCCCAAGCGAGGCTGGCCAAGGTCACGGCGCTGATCGAAGGATACGAGACGCCGTTCGGCATGGAGCTGCTCTCGACGGTGCACTGGGTAGCTGGGCATGACGTCGATGCAAATGGTTCCTCCGACGCGGCTGTGCGCGCTGTTCACGCATGGAACGCTCGGAAGGCGACCATGATGAAACCGGAGCAGATTCGCGCCGCCTGGGGCCACCTGAAGGAGC
Source organism: Myxococcales bacterium (assembly GCA_003153495.1). Taxonomy (GTDB): domain Bacteria; phylum Myxococcota_A; class Polyangia; order Polyangiales; family Polyangiaceae; genus Palsa-1150. Next base: position 14,614 of record PLYU01000307.1, read on the forward strand.
AGGGCTGGTTCTGATTCCGTGCCCGGCGCGTCAAGTGTCCATCGCTGCGCGAGCCGCGCGCCTCATTCGCATTGACCAGCCTTCGCTTGTCGCGCTTTGATGGCGGGCCATGTCATCCCTGCGTGCCACGCTCAACGACCTCGCCGCCACCTTCGCCGATTCCGTCCTCGCTGCCATCAGGGGCGCTTCCCTGGAAGAGCTTCTCAGCGGAGCGGGCGGAGGCGTGCGACGAGGACCAGGACGCCCGAGGGCCAGCCCAGGTGCTAGAGCCACACCGACGCGCGCGAGGCGCGCCGGTCGCTTGAAGAGGCGGTCACCTGAGGACATCGCCAAGGCCCTCGACCAAGTGGTCGCGCTCGTGAAGAGCAGCAAGACCGGACTGCGCGCCGAGCAGATCCGCCAGAAGTTGAAGATGCAAAGCAAGGAGATGCCCCGCGTTCTCAAGGAGGGCCTTGCTAAGAAGGAGCTCAAGTCGAAGGGGCAGAAGAGAGCGACGACGTACACGGCGGGGTAGCTGGAGGCGATCCCGTGGTCGCGCCGCTTATGCCGAGCACGGCATAACCCGCGTTATGTGGAGCTCCGGATTATGCGGAGTCGGTTCGTCGACGACGGGGATCTCGCTGCCGGAAGGTGAACGCCACTCGGCATAATCAGAGGCGTGCCAGGAAGCCGAGGAGCGCGTCGTCGGGGCGGAAGCGAGGGACGGTGGTGGCCAGCGGCACCAGCTTGGCGAGGGCCCGCTCTTTGGTGGCCAGGTCGGCCTCGAGATAGCCGTGCGTCGTCTCGATCGTCTCGTGGCCGAGCCACAGGGCGATGACGCTCAGGTCGACGCCGGCTTGGAGCAGATGCATCGCCGTGGTGTGGCGGAGGACGTGGGGCGAGACGCGCTTTCGCACCAGGCTCGGGCAGTGCTGACGCGCAACGTGCACCGCGCGCTCCAGCACGAAGGCGACACCGTCACGCGTCAGGGGTTGGCCGCGAGCGCTGGGGAAGGCGAGCCCTTCGGCGCCGCCGAGTTGCCGGAACCATGCGCGCAGCACCCGGGCGGTCTTGGGCCAAAGCGGAATCGATCGCTGCTTGCGTCCCTTTCCCTGTAAGTGGATGCAGGCTGAGGGTCCGAGGTGGACCTGCGCGCGCTGAAGGCGCGCGACCTCCGAGACGCGAGCGCCGGTATTGTAGAGCGTCAGCAGCAGGGCGTGATCGCGACGCCCAGCCCATGTGGCTCGATCCGGTGAGGCCAGGAGCGCCTCGACCTCGGGTCGCGTGAGGTAGCCGACGAGGGGACGCGCGCAGCGCTTGACCGGGATGGCCAGGACACGGCTCGCCAGCGCGAGACTCCCGGGCTCTCGCATCGTCACGAACCGGAAGAAGGAGCGCAGTGCCGCCAACCGCGCGTTGCGCGAGCGAGCGCCGTTTCGCCGCCGGGTCTCGAGATGATCGAGGAACGCGAGGATCTGAGGGGCGTCGAGGTCAGTCAAGCGCAAGGCCGCGGGCTCCGTGCCCGTGGTCTCGCGCAGGAACACCAGCAGCAGCCGGAATCCGTCGCGATAGGCGGCGACGGTCTGGGGGCTGGCTTCTTTGTGTGTGAGTAGGTGCTCGGCGAAGAACGCCTGCAAGAGCGGCCCGAGCGGGGGCGCGGTGGGCATCACGACTCACCTGCGAGCGCGGCGAACCGTTTGAATCGCTGCGCGGCCGTGGCCAGCAACTGCGGCGTCGCGGTCAGGTACCAGTACGTGTCCGCGGGGCGCACGTGGCCGAGGTAGACGGAAAGCTCGGGCAGCCTGGCGTGGACATCGATGCCGTCGCGGTACCATTGCAGCATCCGCCGTACCGCGAAGGTGTGCCGAAGATCGTGCAGGTGCGGGCCCGGCCCCTTGGGCGGGCGGATGCCCGCCCGACGGGCGATCTCGGTGAACGTGCGACGCGCCGACGCCGCGGGCAGCGGGCCCGGCTTCTCCGACACGAAGAAAGCGTCTCCGACGCAGTGGTAGCCGAGGCGTTGGCGCTCCGCAGCGTATTGGTGAAGCGCCGTGGCGACCGTGGGATGCAGCACCACCAGGCGTGATTTGTGGAACTTCGACTCGCGGATGCACAGGAGCGGCGGTGTCGAGTCGAGCTGAACGTCGCCGTCACGAAGGCGCACGGCCTCGCTGATGCGCAGGCCACAGCTGGCGAGCAGGCCGATGAGCGTCGCGTACGTGTGCGGACGCAACGAGCCGCTGGGGCCCAAGGCGCGCGCGCCCCGCAGCAGAGAGGTGATCTCCGCGTCTGAGAAGATGTGTGGCGCTGGCCGTCGCGCCGCGTGTAGCAGGCCGGCGGCGGGGACCTCAGCCTGCGGCTGAGAGGCGCGTACGTGCGTGAGGAAGCCGCGAACGACGCTCAGGCGTCTCGCACGATTGCGATGGCTCCCGCCGGGACCGCACGCCCAGTCAACGGCGAGCTGGGCGGACGCGGAGTTGGACTGCCCGCGCGACTCGGCGAATGCGACGAAGTCGAGAAGGAGCCTCTCGCTGGAGCGGCCCTGGTATCCGTACGCTTGTCGCAGAGCGATGTACCGCAGCGCGCGCGACCGCAGGTCATCGCTGCTCACGACGCCGCCTCCGGCCACGGCAGCGCCACGCGCGCCAACGTATCGACGTCGAGCTTGGCGTAGATCGTCGTGGTCTCGATGCGAGCGTGCCCGAGAACGTCGGCGACCTGCTTGAAGGTCGCCCCCGCGCGCACCATGCGCGTCGCGGCCGTGTGCCGGAGCACGTGCGCACCTCGATGGGCCGTTTGTACCCCGGCACGTTGTAGGGCGCGGGCCACGATGCAGCTCACCGCTCCCGCGCCGAGCGCGCCGTACGGGGCGTGCACGGCGAGGAACACTTCGCGGCGGTTGCTGGAGGGGCGTCCGTCGCGCAGATACCCTGCGATGGCGACGCCGACGTCCTGCGGCAAGGGCAGCACTCGCTCCCGACCGGACTTGGCCCCGCGCACCGAGACCACAGCATCGTGCCAGCGGATGTCGTCCAGGCGTAGAGATGCCAGCTCGCACGCCCGCAGCCCGAGTTGACTGAGCATCATCACGACCGCGTGGTCCCGTCGACCGGTGGGCGTCGCCACCGGGCATGCCGCGAACACCGCAGCCAGCTCCTGGGCGGAGAGGTAGCTCGGGAGCGAAGCGTGCTTCCACTGACGAACGCTGGGGACGGCGCCAGCCAGGCCGTCGGCGACGAGGCCCTGCGTGATGAGGAAGCGCAAGAACGTGCGCGTCGCAGTCGCCGGCAGACGGCGTGACGACACGTTGAGACGCTCGGCTTGAGCGCGGACGAACTCACTGACGCACTCGGCGTCGAGCGCCTGCAGGTCTGGCACCGTCGTGCCGAACCGCGTCTCAAGCAGCGCGCGAGCGTAGCGCCCGTACGTCTGCCGCGTGGCGACCACCAAGCCGCTGACTCGATCGAGATGCGAATCGAATGCGGCCACGATCTCGTCGATCGGCCCTTCAGGTCGCGCCGTGGCCCTCTGGGGCATCATCCCCCCGGCGCGCAGCATCTCGACGAACCTGCGAATGCCCGACACGGCATCGGGTAGCCGACCGCGATGGCGACCACGGCACCGATGCCGTCGACGCCCCGCAACGAACTGCTGCAACCGGGACTCGTCGACATGGTCGATCGACCATCCGTGACGCTGGACCCAACGGCCGAATGCGGCGGCCGCGAATAGGTACCGTCGCAAGGTGCGCGACGGGTAGCCATGGGATTCCAGGGACTCGGCGAACAACACCAGCGCGCGACAGAGCGTGCTCGCCTCCAGCCGTCGCCGATCTTGGGGACGCGTGATCCAGCTCTCGAACATGATCTCCTCCTTCGAGCCCGACGGGCCCAGGAGGAGAACGTCGACGGATTATGCCGAGTGCTTCAACCCGCCGGTGCCTGCATCCGCCGCTGCGCTGTCATCGAGCGCGGACGCAGCTCCGCATAATCCGGAGCTCCACATAACGCCGCTTATGCCGAGCACGGCATAACCCGCGGTTCAGCACGATCGGCTCCACGGTACCAGCCCACGACTGCGCGCGAACGCGTCGAGACTCAGACCGCTCTTCCTCCACGCCCCGAGCACGCTCCGCGCCTCGATCTCCGTCCATTGTCCGTGCGCCATGGACTCACGATCGCGGCCCGCCGCGACCGGGTCACGACGCCGGTGGCCGGACGGTTACCGATCCTCGAAAGGGGCGGCATTTCGATCGCGGCGGTCGAGTGCGCGAAGCCACACTGCCACGGTCCTCGACCTCGTCCAGGGCAGCCTCACCACCCGACCCACTCCCTCATTTCCCTCTCGATCACGCCCATCGCGTTCACCATCGCCCAGCTCACGTAGTGCCCGTGCGCGAGCCCGTTCCTTAGCCGCCGCAGATCGTGCAGCGTGTCCTTCAGGTCCAGCGAGATCGTTGCGGCGAAGAGGACGTCGTTGAAGGTCGCCATGTCCCACGCGTCTTCCGGTACACCTGGACAAGTTGCGGGGTACCACTCGCGTGCGGACCGCGGCTCGGTCCTCTTGAAGGCGCGCAAGTCTTCCTCGTCGGCAAGACTCGGTGCGCCCCGGAGCGTTCCGAGGAGCAAGCCGCGCGCGAGGCCCTCCGCCTCGAGACACCGCTGGAGCAACTCCTTCCTCAGCAGTCCGCACACGAGGGAGGACCGCGCCCAGCGCCTCGCGGGCGTAGACCCTTCGCGGAGCATGGCCCGTGCGACCCAGGGGACGAGCTGCGGCACGCCCGAGGGATCCCAGACGAGCGCTTCCGCTGGAGCGACGCTCGCGCGCCGGTACCCTCGTCGCGTCGGAGCGCCTTGACGAACGTCGTCACCGCGTCCCGATCGGCCGCGTCCGTATTCTTCCACTCCTCCGTCGCCCACTCGTTCGTCAGCTGCTCGAAGGCCTCGTCGTCGCCAAAGCCCAGACGGGCTTCGGCCATTCCGGCCTCCCAGCGCCTCGCCCGGTCGAGGTTACCCCCGCTCTCCCAGGCGAGCCGCTGGTGGAGGTAGTACGCCCAACGCGCGGTCTCGGTGCGCGCGGCAAGATCGGCGTGCTCGGGGAGGGCGACGTCGAGCGCCCATGCCTGTCCGGAAGGGTCGTCGCTGCCGACGAGGACCGTTAGGACGGCGTCGCTTCGGAACTTGCGCAGCGTGGCTCCGATCTCGTCCATGTTCGAGCGCAGACGCTGGGCTTCGCCGGCGGGCGCACCGATCGTGTCCAGGGCGACGACGCACCGGTCGACGGCCAGGGCGCGTCCGGTCGCCGTGAGCCAGTCGCGCATGGAGAGGCCGGTGGTACCGCCGAGCACCGAGGCGACGAGGTCCTGCGGGGCGCCCCCGGCTCGGGCAGCCTGCCCGGTCCGCAGGCGCACCCCCACCCCGGAGTCCAGGCCGCGGACGATGGTGCCCACGGCGTCCACGATGGCGTGCCACCCCTCGGGGCCGCTGACCCGGATGATACGTGCGCCACCCGCGGCATCCCAGGGTGCTGTCTCGAGCCACCCGATGAGCTGCTCGCTCGCGGCGGGGTACCAGACGGCCTCGCTGCCGGCGAGTCGGACCCGGAGCACGTTCAGAGCTCCAGGAGACGCAGGCCGATCCTCGTCACGGCGTCGTCGGCGGGAACGACCTCGAACCGGTCGAACGGAAGGCCGGGCGCGACGGTTGCTTTCACGGGCACGAGCCCGACCGTCTCGAGCAGCCAGAGGGCCACGCCGTCGGTTCGTTGGGTCTCCGGCTGGAGCAGCGGCGCCATCCCGGAGACCTTCGCTGCCGTCGCGCCCTGGATCTTCCAGATCTCCCAGTACTCGCTCAGGTCATCTAGGCCAGCCTTGCCATTCCTCACAGCGACGTGCGCGAGCATCTGGACGACCTCGCGCTCGCGAGGCTCGAGGCGTACCTCGGGGGGCCCCTCGACGAGGAGTCGGGCGACGTCCGGAATCTGCTCTCCGAGCTGGCCCAGCGCCTTATCGAGCATGGCATCGTCGACGTCGAGACCCGCGCCTGGGGGGCCGAAGTGTCCGAGGATGTCGTCGAGCAGGCTAACGAGGAGCGGGATGCCGGACGTCTGCCTCAGGATGCGCGCGGTTGCGCCGATGTTCCTGAAGGTGAAGCCACGGCGATCGAACCACCAGTCGAGGTTCGCGCTGCGGAGGCGCCCGATGCCAAGGCATTCCACGGCGAACGACGCCTCCAGTGAGCCGGTGTCCACGCGGCGCGCCTGGCGCAGAAGGTCGACCCCTCCGATGAGGTACGGCAGAGGACGTGCGTTCGTGATCGCTCCGCCGATCTCCACGAGGTTCTCTCCGCCCACGCGGGCAATGGCCCAGGACGTTGCCGGGCGCGCGCCCTCGGGCGCGTTCTCGGTAAAGACGTCGTCCCTGCGCACGTCGAGGCGATCGAGAATCTCCCGGCGGACCATGTGCTCGACCCTTCCCGCAGGGTGCCACTGGACACCGAGCACCGGGAGTATGGTCAGATCCGCATGCGGCTTCGCCGCGAGCTCCCCTGCCCGGTCCAGGTCGTCGCGCGAGAGTAGGCCGTCGCCGAGGACCCGCTGGGCGGGCGCGGCCGCATTCTGCGAGTTGAACTTGCGCGCTTCGTCGGCGAGCGCATCCGGGTACGCAAGGCTTGCGAGGGCCGACAGGTGGTGCGGGAAGCGCAGGCCATAAGACGGCGAAGCGGTGAAAGCGCCCTGCTCGAGGAGCTGGCGCTCGACCAGGTCCTTGAGACGCGACTCGAGCACCGCGCGCGGCGAGCCGTTGACGGTGAGCCATACAAGGAAGGTCGGGTAGTCGTGCTCGATGCGGCGAAGGAGGGCGTCCTCAAGCGCAGAGAGGCGGGCCGTCGCTCCCGCCGCCATGAATTCGGCGATCACAAGGCGGAAGATGAACCCGGCGACCTCGTTTCCCTGGAAGTTATTCTGCGCGATCGTCCGAATCTCGTCCTGGATGACCTGCTCCTCGTAGACGGCGGCCACGTCTTCCAGGGTGACGGTCACCGTGGTGCGAGCGCGCACCGAAGGCGGGTTCATGGCTTCGAGGCGCGCCAGCAGGCGTTCACCGAAGCGAAGCAGGACGGCAGGCTGGTAGCCGCACCGGTGCGCGATCACGCTCCCCACGTCCTCCGCGTCGATGCCCAGACGAGCCACGGCGCCGACGACGAGCTCCTGCGCGTCGCCCGCAGCGAGCGGAGCGAGGCGGAGCACCTCTCCCCAGTTGCGGAAGGCGCCCTCACGGGTGTGGGTGATGCGGTAGCCCGCGAACACGAAGCGGACGCGCGGCAGGTTGCGACTGTCCTGCTCGGCCTGGATGCGGCTGCGCATGACCATGCTGAGGCAGTTGCCACCATTGCGGTCGAACTCGACGAGCTCTCGCTCGACGAACGCGTCGGCCTCGTCAAGCACGAGGAGCAGGCTCTCTTTCGGGTGGCGTTCGAGGTATGCGCGCATCACGCGGGTCAGCCGGTCGCCCGCCGACTCACCAGGTTGCGTTGCAACGCGGACGTCCTCGCCGAGCGCCTGACTCATGCAGACGACGATCTCGTCGACGAGCGCGTGGTCCTCGTGGATGCCGACCGCCGACACGTAGACGACGCGGAGGATCTGCTCCGACGGAAGTGGCTTGCCGCTGTAGCTGCGCTCGACGTAGCGGAGGAGCGCGCTCTTGCCGAGCTTGCGACCGGAGAAGAGGCGCGAGTGCGTCGCCTCGCGCGCAAGCTGCCGAGCTTCGTCTCGCCGGCCCTGATACATCTCGATGGCCGTGTGCTGGCCCTCGACGAGTTGGAAGGGTGAGGTCGCCGTCCAGCGCTGCTGCTCGAGGGCCACCTCCAGCAAGGCGAGCAGTGATGTGGGGCGGTTCCCCTCGGGGTTCAGCAGCATACGACAGAGATCGAGGTCGTCGACGAGGACCCCGGAGCTGCCCTTGCGGCGGCCCAGGTGCTCCAGGACGCTCACGCGACGCTCCTGCGGCAGACCGGGCGCAAGGAGGATGACCAGGTCGCTCGCGTGAGCCGCTGCCGCCTCCGCAGCGCGATCAGCAAACGCCGCATCCCTGGCCTTGGCCGGGATACGCGGAACGACGATGTGCCCGTAGCGGTGCAGCTGCGGCACGTAGGAGGGGTTGAGCTGCTGCTCCTCCAGCCACCGGGACGCGTCCGTGCAGGAGAGCTTGATGGCCTCCAGGCTGCGGCGGTCGGCCTGGGTGAACAGCGCCTCACCGAACGCGAGGCGCGCGAACTCGGTCCGGAGCGCGCGGTCGGCGTTCAGATCTTCCACCGGCTCCAGCCACTTCTCCACGCTCGCGCGTAGATCGTCCCCGTTCAGGCATTGCCGTGGATTCGAGAACCGGGTCACGGCCTCACCGCGGAAGTACGTGATCCGCTGGCGGTTCGCCCCGGGGCTCGACGGCCCGCGCAGCCTCGCGAGTGCCTCGGCGTGCTTGCCCGCGTCGAGCAGCTTCGCGACGGCCTCCGCAACGTCCGGCTCGCGTACAGCGGCCTCGGCACGCAGGCGGTTCGCCGCAAGATCGATCTCCGACTGCGCGGCCATCAGTGATTCGTCGAGCCATGCCCGGAAGGCGAGCCAGCGATCGACGCCCCCTTCGAGGAGCTTGTCGGCCTCGTCGCACACGCGCCGGACGTCCTGCGCGACTGGGCTGGCCAGGTCCGCAAGGCGCGTGCTCGAGCGCGCGAGCTGAAGCAGGGTTTTGCGGGCCTCGTCAGCCCGCGAGGCCTGCCGCGCACGTACCTCCAGCAACTCCTCGGGGGCGAGCAACGCACCGAGCTTCCCCACCAGATGGTCGCGTCCGTGCTTCCGGAACTCGTGGGCGAGCGACGCGGCGCTCGACGGTGCTGACGCCTGCGAGCCACGGAGCAGGTCCACGGCGGCCGCACGCACCTCGGTCAGCTCTCTCGGGTGGCCCAGCACGCCGCTTCCCGAGGTCGCAGGGGGCAGGAGCTCGAGTAGCTCCGGGGCTCGCGCGGCGTCGCCGAGGTCGAGGACCAGGGGGTCGTGGTCCTCGCTCGGTCGCTGGGGATCCGCGGCACGGAGAAGCGTGCGCCGCAGGAAGTCCTCCCCCTGGTTCGGGAGCGGGAACTCGCGGAGCCGGCGAAACGCGTCCGCCCGGATGGGGGCACGGCCGGACTTCCGATCGCGGGCACGGCGTACTTCGGCCACGGCAAGCTGTACCTGGCGCGCGTGCCCCGCCAGGCGCTCCGCGAGCCGGTCCATCCGAGCGCGATCGTTCAGCCCTGCATCACCGTCGTCCGCGAACTCGCGATGGAGATCCTCGATCTGATCGACGAACGCCCTGAGGTTCTGCTCGTCGCGCAGCTCCGGGGCGCCACCGTGCTCGGGCGGGAACATGGGCTTGAGGCGATCGACGACCGCGTCGACAAAACGGGTCCACGCTTCGCGGCAATGCGTCTGCTTCACCTTGCCCCCGCCCGCGTGCATCACGGACTTGAAGTAGACGTGCAACTCCGCCCGCTTCGCCGCGAGCCGTCGCTGGACGGCCTCCACTGTCTCGTCCTGGGCCACGTTCACGAACGGGAGGACGTGCTGCAGGGGGTCCTCTTCGACGATCCCGGTGCGCAGCAGGTCTGCGAGCACGTCGCGGAGGTCGGCGCTGTCGAGATCCAGCACGTCTACGAGGTCGTCGATGATGCCTTGGCGCAACGGCGCCTCGGTCGAGGGGCGCATCGCCTCGAGGAGCACCTTCACCCGCCAGCGCAGCGACGGGTCGAGGGTCGCCTCTTCGTAGGCCTGCCCCAGCTGCCGCGCACGGGTCGGATCCCGCAGTTGCGGCGCCCCGGAACCCAGCGCCCAGAGCGTCGCGAGGAGTTCGACCTCCCGTGGCGAGGGGAGGGACGCGACCCCCACCCGCTCGGCTGCGGCCGCGAAGACCCAGAGATGCGAGAACGAGGGCTGCGTCCCCCCGGTGGCGGAGACAAACCCCACCTCGAGGTCCTTCGCGAATGTCGCGCTCGCCCATGGGGCCTCCGATCGCGTTCGGTCCGGGGCGATCCAGATGCGGTCGAGAAAGCCAAGGAACGTCTTCAGATGGTCGGGCCACTCGGCGGCCCTCGGTGGTGGCGTCGGGGCTCTCATCGAAACGACGGTCGCACCCGTCGAAGCAGGGGCAGCCACGGGGGGTGGCGGGACATCCGCGCCCTCCTCTGCGCAGGACGCGGGCGAAGTCACCTCCGGTAACGCTGCCGCCGTGTCGATGGGTGTGCCCCTCACGACGATGGGTGGCGGCGCAGGCTCAGGGACCGGTGGAGGCATGTTATCGAGCGCGGGTGCGATCTCGACCGGCTGCGGTTGTTCGGATGCCTCAGGCTGTTCAGGAGCGCCCGGTTCCTCGCCCCCCTCCGGTTCCTGGGTCGTCGCCGCTGCGGATGGAGTTTCCGGGGCGACTGAAGCCAGCACGGAGGACAGACGAGCAACGACGTCGTCGATTCGCTGCACGACGTCGTCCTTCTCGCGTTGAATGTTTCGCTCCTCCGATCGGCTCACGGCGGGACGTGCGCGGATGACGGCATGCTCACCCACGAAGCGAGCGAGGTCGTTCACGAGGGCGGATGCACCGACGATGTCGAGGACACGATCGATGTTCGCCGTCCAGGTCTGCCACCCGATCTCCAGGTACTTCAGCTCCTCGGCGTGGACCTGGAGGCTGTCCAGGGCCGCCCGGAGCTGTGCGCGCCCGTACAGCTGGGCAACCCGCTCGCGCGCGAGCTGCGCGATGGCGTCCGAGAACTTCAGGACGTCCCCCCATCCGCCCCAGTTCGCGTCGTACCCTTCGAGCTCCGCGAGCCAGCCCGAGAGGAATGCCCACGCTGTGGCAGGCGGCATCGAGGTCCGGACAACAGCGTTCAAGGGAGGCTCCGCCAGACTGGCCGGCTGCTCGGGCGCGTCCACCGGAAGGACGTCCTCGACGATCTCTTCCTCTTCGTCTTCCGGTGGCGGGGGTCCCGAGGGCGGGGTGAGCCACTCCTTGAACGCAACCGCCGCGGTCGCGAGCCGGATGCGCGCAAGCGGCTCCTCCATCTCGTTCTGCAGACGCGCCACCCATCGGTTGACGGCGTCGGCGATCTGCGAAGGGCCCAGTCGTACGAGCCCATTCTGGAAGAAGCCTTCCTGCGTCGCGAAATCCACCAGACGCAAGCGGACCACGTCCAGCAGATCCTTCTCGTCCTCCGCGAACTGCTCGAGCAGCCTCCCCGCCACCCCCCGAGCAACCGTGGGCTGTCGCGCGATGGACTTGGCCACCCGCCGGTGCCGTCGGTTCATGGCGCCCCCCATGTCCTCGATCACCTGCTGGAAGAGATCGTCCAGGTCGCCCATTCCGCCCTCCCGGGTGCGTCACGGAGCATCGTAACCGATCGCAACGGCGGCAGGCAAGTCTGCCTCCCCCCGCGGGATAAGAGACGCAGAGCGGACCACCTATGCGGTCGCCTCCATGACCCACACCTGCGGCCGCCCGTCACGGGCAGCAGCCGCCGAGCCGCACTATGGCCATGACTCTCTCCGATCTGCGAGGGCTCGCTCGCCCGCGTCGAGGACGGCGCGCCGGATGGCCGCCCGGCGATCGAGCTCGACGCGGACGTCGGTCCCCGCGGCGAGGCCCTCGCGGATCTGGTCCGCGATACGCGCCGGAGCTTCCCCTCGAGGGCTGTCCGTCGTGAGCACGACGTGATCGGCGCCGGACGCCGCTGCGCCCATCGGCGCTCGCTTGCCCGGGTCGCGGTCTCCCCCGGCTCCGAAGACGACCCACACCTTGCCGGCGCAGAGGGCGCGCGCCACGCAGAGCGTGCGCGCGAGCGCGTCGGGGGTGTGCGCGTAGTCGACGACGACGCGCAGGCCACCCTCGTGGGCGAGCACCTGGAACCGTCCCGGTGGGACGGGCGCATCCGCGAGCGCGCGAGCCGCGTCGCTCGCCGGCACGCCCGCGACCATGGCCGCCCCGAGGGCCGCCAGCGCGTTCTCCGCGTAGATGTCGCCGATGGCGCGGATCGT
>PLYU01000304.1 GCA_003153495.1 Myxococcales bacterium
GCCCGTATCGACGACGGAGACAAGCCCCGTGGCGAGCACCCCGTCTGGATCGGCCAAGCGGACCGTCGCCTACGTGGCGCTCGGAGTCGGCGGAGTTGGTGTTGCAGTCGGCGTCGTCGCGGGGCTCGCCGCGCTATCCGTTCAGCGCTCCCTCCAGAACGAGTGCCCCAACAAAATCTGTGTGTCGATCTCTTCAATACGTGACCTGGACCACTTTCATTCGCTGACGACTGTGTCCACGGTCGGCTACGTGATCGGCTTGGCTGGCATTGCGGGCGGGGCGGCGCTGTGGCTGACGGAGCCTACTACTAAAGCTTCGACCGGCGCGAGCGCGCGCATCTGGATCGGCCCGGCCACGGCCGGGTTTGCGGGGGCATTCTGATGCGCGTGGTTGCCTTCATCTTCGCGGCTGCCTTGCCGCTTTTTGCCGTCGGCTGCCCGGCGCTGCAGGCGGACGACTGGCGGGTGGGGACGCTCGCTGATGCCACCGATGGAGGACCGGGTGATGACGCGACAATCACCTCGGAGGGAGGAAGCGATATCGACGGCTCGCTCGGCGGAGGCGATGGCAACGCGACGGACGGTGCCGATGCGGGCGTCGAGAGCGGGACGGATGGAGGAGACTCGGGTACCGATGCGGGCGCGGATAGTGGTAGCCTGACTGCTCTCTCGGTCGCTGCGGGCAACTACCACGCCTGCGCGCGGCTCTCCGAAGGCAGCGTCCAGTGCTGGGGGCGGAACGACTACGGCCAGCTCGGCAACGGTACAACCACCGACTCCTCGACTCCGGTTGCCGTATCGGGCTTGAGCGGGGCCACGGCCGTTGCTGCGGGCGCGTACCACACATGCGCCCTGCTCTCTGGCGGCACCGTCCAGTGCTGGGGAGGCAACTTCAACGACCAGCTCGGCAACGGCACCGCGACCAATTCCTTGACGCCTGCGGCGGTATCGGGCTTGAGCGGGGTGGCCGCTATCGCTGCGGGCGCGTACCACACCTGCGCGCTGCTGTCGGGCGGCACGGTGGAGTGCTGGGGGTACAACGCGTACGGTGAGCTGGGCAAAGGCACGACGACCAGTTCCACGACTCCGGTGGCGGTGACGGGCCTGAGCGGGGTGACGGCCATCGCAGATGGCGGTGACCACACGTGCGCCCTGCTCTCCGGCGGCACCGTCGAGTGCTGGGGGAACGGGTACGCGTTGGGCAACGGTGCAACCACCGACTCCTCGACTCCGGTTGCCGTATTGGGCTTGAGCGGAGTGACGGCCATCGCTGCGGGCTATGACCACACCTGCGCGCTCCTTTCGGACGGCACCGTTGAATGCTGGGGGAACAACACTTTTGGTGAGCTTGGAAACGGCACGGCGACCAATTCCTTGACGCCGGTCGTCTTGTCGGGCTTGAGCGGGGCAACCGCCGTTGCTGCGGGTTGGTACCAGACGTGCGCGCGGCTTTCGGGCGGCACCGTCGAGTGCTGGGGAAACAACGATTACGGCGAGCTGGGTAACGGCACGAGCACGGGGCCCCAGATATGTGGGGACGTCGACGCAGGGGCGGGTTCTCCATGTTCCACGACGCCCGTGGCCGTATCGAGCTTGACTGGGGCGACCGCCATCGCTGCGGGCTACGGTCACATCTGCGCGCTGCTCTCTGGCGGTACCGTCGAGTGTTGGGGACGTAACGATTACGGTCAGCTCGGCGACGGGACGAACACGGGGCCCCAGACATGCGTCGTGGTGGACAGCAGCTACTCATGTTCCACCATGCCGGTGGCGGTGACGGGGATCTGATTTTGCTGTCGGCCGATTGGAGCCGCGCTGGGTCTTTGCGTCGAGGATGTCCACGGAGGCAGATCACGCGGCCTCGTGATCGGACGCGGCGGAGTCCCTGAAGCGGGGGCGCCTTCGGGCGCTTTCCGTCGGCCGCCCGAGCTTCCACCGAGGTAAGAATTCTCGGCGTGAGAATTCTCGACCGCCGGCCAAAAACTTCGGCCATGTGAAAAATCAGCGAAACGGGATCGTCGAGGCCGCCCTCGAAGAGGCGTAGGGGGGGTCTCCGCGCCGGGTGTCCGTGCGCAGTGCGCATCAAGAAGGCCACTTCCGCCGACCCTGGGAACGGCGACGACCATAATGAATCGGAAAGCTGCCCGCCGAACTTCCGCCGCTTCTGGCGGAAGTGGCCCGACCCCTCCTGCCTACCCGACACCACTTCAGTAGAGGCGTTACGGCGAGCGGGCCGGCGATGCGCCTTGACCGGTGAACTGCTCAAGGACCAGCTACCCGCCGGACGGGGATCGAAAATGGTTCGATCGCTCCCCGACAGTCGCGCGACATCGGCATCCCGGCGCAGCCGAAGTCCGCCGGGGAGCCGGTCGTCATCTACGGCGCATCCTGGTGCCCCGCGTGCGCGACCGCGCAGGCATACTTGGCTCGGCGTGGGATCCCGTACGTTGAGCGCGACGTGGACGAGGACCCGTCGAGCTACACGATGCAGTGCGTCGCTGGGCAATCGCCATCGCAGCCCGTGCCCGACCCGTCCCTGCGCTGCACGGCCGTAACGCCTCCCCCAGGCCCATCGGGGAGTCTTGCGAACCTGTTCTGCTGTCTGTCCGTGCGGCGGGTAGCGGGCTCCGAGCATGCGCGTCTTCTCGGCAGACCTCGAAGAGTTCCAGTAGTCTGAGGCCTTCATGCCCACCGACGCCACGACCGCTCCCTTCCTCGACGACGCGCTCTTCCGCGACCTCGTCGAAGGGTCGCCGGATGGGGTCGTGGTCCTCGCGGAGGGGCGGATCGTTCTTGTCAACGCTCAGGCGGAGAAACTCTTCGGGTACCGGCGTGACGAACTTCTCGGTCAGCCCATCGAGATCCTGATCCCCGAACGCTTCCGCGAAGTACATCGGGGCCACCGTGACCGTTATCTGCGTGCGCCAGCCCATCGTGAAC
>PLYU01000237.1 GCA_003153495.1 Myxococcales bacterium
CGGGCGCGGGCGCGGGCGCGGGCGCTTCCTCCTTCGAGCACGCCGCGCACGCGAGGGCGAGGGCGAGACCAGTCGCGCGGAGCATCGACGCCACACGATACCAACGCGAGGGCTCGCGGTGCTATGGGTGAAGCGGGTCCGGGATGCAGGCGCGCACGCTCGTCGAGCTCATCGCCGCCAAGCGCGACGGGGCCCGGCTCTCGCCCGCGGACGTCACGCGCCTCATCGAGGCGCTGATGAGCGGCGAGCTCGCCGACTATCAGATGGCGGCCTGGCTGATGGCCGTCTACTTCCGCGGCCTCGACGACGAAGAGACCACCGCCCTCACCGACGCGATGCTCCACAGCGGCCGGGTGCTCGACCTCGGGGGCGNNTCGACCGGCGGCGTCGGCGACAAGGTCTCGATCGCGCTGGCTCCCCTCGTGGCGGCGTGCGGCGTCCCGGTGCCGATGGTCAGCGGGCGCGGGCTCGGGCACACGGGCGGGACGCTCGACAAGCTCGAGGCCATCCCCGGCTTCCGGACCGATCTCTCCGCGCAGGATCTCGCGCGGATCGTGCGGGACGTCGGCTGCTGCATGATCGGGCAGACCGCCGAGATCGCGCCGGCGGACAAGCGCATCTATGCGCTGCGGGACGTCACGGCGACCGTCGAGTGCATCCCGCTCATCGTCGCGTCGATCCTTTCGAAGAAGCTGGCCGAGGGGATCGACGCCCTCGTGCTCGACGTGAAGGTCGGGCTGGGCGCGTTCATGAAGGACGAGGCGAGCGCGCGCCAGCTGGCCGCGGCGCTGGTCCGCGTCGGCACGCGCGCCGGCAAGCGCGTGGTGGCGCTGCTCACGGACATGGATGCGCCCCTCGGAGTCGCGGTCGGCAACGCGGTGGAGACCCGCGAGGCGCTCGACGTCCTGGCGGGTGAGGGCCCGGCGGACACGGTCGAGTGCACGATGAGGCTGGGCGCGGAGATGCTCGTGCTCGGGGGAGCGGCGCGGGACGACGCCGAGGCGCACGCCGCCCTGGCCGGGGCGATCGCGAGCGGACGAGCCGCGCGGGCGGCCGAGCGCATGATAGAGGCCCAGGGGGGTGACCCGCGGGTGGTCGCCGACAGGTCGCGGCTCCAGGTCGCGGCCGGAGAGCTGGTCGTCGAGTCGCCGCGTGACGGCTTCGTGACACGCGCCGACGCGTACGCGATCGGGCTCGCCGCGGTGGCGATGGGCGCCGGGCGGACCCGGGCGGACCAGGCGGTGGACCACGCCGTCGGCATCCTCGTCGAGAAAAAGCCCGGCTCGCGCGTGGCGCGCGGAGAGCCGCTCGCCCGCCTGCGCGTCCGCGACGTCGCAGGCGCGGCTCCCATCGCCGAGCGGGTGCGCGGGGCGTTCGTGGTCTCGGACGCCCCCCCAGGGCCCCGTCCGCTGGTGCTGGATCGAATCCCACCTCGACCGCGGACGTGAGTTCCGACTACATTCGCCCCTACCTATACAGGAGGCCCCCCATGAAGCGGACGCTGACAGCAGTTGGAGCGATGACTGGAGTGCTGCTCATGACATCCCTGGCCCACGCGCAGGCCAGGAGCGACTTCGGCAAGCAGGGACAGTTCATCATCAGCGCGGACCGGTTGGTGCCGCTCTTCATGTACGAGCACGATTCCATCGACACCTCGGCGCCGGGAGGCGGCACGTCGACGACGACCAACACGCAGACCTCGCTCTCGCTGTTGTGGGGCTCGGCCGTCGACCCCGTCGGCAATGACCCCGGTTTCTTCACCGTTCCTCGCGCGGGGCTCGACTACGTGGTGGTGCCCAACGTCACCGTGGGCGGCGACATCGTGATCTTCACCACCCTCGGGGGAAGCACGACGGGCAGCAGCACCACTGGCGGCCAAGGCCAGTCGGCCAGCGTGGACCACCCCTCGGGGACGATCTTCGGCATTGCGCCGCGGGGCGGTTACATCCTGGGGCTGAACGACATGTTCTCGCTCTGGCTGCGCGGCGGGTTCTCCTATTACACGCTGAGCGTGGGGAAGGTCACCTCCACGACGACAACTGGAGGCACGACCGTGACGACCACAATCTCGGACGCGTTCAGCCAGCACGAGCTCGCTCTCGA
Source organism: Myxococcales bacterium (assembly GCA_003153495.1). Classification (GTDB taxonomy): domain Bacteria; phylum Myxococcota_A; class Polyangia; order Polyangiales; family Polyangiaceae; genus Palsa-1150. The sequence continues at coordinate 2,104 of PLYU01000237.1, forward strand.
TCTCGAGCCGCAGTTTGTCCTCACCCCGGTACCGCACCTCGGCTTCACCGCCGGGCTCGTCGCCGACATTCCGATATCGGGCAACCGATCGACTGACCAGACGCAGGGCGGCACCACGACCACCGTGAGTCAGTCGTGGTCGCTGATGAACATCGGGCTGAGCCTCGGCATGCTCGGGTATTTCTGATCCCGGCGTAGCGAGCCCGACGGGCACAAGCTAACGTCCCGGCGTCGGCGAACGCCGACGCGGAGGTCTCGATCATGGTCAGGCTCATGCAGTTTGCGGCGAGCGCTCTGGTGGTGGTCACGCTGGCGGCCCTCGGCTGCTCCAGCTCGAACTCGTCGAGCGGAGGGGGAGGCAATCCCATCTCGAGCGCGGGCTGCAAGACCTGCCTGAACACCAATTGCAGCAACGAGGCCGCTGCTTGCGGCACCAGCACGGCGTGTCAGGCCTTCGGGACCTGCGCGGACCCGTGCACCAACCAGGCCTGCATCCAGGGCTGCCTCCAGAAGAACTCCGACCCGAGCGCCTCCGCGCTCACCACTTGCTTCAACACGAGCTGCACCTCGTGCCTCACGGCGCCGGCGCCGAGTGGCACGGCCGGCACGGGCGGCAACCCAGCAGCGTGTCCCGCCGCGGCGGGCGACGCGCCCTGCGACACGTGCCTCAAGCAGCATTGCTGCCCGCAGATCAACACGTGCAACGCGGACGCGACCTGCGTCAGCGTCGCGCAGCAATGCGACGGCTCGTGTACCGACTCTGCGTGTCTGGTGAGCTGCGCGCAGCAGAACGGGAACGCCAGCGCCACGGCGCTGGCCACCTGCGCGAACACGTCATGCAGCACGTGCGCGAGCGGGGGGAGTGGGAGTGGGAGCAGCAGCGGGAGCTCCGGAGGAGGCACCGAGCCCCCCGGCTGCCTCCAGTCCGCGCCCCCCGCGGGAACGTGCCCGACGGGCGTGGCGCACGATTGCCCCAACGGCTCGCCGGCGGGGCTGACTTGCACCCCGGCGCCGTCGGGGACGCCGGGCGTCCCGGGCCCCTCGGGCGTCTACTGCTGCAACGGGTGACCTCGTGAGGCCTCCCCGGCCTCGCCTGGTCGCGCTGGCGTTCGCGCTGGCAACGCTCGTCGCCTGCTCGGTCGGCAAGGGCGTCGGCGGCCCGGCCGGCGGCGTCGCCCCCAGCGCGTGCCACACCTGCCTGGACAACCAGTGCCCGGCGCAGGAGAGCCCGTGCACCACCGCCGCGTGCGAGGCCTTCGAGATCTGCGCGACGGCCTGCACGGACGCGGGGTGCGTCCAGTCGTGCCTCCAGAAGAGCTCCGACCCGGCGGCGAGCAACCTGGCGGACTGCCTCTACGCGAGCTGCGGCTCGTGCCTGACCGGGCCTGCGAGCAGCGCCTGCGTCGTCGCCGCCGCCGACCCACCGTGCAGCGCGTGCTTCAAGCAGCAGTGCTGCGCGCAGCTCGAGGCGTGCAACGCAGATGCGATCTGCGTCTCGACCCAGCTGGCCTGCGCCTCCTGCCCGAACACGTCGTGCCTCGCGACTTGCGCGCAGCAGAGCGGCAACACCGGCGCGATCAACCTCGCGGCGTGCGCGAACACGGCGTGCGGGACCTGCGGATAGCCGCAACCGGAGTCTGGCCGCGGCCGAATGGCTAACGCATACTCCTCTCATGGCGAACGTTCCTGCGCACGGCCCTTTCACGTGGAGCGATTTCCTGGCGCTCGGCGAGGACGACCGCCGCGAGCTCATCGAGGGAGAGCTTGTGGAGGTCGAGGTGCCCATCGAGATTCACGAGCACATCGTGGTCCAGCTCGCCTTCTTTCTCACGGCGTGGGCACGCCCGCGCCGAGCTGGCCACGCCCTCGCGTCGGGATACAAGGTCCGCATCGGCGAGCGCCGGGGCGTGATGCCGGACCTGCAGTTCTACCGCGCCGGCAGCTCCGCGATGCGAACGCAGCAGGCTCTGGTATCCGGACACCCGGACCTGGTCGTGGAGATCGTCTCCGAGAGCAGCGTGCGATACGATCGGATCACCAAGCGCGGCTACTACGCACGCATAGGGGTACCCGAGTATTGGATCATCGATCCGAGCCCGCGCACGCTCGAGCGGTGGGTCCTCGAGGGCGAGGAGTATCGGCTCGCCGGCTCGCTCGCGGCCGACGACGTCTTCCGCCCGGGCTCGTTCGAAGGCCTCGAGATCCCCTTGGCCGAGCTGTGGACGATCCCGGCGGAGCCGAAGCACTGAGTCGCGGCGCTTCCGCCGGAGCGCGCGCAGCGTGCCTTTGCTAAGCTGGAAAGCGTCATGGGAGACGCTGCCAAGCGCCGGGCAACCTACCAGGACGTCCTCGCGGCACCCGAGCACTTGGTCGCCGAGGTGGTCCGCGGCGTGCTGCACACCCAGCCCCGACCCGCCGCCCCTCACACGCGGGCCGCGACGCGTCTGGGGGGCCACCTCGACGGCCCGTTCGACCGCGGCCGCGGCGGACCCGGCGGATGGGTGATCCTCGACGAGCCCGAGCTGCACCTCCACGAGGACATCGTGGTGCCCGACCTCGCGGGCTGGCGCCGCGCGCGGATGCCGCGCATTCCCATGGACACGGCGTTCTTCACGCTCGCGCCCGACTGGATCTGCGAGGTGCTCTCGCCCGGCACGCAGGCCTTCGATCGGGGCGAAAAGCTGGACGTCTATGCGCGCGATGGCGTGGTGCACGCGTGGCTGGTCGATCCTCTGGCCAGGATGCTCGAGGTCTGGCGACTCGAGCGCGAGAAGTGGGTACGCGTCGCCACGTGGTCGGGCGACGCCATCGTGCGCGCCGAGCCGTTCGACGCGGTCGAGCTGGAGCTCGGGTCGCTCTGGGCGGACTGAATCGCGCTCGTCGGACCCCCACCTTCGATGAAGCCATGAATCGGCGGCCACGATCCTCGAACGAGAGATGGGAAGCCGCCAAGAACGTTGGGGTCGAGCGTCATTCCCGACCTTGGCGCTCTTGGCGGCTCTCTTCTGCTTGCTGTCAGGCACCGCCCTTCGGGGCCGCCGCCGCAGGACCCGCGGCGGCCGGCGCCGGAGGTTGCACCGTGGGCGCCGTGGATGCCGCCGTCCCCTGCGCCGGCGGCGACGCCACGGCCGTGCCCTTGACCGACTTCTTCTGGACCTTCCCGACTGTGTGGCGCGCCGCGCGCGTCGCCGCGCGCTTGTCGACCGCCACGGACTTGGCCTTCACCGTCGGCGGGCTCTTCGCCTTCGGAGGAGACATGCCGAAGTCGTTGAAGACCGCGTTGGCCTGATCGCCGTAGAGGCCGACCAGGTAGCTGCGAAGGAAGTTGAACGTCCGGCGGGCCTTGGCCCCCGCGACGCTCGCGACCTGCAGCTGGTCCTTCCACTGCTTGTGCAGCGCGTCGCCGGCGGCCACCGCGCTGTTCTGGGTCTCGAAGACCGCCTTGAGGTCGGCGGGCGTGAAGACCACGCCGCCGATCGTCACGTTGCTCTGGATGTGCTTGCCGATTCCGGCGATGACCCCGGTGTTGCGGATCTGGACGGTCGGCTTGTTGTTGTTCGTCATGGCTCGATTCCTTTCGTGGGAGACACGAAGGGACCTTGCCCCGAGCACCCTTGCCCGGGGCGTCCGTCCCTTCACCCGGTAACCGCGCAAGTCGGCATTTGGTACTTGAAGTTTTTCGTCGACCGGGCGCAGAGCCGCGAAATCGCTGGAGATAAATCCAACAAGAGGCCGCCACGTCGCCGTACGAGTATCGCGCCTCCGCGCGTGAGGGGCGCACCCGCCCGCGCGAGCAGCCCACCGTTCCGGCAGAATGGCGCACCGGCGCGCGGGAGGACCGCGTCGTTCCTGCGGAGCGGTCGGACGCCATGCCGCGGCGGCGCGTCGTTCTCGACGACGGCCGCACCGTTCAGGCGCGGTGGTCGACGTCGGCGCCGGAACGGTCCACCCGCCAGCCAGAACGCTGGACCCATCCGCCGGCGCGAGCCGCCCTTCGGCCGGAACGGTCGACCGCCGTCACCTCACTTCAGCTTCGCCCCCGGCGCCACGTCTCCCTCGACGGTCGCGAGCGTGAGCTTCTCGCTCGGCCCGGTCGCGAGCAGCATCCCGTGCGAGACGAGCCCCTTGCCGAACTCGCGCGGCGCCAGGTTGGCCACCACGATGACCTTCTTGCCGACGAGGTGCTCGGGCTGAAACGACAGCGCCAGCCCCGCCACGATGGTGCGCGGCTCGGGCTCGCCGAGGTCGACGGTCAGCTTGAGGAGCTTGTCCTTCTTGGGCACGCGCTCGCAGGTGCGAATGAGGCCGACGCGGAGATCGATGGTGCCGAACTGGTCGTAGGTGATCGAGGTCGAGGTCGGGGTCGCGGTCGCGGTCGGGGTCGAGGTCGAGGTCGGGGTCGGGGTCGCGGTCGCGGTCGCGGGCGTGAGCGCCACGAGCAGCGCTCGCGCCCCGTCCTCGTCGATCGTCGGAAAAAGCGGCGATCCCGGCGCCAGAGATTCCCCTGCTGCGCGAGGCTTCAACCCCCGAGGCCAGAGGTCCTCCCCGATCTTGGGCACCAGCGGCAGAAGCCCCAGCTGCGCCCGCATCTCGTCGCTCTTCTTCGGAAGCACCGGCCAGACGATCACGCTCACGCACTCGAGCACCTGAAGCAGCGTGCCGAGGATCGTCTCGACGCGCGCCGTGTTCCCCTTCTTGGCCTCGGCCCATGGAGCGGCGCGGTCGACGTACACATTTGCAGCGGTGCAGAGGGCGAGCGTGTCCTCGAGCGCGCGATGAGGCGCCAGCGTGTCCCAGAAATGCATCGCCGTCTCGAGCTCGCGCCCGGCCGCATCGAGCAGGTCCTGCTCCAGCGGAGTCGTCGGCCCGACCGCCGGCACCTTCCCCCCCGTCATCTTCACGCACAGCCCCAGCGTCCGCGCGAGCAGGTTCCCGAGGTTCTTCCCGAGGTCCGCGTTGTACCGATCCACCATCGCCGCCAGGTCGAAGTCCCCGTCCTGTCCGAACGCGATCGCCCGGAGCAGCTGGTACCGCACGACGTCCGCGCCGGCCGCGTCGCTCCCCGCCACGCGGCCGAACGCCTGCGCGATCCCGATGGGGTCGACCGCGTTGCGGAGCGACTTGCTCATCTTCTGCCCGCCATACGTGAGAAACCCGTGCGCGAAGATCTTCGTCGGCAGCGGCAGCCCCGCGCTCATCAGGAAGGCCGGCCAGTAGACGGCGTGGAACCGGAGGATGTCCTTGCCGACGAAGTGGACGATGGTCGCGTCCGTCCAGAACTTCTCGAGATCGCCGTCACCCTGCAGCACCGACCAGTAGTTCGCGAGCGCGTCGAACCACACGTACATGACGTGCTTCGGGTTGCCCGGGACCGGGATGCCCCAGGTGAAGTTGGTGCGTGACACCGAGAGGTCCTTCAGCCCGCCCGAGACGAAGCTGACGACCTCGTTGCGGCGGCTCTCCGGCTCGATGAACCCGGGGTGGGCGAGGTAGTAGTCGAGGAGCGGCTGCTGGTACTTCGCCAGCTTGAAGAAGTACGTCTCCCCCTTCTGCTGCTCCACGGCGGTCTTGTGCAAGGGGCACAGGTTGCCCGGGAGCAGGTCCTTCTCCGTCTTGAACTCCTCGCAGCCGACGCAGTACCAGCCCTCGTAAGTGCCGAGCTCCAGGTCGCCCCTGGCCTCGATGATCCTCCAGAGGTCCTGCACCCGGCTCTCGTGGCGCGCTTGCGTCGTGCGGACGAAGTCGCTGGGCTGGACCTCGAGCTTGGGCCACGTGGCCTCGAAGCGATCGCTCATCTCCCGGACGAACTGCGCGGTCGGAACGCCTCGCTCCAGGGCTTCTCGCTCGAGCTTCTGCCCGTGCTCGTCGGTCCCCGTGAGCATGCGCGTCTCGTCGCCGCGCAGGAGGTGGTAGCGGCGGACCGCGTCCGTCACGATCGTCGTGTACGCCGTCCCCAGGTGCGGGACGTCGTTGACGTAATAGATGGGCGTTGTGACGTAGAACCGGCTCATCGCGCGAGGGGGACCGATTAGCACAACGGACCCCGGCATGAATGCCGGGGTCGGGCGAGACGAGGGCCAGCTCCGATCTATGGACGGTTGCTCTACGCGCGCCCTTCCGGCATCGGCCGCGACGGCGGCGAGGGCGCTCGCGCGACGCGCGGCGCGCGGTCGAGCGCGTGGCGAAGATGGAGCATGAACACGCGGTCGATCGCGCGCCGCAGCTCGCGCGGCGGGGGCTCGCCCGCCGAGGCCTGCATGAGGCGCAGATCCCGCGCCACCGAGCGCTGGACGACGGCCCCGTGTCCCGCCGCGCGTACCGCGGGATCGGCCTCGGGAGACCAGGCCCGGTCGCCCGGCATCGGCGCCACGAACACGACCTCCACCTCTCCCTGACGGACCCAGGTCGCCTGGCAGACCGACGCGACCTGGGCGCCGAGCTCCTGGAAGAACGAGGCGCGCCACTCCAGCGGAGCGAAGAGATCGATGCGGCGAGCTCCGACGCGCAGCTCGCCGCCGTCGAGCACGATGGCCTCGCCGCTCGCGTCCGACAGGTAGGCGCGATCGACCGCCGCGGGGCTCCGCCTCGCGACGTAGTCGAGCAGCTTCTCGGCGTCCGCCGCCGAGAGGGCATGCTCGTCGGCGCGCAGATCGCTCTCGGCCGCGGTCGTCGCCCGGTCGAGCAAGCCGGACGCGCCCGCGGCGTCCGAGGCGTCCTGGACGCGAGCCGACACGTAGCGCATGGCCCCCGGGCTGGTCAGCGCGAGAAGGAGCCTCGCCCGGTCCGGGCTCGCGAAGACCACGAGCCCGAAGGGCTGCTTCCAGTCGACCAGAGTCACCGCCCCGTTACGGTCGACCCGGCGCACCCCGCCCTCGTCCACCGATAGCCACCCGAGCGGCGCGCGGCTCCGGCGCCCCACCACGTGGTGGACCCCCCCCGCGAGGGCGACGAGCGCGAGGGCGAACGCGGCGCGTATCCATGCGGGCAGGGACGGCACGGGCTCGACGGCGACCGCGATGGCGCAGACGACCAGGGCCACGGCCAGGCCGCCGGTGGCCCTGCCGGCGCGAGCGACAGCGCGGGGCCCGAAGGGCAACCTCACGCTCTGAGAACCTCGACGCCGGCTGACCCACACCCTTCGTTAAGTAGCATTGCCCGCCGGCCGGGGCCGTCACCAAGCAGACAGGGGTGGGCGAAGCGCCTATGTAGGTCCAGCTCGGTCGGCACGTACTCTTCACGGTTGCGTCTCACCTGCGTCACCGCGTATGGTGCGTTCCCCGGACGGAGGACTAATTCCATGACACGTCAATATTTGTGGTTGGTTGGGTTCACGAGCGTCGCGGCCATCGTGGCAGCGTCGGCATCGGGTTGCAGCTCGGACAGCGGCGGCGGCGCCACCGCGACCGACTCGGGCACCGCGGCCGAGGGCGGCGGCGGCGGTGACGCTGGCGACGGCGCGGCGGCGCCGGCCTGCCTCACGGCAACCGACTGCGCGACCGGCCAGATCTGCTGCGGCACGGCCTCGCAAACGACGGTGTGTGCGGACAAGACGACGGGCTGTCCCTCGACACCCGTCGGCCCGATCCAGATCTGCACCTCGGCAGCCGAGTGCGTGACGCCTGGCGCCACGTGCGGGCCCCTCGCCATACTCCCCACGCTCCCGATCAAGGTCTGCAACGCGCCGAAGGACGGCGGTTCGACTGGCGACACGGGCACCGCATCCGACACGGGCACCGTATCCGATACGGGCACCGCGTCCGACACGGGCACCGCGTCCGACACGGGCACGGTGTCCGACGCCCCCACGGGCGGCTGATCCAAGACGCGTCTACTTGAGACGGGCGCGGTGCTGCGCGACCCACGGCGAGAGCCTCGAACCGCTCTCGCCGGCGGTCGCCTGCGTCGCGCCCGTTGCGCGTTCCATGCGCGCAGCGGCCACCGCGACCGCTGCGGCCACGGCGTTGCGGCGCTCCGGCTTGACCTGCGGGTAGCCGAGTAGCTCCCCTTTGTAGCGCTCGATGAACCCGGTGTCGTAGCGGCCCGCCGCGAACTCGGGGTGCGCGAAGAGCTTCTCGTGGAACGCGAGGTTGGTGCGGATCCCCGTGACGACGTACTCCGAGAGGGCGCGGCGCATCCGCAGGATGGCGTGCTCGCGGGTGGGCGCCCAGACGCTCAGCTTGGAGATCAGCGGGTCGTAGTAGCTCGAGATGGTGCAGCCGGCGTAGGCGCCCCCGTCGTCGCGGACGCCCGGCCCCGAGGGAACGACCAGGCTCTCGATGACGCCCGGCGACGGCAGGAAGCCGTTGGAAGGATCCTCGGCGTACACGCGGCACTCGATCGCGGCGCCGCGCGAGGCCAGATCGCGCTGGGCGAACGTCAGCTTCTCGCCCTGGGCCACGTGGACCATCTCGCGCACCAGATCGAGCCCGGTGACCAGCTCGGTGACCGGGTGCTCGACCTGCAGCCGGGTGTTCATCTCGAGGAAGTAGAAGCTGCCGTCCTCGGCGAGCAGGAACTCGAACGTGCCCGCGCTGAAGTAACCGACGCTCTTCGCCCCTTGCACGGCGATGGCGCCCATCCGGGCGACGAGCTCGCGCGAGGCGGCCGGGCTGGGCGTCTCCTCGACGACCTTCTGGTTACGCCGCTGGATCGAGCAGTCGCGCTCGAAGACGTGCACCAGGTTGCCCTCGCGGTCGCCGAGGACCTGGATCTCGACGTGGCGCGGCCGGAGGATCGCCTTCTCGATGTAGACCGTGTCGTCGCCGAAGAACTTCTTGGCCTCGCTGCGCGCGCGCTCCCACGCCCCGGCCATGTCCCGGGGGCCCTCGACCAGGCGCATGCCCTTCCCGCCGCCGCCCGACGCGGCCTTGAGCATGACCGGGAAGCCGATCTTCTTCGCGGCCGCGAGCGCCTCGTCGGTCGTGTCGCAGCGCGCGCCGGGGACGATGGGGACCCCGGCGGCCTCCATCTTGTCGCGCGCGGCCGTCTTGCTGCCCATCGCGCGCATCGCGCTCGCCGGCGGGCCGATGAAGGTGACCCCGGCACGCTCGCACGCCTCGGGGAGGGCGGGGTTCTCGCTCAGGAAGCCGTAGCCCGGGTGGATGGCGTCGCAGCCGGCCTTCTTCGCGGCGTCGATGATGCGCTCGACGAGCAGGTAGCTCTCGTTGGCCGGCGCGGGGCCGATGGGGTAGGCCTCGTCGGCCATGCGGACGTGCAGCGAGGCGCGGTCGGCGGCGGAGTAGACGGCGACGGAGGCGATCCCCATCTCGCGCAGCGTCCGCATGACGCGCACGGCGATTTCCCCACGGTTGGCGACCAGGACTTTGCGGAAGGTGCGACTCGCGCTCACGATGGAGAGGACTTACAGAAGATTGGGAAGATCAGGAAGGGGGGATCTGTCATCCTGAGCGGAGCGAAGGATCACAGCCTCGTGCCCGACGATCCCAGCCTCTCGTTCGACTTCACTCCGAAGGTGACGAAGCCCGCGGACGACGAGCCGCGCCCGCTGACGGTCGCCGAGCTCGATCGGGCGATCAAGGGAGCCCTCGACGGCGCCTTCGCCGGGCCGGTCTGGGTCGAGGGCGAGGTGACCGACGCGCGGCCTGCCCCCAGCGGACACCTCTACTTCTGCCTGAAGGACGAGCGCGAAGAGGCGTCGATCGACGTCGTCGCGTACCGCTCGAACGTGACCGCGCGCATGCGCCAGCTCTGCGTCAACGGCGCCCGCGTGCGCGTGCGCGGCAGGCCGACGCTGTGGGCGCCGCGCGGGCGGCTCCAGCTGGTCTGCGACCGCCTCCAGGCGGCGGGGCGCGGGGCGCTGCTCGAGGCCATCGAGCGGCTCAAGGCCAGGCTGGCAGCCGAGGGGCTCTTCGCGCCGGAGCGCAAGCGCCCGCTGCCGCGCTTTCCGCGCACCATCGCTCTGGTCACCTCCCCCACCGGCGCCGCGATCCGCGACCTGCTCAACGTCCTGAGCCGCCGCTATCCGCTCGCGCGCCTGCTGATCGTCCCCACGCTGGTCCAGGGCGAGGCG
>PLYU01000195.1 GCA_003153495.1 Myxococcales bacterium
AGATGTCGCCGATGGCGCGGATCGTCAGCGCGCGCGGCGTGTCCCCGAAAAGGCGAACGATCTCACCGCGTGCAAGTGCATCGCGGCAGCTCGCGAATGCTCGACGCCGCAGCAGTGCTGCGTGCGTGCTTTCGCTGGAAGACGAGCGAGGGGCCGTCGCGTGGTCAAGCGTTGCATGCTTCCCCCTTCCACGGTGCGGAGGAAGCTGCGAGCCTGAACGTCCGGGCCAACCGCGGCAGGGGGGAAGATCGGTAACGGTGCGCACGTGGCAAGTCGTCAAGCAACTGCGCGAAGCTCGCGGCGGTACCACGCGCCTCAAGGGCAGACCCTTCTACGCCTACCGGATAAGCCAAAGCGAATTCGACGAGCTACGCACGACCCTTACCCAAGACCTTCGCGGAACATCTGAGCTGCCTCACGAGGTCGCGGCCGGCTTTTGCCTCTTCGCGGCCGAGTACGTCCGCCGTGAATACGATGGCACCGTCTGGAGTTGGGATCCGTTGCTCCGTGCCATCGGGTTCGACGGCTCGATCGGCCCGTCGTACGAGATCCTCGAACGCACCTTGCGAGCCGAATTCGGCCTCGATCTCCTGCGCGGTCGGCGTGGCGGCAACATCGGCGCCCGCGAGTTCTTGTTGACACTCATGTGCCAGGGCGGGCTGCCCCTCGCTTTGCTCCGACGCGAGAGCTCCTATCTGCTCAGCTACCTGCGGTGGCTACTCGACGAGCGAGCCCGCTCCGACGCGAGACGCGGCACGGGCGAACTGGCCGTGGAGGCCAGCGAGCTTCTGCCTCGCGCCCTACGCAATGGCGTAGTCTTCCAGCTCGCCTCGGACCTGGTCGACGCCGTCACGAGCCTTCGCTCCCGCCTCAAAGGCGCCGAAGATCCCGTCGCGCAGCTCGATCGTCTGGACGCCGCGTGGCGCGAGAAGGTTCCCCTCTCGTTGGACGATGACTCCGCCCGCGCACTTCTCGTAGAGCTACTACGTCACGTCCCGCGGCAGGCGTCGGTGCGCGCAGGGATCCGAGTCACGACGGTGCTCCGGCGCCTATCCCCTACAGTCGTCCGTCTAGAGCGCCGCGCCCTCCTCCTCGGCCGTCACCCCAAGAGGCAGCTCGCCGAGCTTTTTGGCCAGGAGGACCGCGACCTGCCGTTGCGATTCTTTGTCGACATGATCTCTGCGGACGGTGCTCGGCAGCAGGTGGGCACCGCGCAGCAAGTCGCCGGCGAGTCCGAGTACGAGGTCCTCGACCTTCGCTCGCGGCCCATCTCGCGGCCGGAGGCTGTCACCGGCGAGGTGCTGCTCCTGGCACGGACGAGCACGGAGGAGCTCGGGGTCTTCCAGCCCGAGGGCGGACAGGCCCTCGCCGACGTGCCGTGGTGGTTCACTGATGAGCCGGATCGCGACGAGCAGCAGTTCGTGGGCCAGGCGGATCTAGTCACCCGTCGCACGAGCCTGCTCGCGGTGACTCCGTCTGGGGTGAAGATCGACGGGGCAGAGATCCAGGCCGTGGGTACGCTGGAGGCACCTACCGCGAGCATCCAGCGTGTCCGTGGCGCCTGCACGTGGACCTCTGAGGATGACCGAGGCGCGGCGCGCATCGGCGCTCCGGAGGACATCGCGCCTGTCATTCTGGTAGGGGACATCCGGATATCGTTCACCGCAGGGATGTCGGCGTGGTTCGGCCCGCCGACGCTTGCCGCCCGCGATGGCTCGCCCACCTTGGCGCACCTCGAATGGCGGCGACCCGATGGCACTTGGGAGCGAGTGACCGAATCGTGCGTGGGACGGGTCGCACTGCGAGCCATCCAAGACGGCGTCACCCTCCTCCGCACTACCGCCACCATCCTCCCGCGCGACCTGGAGCTCAAGTCCTACCCGCGCGCGGGCGAGGGCACGCTTCGCGTCCGTTCGCGACGCTTGCACGGCCTGTCCGTCGAAGACTGCCCCAGCACGGTCCACGCGACCATTTCGCACCAGAACGCCACCGCCGAGCTCCACGTCGTCGCGAACGAGTCGGTCGACCTGAAGCTGCGTCTCTCGTTTGACGGAGGGACGACGGCGCTCGTCTCGGCGCCCTTGCCTGTGATCGCCATGTGCTTCGTCGACCGGCGCGGGCAACCGCTTCCGACGGGGCAGCAGGTCTCGACGCAACGTCTTCACGGCATCCGCGCGCGCATCGTGACTGCCGGCGAAGAGGAGGCTCCAACGCTGCTCGCGCGTCGGCTGCTCACGGACGCCGAGCCAAGCCGTGTGCAGACGATTGGAGTTCTCCGCGCCACGCGCGACCAGCGCATATTCGAGCTGCCGCTCGATGACGTACGTGACGCGATCCTGGAGCACCTTGCTGTTGGGACGCACCCCGATGACGCCGTGGAGCTGGTACTGGCTCCGAGCGCTGTGGCGACCCTGTTCGTCCGCCGCTACGAGGCCGCGTTCTCCCTGGATGCCCCGGGGCTCGCCGTCCGGCGCCTGACCCTGCCAACCGATGTCGCCACAAAGATCGAACCGCACGTTGCGGAGGCTCTCGACGTCTCGCTCCTCCGGATCGCGAACCCTGCGGTGCCAGAGACCTCCATTCTTCGGGATGCGGACGGCTCGTGGCACTTCGTCGCTGCTGACCACGCCCCAGGTCCCTGGCTCGTCGTGGCCCGCTACGGCAACGCCATTCGCTTGCGGCCCGTCACGATCACCAACCGACGTGACGAGATCGACCCTGGCGAGCCTGGGACCCTGAAGCACGCCCTGCTCTGTCCCGCGCGCGGGGAACGCTTTAAGCGGCTGCTGGCCTACTTCCAGGCGCTGGTGCCGCGTTTCGAAGCTAGCGACTGGGCATCCCTGAGACCGTTTGTCGCTACGCTCGGGCAGTTTCCGGCAACGACCTTCGACGTCATGCCTCGCATTGCGTCGCAGGGAGTTCTCGCCGCCTATGCGTTGCTGAAGGCGGACGACGGCTCCTTCATGCGCGTTTGGAACGGTCTCGAGGAGCTCCCCTTCGTGTGGCACCTCGTGCCGGTTACAGCCTGGGTTAAGGCGGCCCGTGTTCTCTATCACGATCGCCGACGAGAGACGGCGGAGCTCAAGAAGCTCAACATCCCCGTGACTCTGGGGGATCCGCTCCTTCCTTGGCGCGCGAACCCCTTTGCGAGGTTCCTGGCGGTGCTGCAGGATCTGTTTGCCGCCACCGTAGTGGGCGTCGACGAGCCCCCTGACGACTGCGTGCGCAAGGCCCGTGACCCGGACGCCCGGGCGCTCGTGCTTGAGCGCCTGATGCTAACGGTCGCGCCGTTGCAGCAAGAGGTGCGCACCGAGATCGCGGAAGACCTCGCCCGCGAGTTGGTGCCCGTCGGCGGAGTCTTACGAGCGCTGGTAGAGCTCCAGGAGATCGTGAGCCACGACGGGCACCGGAGGCCTGCCCTGTCCGCTGGTACGTTCCTGAAGGACTTCGGAGCTCGGCTCGATGGAACCCCGACGCCTGCGGGCCGTGTGGCCTATGCAGCTGCCCTGACCGCCGCCTACGCCTACTCTGGCGAACGCGCGAGCTACGATCTGCTCTTCCGGCTGCGCGGCTATCGCAGCGCGGCGTACGAACTCTTCGATATGGCGCACGCCACCTACCTGACTCTACTTCTTGGCGCGCGTCTCGCAAAGGACAAGGAGTACCTCGACGATGTCTGAGCATTTCTTCGCTGAACTTACGCGAGAGCTCCGGACACGCGCAGCGCGAGCGACGGTCAGTCAGATGGGCGTGGCCTCGGAAGCTCTCCACCGGCACCTCCTCGCGTCGCTGCAGCGCGAGCCGGGAAGCGACTCGGGCATGCTCGCCCAGCCCGTCTTCGAGGCGCTGTTTGATTGGGAGAAGAGCAGCCAGGCGCTTTCCGAAGTTCCCTACCTGGCCAAGGGGCTCGTCCGGGCTATGGCGAGTCCACCACCCGAACTCAAGAAGTACGCGTTTCCGGGGGCGCAGCGTCCTTTCGTGCATCAGCGGCGCGCGTGGGACGCACTCTGCAAACCGCCGTCCAGCTCGGTCCTTGTCCGGACCGGCACGGCCAGCGGCAAGACGGAGTGCTTCCTCGTTCCGATCCTGAACGACCTCGTCATGACATTGGACCGTGGCGAACCGCTCGTGGGCGTTCGCGCGCTTCTCCTCTACCCGCTGAACGCCTTGATCAACAGCCAGCGAAAGCGCCTTGCCGCGTGGACGGCGGGCTTCAACGGAGGGATCCGCTTCTGCCTCTACAACGGCGCGACGCCGGAGCAGCCTCCGACGGACGCCCGTCTGTCTCTGAACGAGGTGCTGTCACGCAAGCAGCTCCGGTCCGAGCCGCCTCCGATCTTGGTGACGAACGCCACGATGCTCGAGTACATGCTCGTGCGCGGGCGGGACCGTAGCATCCTCGAGAAGTCGAACGGAAAGCTGCGCTGGATCGTCATAGACGAGGCGCACACGTATCTGGGCGCAAACGCGGCCGAGATCGCCCTCCTCTTGCGGCGGGTCATGCACGCGTTCGGAGCCGACGTCGACAACGTCCGCTTCGTCGCCACGTCGGCGACAATCGGCGGCGACGACGCGGAGCCGCGCCTGCGTCAGTTCCTCGCCGACCTCGCGGGGGTCTCGCTCGATCGGGTGATCGTGATCGACGGCAAGCGCCAGGCGACCGACCTGCCACTCGACCTTCGTGCCCTTCATGCTCCGCCTCCGACTCTCGCGGAGCTGGACAGCACGCTCCCGGCCGAGCGCTTCCGCCGACTGGCGAGCGTCAAGGCGCTGCGGGAGCTCCGCGAGACGCTTGTTCGCGACCGCCTCCGCGTCGATGAGATCGGCGCACGGCTCTCGGGCAACGCAAAACAACCCCTTTCGACAGAGCAGACGCTTGCGATCCTGGATGCAGCCACTGAAGCGCGAGGAGCGGACGGAGTGCCACTCTTGCCGTTACGCGGCCATCTCTTCATGCGAACACAAGCGGGCCTCTGGGCGTGCGTCAACGCCCGATGTGGAGGGCGCGCGGGAACCCCCCTGGAAGGGCCCAGTGGCTCCTCGGACTGGGCGTTCGGAAAGATCTTCTTCCAGCATCGCGAGCGCTGCGACGCCTGCGAGGGACGCGTCTTCGAGTTAGTACAGTGCAGTACCTGCGGGCAGCCCTACCTGGCGGCCGAGGAGGGAACCGGGGCGACGGCCGGCGTGCTGCAGCCGGTTGCCTGGGACAGCCCCGAGCTCGACGCGGACGAGGGTGCCGAGAACGACGAGGACGAGTCTGCCCCAGCGTCGCTCCGGCACCTGCTGGTCGGCCCTGCGGTCGAAGGCGGTTCGACCGCCGCGCAGCCGTTCGACCCCGGGACCGGCGTCATCGGTACAGGCGAAGCCACCATGGCCTGGCTCGTGTCCGGTCAGAAGGACAGCGGACAGAGCGACGGTCGCCTTGTCTGCGCGCGATGCAAGACCAAGGACTCGGTCGACGGAGACCAGTTCCGCGTTGCCCGTCTCGGAGGCCCGTTCTACTTAGGCATCGCGGTCCCGACCGTCCTCGAGCAGACCGAGCCTATCGATAAGGCTGGGGCTGATCTGCCTGCGGAGGGGCGCCGCATGCTCACTTTCAGCGACAGCCGCCAGGGCACGGCCCGGTTTGCGCTTCGGGCGCAGCTCGAGGGAGAGCGCAACGCCACGCGCGCGATCGTGTACCACACGCTTCAGCGCGCGCTCCGCGACGCTTCGACGGTGCCCGCGGCGTCCCCCGAGCAGCTCGCAAAGGTCGAGCGACAGCTCGAGACCGTCCGAGCGATGGGCAACCTCGAGATGGCGGTCCGCGCTCTCGAGGATCAGCTGGAAAAGCTTCGCGCGCCCGCGACGACTCCCGTTCTGACGTGGGCCACCGCCCGCGAGAAGCTGGCGGGGGACACGATCGTCCGCCGCTGGATGCTGGAGAGCATGAAGCGACGTCACCCGGACGTCGAGTGGTCCGCAGAGAGTCTTGCGGACCTGTGCCTGCTCCGCGAGTTCTTCCGCCGCCCGAAGCGCGCCGGCTCGCTCGAGACGCTCGGCCTGGCCTCGGTCGTGTACCCCGCAATCGATCGCATTCAGAACCCTCCCTTGGCCTGGACGAGCCGCGGCCACGACATCGCGTCGTGGCGCGAGATGCTGGGCCTCTATGTGGACTTCGTCGTTCGCGCGCTTGGCGCCACGCTCGTGCAGGAGGAGCTCCTAAAGTGGCTCGGGGCGCACATTGCCAGCACGCGGCTCGTTCGCCCCGACGAACCATCGATTCGCAACGTTCAGTACCGGCGCCCCTCCCTGCGCGCGCGGGGACACGTCCCCCGCATGGCGCGCATCTTCGGCCAGGCGCTAGACCTGTGTCTGGACCCCGAGCACGAGGACCGAGCCATTGTCGGCGAGCTGCTCGACGCGTCCTTCGCACAGCTCGTGGATTGCGGGGTTCTACGCAGCGACGCCGCCGGGAGGTACTCCCTGCACCTGCGAGAGTCGGCCGTGATTCGACCGATGGTTCATGGCTTTTACTGCCCTGTCACGCGCAGAGTCCTTTCCGCGACCGCTCTCGGGACGAGCCCCTACCAGCCTTCGGGCTGGACGGGACAGGCTGCACACTGTCAGGCGCTCGAGCTCCCGATCCATCCCGCCCCATTCCCGAGCGCGCCGGACGAGCGCCAGCGGGTCAAAGAGTGGCTGGATCAAGACCCGTGCATCCGCCAACTGCGTGAGATCGGCGCTTGGACCGAGTTCTCCGACCGGATCGCCTTGTTCTCTTCAACGCTCTACCTCGAGGCGGGCGAGCACTCCGCGCAGCAGACAACGCCGCGGCTTCAGAGGCTGGAGGCCGCCTTCGACGAGGGAAGAGTCAACGTCCTCAGCTGCTCCACGACTATGGAGATGGGCATCGACATCTCGGGCCTCAACGCGATCGGCATGAACAACGCGCCTCCCGGTCCCGCGAACTACACGCAGCGAGCGGGCCGCGCGGGCCGCCGCGATGCGGCCCGTGCTGTCGTCTTGACCATGTGCGGCGCGTCGCCCCATGGAGCCGCCGTGTTTGAGAATCCTCGCTGGCCCTTCGACACTCCGGTTCACGTGCCCCGGGTTTCGCTGACGAGCGACCGCATCGTGCAGCGTCACGTCAGCTCGGCCGCACTTGCGGCCTTCCTGAGACGCAACGACGTGGACGACGGGACGCGCCTGACGTGCGAATGGTTCTTCCGTCGACCCGCTCCCGCGGACGACCCGACGCCGCAGGCCGAGCGCGCTGAGCCCTGCGTGTGCGACCGTTTCGTCGCCTGGCTCGCGAGCGAGGCCTGGGAGGACCAGATTCTGCGCGACACCGTGGCCCATCTGACGTCACGGTCGTCGCTGGAGGTTCACGACCGCGAAGGAGTCGCGAGGTTGCTGGCGGAGACGGCGAGGAAAGCGGAGGAGATCCGACACCATTGGGCGAACGAGGACGACGCGCTCCTGCTGGAGCTTCGGAGCGCGGGCGGGCAGGAGTCCAATTTGGGCGCGAGGAATCCCCCCAACGACATGGTGGCACGCGCGCTTCTCACCCAGCTTCAAAGGCATCGCGGGGATTACCTCCTGCGCACCTTATCGACCGATGGGCTCTTACCCTCGTATGGCTTTCCGCTTCACGTCGTACCGTTCGTTAACACCACCGCCAGCTACCTTCGCTACCAGGCATCGCTGCCGAGCGGGGAGCGCGAGGAGGGCTACGGGTTCAACCGAGGATACCCATCGCGCCATATCGCTATGGCGATTCGCGAGTATGCGCCGGGTAGTTCGGTCGTGATCAACGGCGTCGTCTACGATTCAGCGGGTCTCACCCTGCACTGGAAGCGCCCGGCAAACGACGAAAACTTCAAGGAGCCACAGGAAATCCGACGGGTCGGCCGGTGCGCGCAGTGCGGGGGCATCACTGAAGACCACGGCCATGTGGAGGCGTGCTCCGCGTGCGGTTCTGAGCAGCTCGAGGCGCTCACCTACCTGCGTCCGTCCGGGTTTGCGGTGGATATCCGCCGTCCCGTGCACAACGACGTGTCCAAGCAGAAGTACGTGCCCGTGACGGAGCCGTGGATCGCGGCCGCTGGGGCGCCGTGGGTCTACTTTGTGCGACCAGAGGCCGGTCGGTTCCGATGCGACCCGAACGGCAAGGTGTTCCACAAGAGCGCGGGCGCGACGGGCTTCGGTTACGCGCTCTGCCTTCAGTGCGGCCGGGCTGAGTCGGAACACGGCTGGGAGCGCGACGCGCCCCTGCCGCTGTCCGTGGTCGGACACCTCCGGTTGCGTGGTGGTCGCAAGAAGCCGCAGTCGCCGGAGCAGCTGTCCGCGGAGTGTCCCGGTGGCTTGCCGACCTCGCACGCCGTCAAGAGGAACCTCTTTCTTGGCGGCATGCTGTCAACCGACATCCTCGAAATCGAGCTCTGGAACGTGGAGCAGGGCACGCCGCTCGCCGACGACACGACCTGCACGACCATCGCGGTCGCGTTGCGCCTTGTGATGGCGGAGGAACTCGGCGTCGATCCACGTGAGATCGGCTGGGCGACGACTCCAGCCACCGGGCTAGGTGGAACGGCCGTGTGCCGGATCGTGCTGTTTGACGCGGCGGAGGGCGGCGCTGGCTACGTCGCATCGGTCGTAGACCGACTTCCGCAACTGCTCACTGCGGCACGCAAGCGGCTTGAGTGCACGTGCGACCGGGTATGCCACAAGTGCCTCCTATCGTTTGATACGCAGCATCACGTGGGGAAGATGGACAGAGAGAAGGCCAAGGCCGCCTTGTCCGACGCGCTGCTGCGGTCCCTCGAAATGCCCCCCGAGCTGCGCGTGTTCGGCCCGGGAACCTCCCTCGAGTACGCGCCAACCACGAACGCTCTAATCAATCGGATGCGCCAGGTTCATGCGACCAAGGCCCGGCTGTACCTCGGCGGCGAGGCGGCCGACTGGCAGCTGGAGTCCTGGCCGCTCTGGTCTCACCTATTGCGATGGGGAGCCGAAGGCACGAGCGTCGAGCTCATCGTCGATGCCAAGACGCTACGCGGCATGGCCTGGGATGAGGCGAACGCGCTGCACGCTATGGCGCGGGCGGCGAAGATAGGTCTCCGCGCCGCCGACTCACCCGAGGCCGTGGGCAAAGTACCGGTACTTGCGGACATCGAGGGTCCGGCCAAGTCGTCGCGCTGGGCAACGGGCGACGCGGATGCGCGCGTGCCAGGACCCGGATGGGGGGTTGCGGAGCGAGGTCCCCTGCTGGCCCTTCACGCGGACGGAGCCCTGCCGAAGGTGTCGAGCCGCCCTCCCAGTCCGGGCGTGGAGCTCCCGCGAGAGGTGCCCAACACCTATGCCGAGCTGGTCCTGGCTCACGAATGCGATGGAACTGTGGATGGCCTGGGCGCTCGCTTCTGGAAGTTCATCACGGCGGCGTCGGCTAGCCTCAGGGAGACACTCGCGCGAAGCGAGCCTCTCGCATCGGTGGAGTACTCGGATCGGTACCTTCGAACCCCGGTGGCGGCGCGAAGCCTCTTCGAAGTCATCCGCGCCCTCGGGGCCTTTCCCGGCGGCGTCAAACCGTCCACGTCCCTCCACGTCTTGACGTCGTCCGCGGCTATCCTTGAAGGGGGTCGGAGGCGCCCACCGGACCACTCTCGCCGACGTGACAGCATATGGCACGACTGGGCGGATCCGGAGCATCAGCGGGCCGTCCTAACTGGCTTGCTGAAGACGATGTGCGTGCCACATGTCGACGTCCGCAGAGAGAGGGCGGCCCCACACCATCGTGAGCTTGTGCTGAGCTGGCGCGAAGGCGGGCGTCTCGCGGTTCGCCTCGACCATGGGCTGTCGTTCTTCCATTTGACGAGAGAGCACAACGCCATTACGGCATTCCCATTCGAGGCGTCTTCTGACAAGCAGCTGGCACGCACGCTCGAGGCGCGGTACTCGCTCGTCAACGAGACGACGGACGGTCCGCGAGTCTACGTGGGCGGCCTCACCAGAGGCCTCGCAACGCTCGAAGCGATCCAGGAAACTCTGATTGCTTCAAGCGATTCCCGTGACCGACTCGGGGCATCGTTGTTGACCGTCCTCGAGCAGCGCTCGCGAATTACGCTGCACGATGCCTTTGCGGTCGCAGGTGGGCAAGGATTGAGTGAAGTCGATGCTCTTGCTGCGGTAGAGCGTCTCGCGCGACCGCAGACGGCGGCGCTCCGCCGCTTCTACGTCGATCGATCGGGGCCAGCGCCGCTGCTCTTGGAACCAGCAGAGGTGGGCAAGCAGTTGCTTCGCCTTCGAGAGAGCGGGCGGGAGCCGTCTTCGTGGGCGGAGAGCGTTGAGGTGGTTTGGGCGGCCTCCGCCGAAGCCGCACTGCGACGCGACGGTGCGGCATGAGTCCGAAGGTGCTGCCCGCAGCCTCTTTGCAGCGCTTCTTCGGTATACTTGAGGCGCACAACCCGAACATCTTGGAACTGCTTAAAGCGAACACAGAAGAAGCATTCATCGCGGCGACGGAGGGAGCCTTGGAGCGCGCCCTGCGGACCATCGAGAGCGGGGCCAAACAGTACTCGTGCCTCGACGAGAGAGGTCTTTCGAAGCTGCTGGCGGACTTTCTCAACTTGGCAGGTTATCAGGCAACAGCCGAACGGAACATCAACGGACATGTAGATGTGGTCGTGGAGCATTCCTTTGGCGGACGCTGGACGTACCTTGGCGAGTGCAAGATGCATGGTGGCTTTCAATACCACGTCGATGGCTGCAAGCAGGTATTGGGCTATTGCACCGGCCGCGAACAACGGGCCTTCTGTCTGGATTTCTTTAGGGTCGTGGGCATGTTCGGCAAACTCGCAAAGTTGCGGGCACAAATGGATTCGGAGACGCCTCTATCGCAGTCTGCGCCGAGCGCAGACCACCGAATCCGGGGCGCGTTCTTGACGATTCACGTGCACGCGAGCGGCGGCAGTATCGAACTGTTGCACCTGGGATGCTCAGTTCCGAAAAAATAGCGCGCGATGCTGGGCACCGGGCAATGGCTCCCCGCGGTTGCCAGGGAGCGGACAAGGGACCGTATGGAGTCAGGAGCAATATCCATATTGGCCGAATACGAGGGCTTTGCATCCAGTCACCCGCGGAGGTCATCGAGGAACTCCGACGCCGGCTCGACGCTCGTGACCAACAGCTCGTCCCTCGCCCGCGTGCAGGCCACGTAGAGCAGTTGCCGCTCCGTGTCGTAGACCTCCTCCAGATCGGCCTCGTCCCCAACCGTCTCGATCCGTTCCTGCAAGGGGATGACCTCGTCGTCGCACGCCATCACGATCACCGCCCGGAACTCCAGACCCTTGGCCATAGGCATCGTGCCGATCGAGGCGTGCCCGCTTACCGTCTCGACGTGCTCGTCCAATGTCTTGAACGGCATGCCTGACACCTTCACGGCGGCCTGCGCACGGGCCAGTTGAACGGGGGATCGGACGAACACGCCGATCTCGTGCGGCAGCACTCCGGCCTTCCCGCGCACAACGATCCAGTCGGCTACCGCCTTCCGCTCCTCGGCCTCGCTCTTGAAGAGGCGGATCGTGGGCGGCGGGCCATTGAAGACCGAGACGGTGTCGCTCCGGTCCTCCTTGTTCCCGTCGACGTCGGTCACAACGGGGCCGAGGAGGCGATCCGCCTGCGAGCGGATCTGGTGGGACGTCCGGTAGTTCACCCGCAGCGTGCGGGACCGCCCACGGATGTCCACCCCGAGGGCCTTCCACGAGAAGGGCTGCTGGAAGATGCGTTGCCCGAGGTCTCCGGCAAAGAACAGAGAGTTCGGACGGCCCCCGCCCAAGGCGGCGAGGAACCGGAGATGGGCAACGCCGACGTCCTGACTCTCGTCTACGACCGCAAAGTCGAAGACCGGGTGCTTGCTCTTGACGATGACGGCGGCGAGCGACGTGAACATCTCCGCGAACGTGGTCAGCTTGCGGGATGCGAGACCAGAGCGGACGCGCTCGAAGATCGCCCACAAGACCTTCCGCTGGGCCTCGGGGAGCCGAGTCTTTCGCCCGAGGCGGGCGACGTCCTTTAGCGGCACCCTTGTCGTGA
>PLYU01000287.1:0-8413 GCA_003153495.1 Myxococcales bacterium
GAGCTGCTGCCGGAACCGGATCCGCCGAGCGTTGCGTCGCCGCCGAGCGTTGCGTCGCCGCCGTCGTCACCGCCGGAAGCATCGTTCCCTGCGTCGCCGGTGGTCGCAGCCGCGTCCGATCCGTCCGCCTCGCCGGAGTCGCCGCCGTCCGACGAGCCTCCGGCCTCCGTGGAGGCTTCCGAGGCGGCGCCATCGGGTTGGCCGGCGTCCGTGGCTGCGTCCCTCGCAGAATCGGCGGCCGAGTCTCTCGAGGACCCATCGGATGATCCGTCGACCGATCCATCGCGCGGGCTGGCGGTCGTCGCGTCGCCCGATCCGCACCCCAGCGCGAACGCAACCGACGCTGCGAGAACCACGCGCCGGGCCGACTGCGCGACCGTTTCCTTCAGAAAGATCCGATCCATGACGTTCCCCTCGGCCGCAGAAGTATCGCCCCTTTTTACCACAGGCCCCCTCGAAGCGCAATCGCGGCCCCTCGCTTCACCATCGCTGCGCGCGCGTAATTTGACCGGAGGACGGGATTCGGGGGGCCCAGCGCGCCATGAGTCACGCAACCGCGCCGCCAGCAAGTCACGGACCTCGCGCAGTACCGGATCGACGGCAGCGACGGAACCATCTCCCCGAACGTCGCGGTGAAGACGGGCGCGAACCCCCCGCACGATCACGATCCGCCGCACGATCATCTATGCCCGGGTCCCGTCGAGGGGGCGATCGAGTTCTACGCGGTCGGCCAGGATGGACTCAGGCCGAGCGGCAAGGTCACCGGCGGGGGCCTGAGCGTCCCCGTCGCCGTCGCGTTCGATCCCTCCGGGGCCCACGCGTGCGTCGCGAGCTCGGGGGCCGCGACCGTCGCCCAGTACAACGTCGACCCTGCGACCGGGCAGCTGACCGCGATGTCGCCGCCCACCGTCTCCACGGCCGTGTGCGAGAGTGAAGTGGACCCCGGATTTCGGACCAGGGGTTCAAGGTGGTACGTGGGGCCTGCTCCCAGACCGGAGGGGAGTAGGAGCGATGAAGCATACCCGTACGAGATACACCCGGAGTTCAAGGCGAAGGTCGCGATCGCGGCGCTGCGCGAGCAGGCGACGGTGCCGGAGTTGGCCAAGCAGTTCGGCGTCCACTCAATGTAGTCCGCGGCTCGTGCCACTTCGTTCGAGCCGTTACGGCGACAGGGCCGGCGATGCGTCTTGCGGGCGAACAGCAAGAGACCTTGAGGCTGCGGTCGACCGGACACGCTCACGATCGCGCCAGGCTGACCCGGGGGCTCCGCCCTTTCGCCGGCTCACGCCCTGGACGACGCGCGCGCCCCGGGGAACGTCGTTCGCGCCGGCGCCTTGGGCCTACGACGGCTCCCTGACGTACGCGATCGTCCTCACGACCTCCACGAGCCTCTCCCGGTCGTCCGGCCGCAGGTTCATGAACCGGATGCCCATGCCCGGGTTCGGGTTGTCCCCGTCCGGCCGCACCGGGTTGATCCAGGCGACCTCGCCCTCCAGCTTGAACGGCTCGTACCCCGGCGGGGCGAAGGACAGGACCACGCCCATCCCCGTGGCGAGCGGGTCGGTTGTCTTCACGAAGATGCCCATCGCGCTGATGTTGGTGATCGCCGCGTAGAGGAACGTGTCGTCCGCCACGCAGTCGACCGACCACTCGACCTCGAAGCGGTCGTGGCTGCGGCGTTCGTCGCCCGAGGCGACGGGCGTGCTCGGGTTCTTGGTCGTCGCCATCGTCGTTCTCCCGGTCTACTGCACGCGCAGCGCGCCCCCGTTGATCCGATTGTCGCCGTCGCTCGGGCCGCTCTTCACCTTGAGCCGCGTATCGCCCACGAACAAGCCGAAGTAGATCGTGTACGTGCCCGGAGTGAAGTTCGGCTCCAGCTTGAACTCGTGATCGTCGCAGAGCAGATCGCCCACAAGCCAGAGTGACATCGGGTACTTGCCGTTCATCGGCTTGTGGTCGCCGTTGTGGCGGCGGTGGTAGCCGTCGATGTGAATGAAGCCTTCCCACTCGGTCGTGACGGGCGCCAGCACGCGGTAGTACGTCTTCATGTGGTACGGGCGGCCGGGGCTCACGGCGTCGACCAGGCGGCCGCGCTCGTCGAGGAGATCGATGCCGATGATCTCGAGCTTGTCCTCCATGTTCACGTCGAGGGGCCTCTGCGGGTGAGGCGGCTCGGACAGCACGATGGAGGCCAGGGGATTCTCGTTCTTCTCGCCCGAACCGAGCGTGGACGTGGCCAGGAGGATCTGGCTCGAGCGCGCGTCGAGGACGGGCAAGTTGCTCTTGGGCTCGGGGGCGTGCTCTCGCCAGATCTGGTTGATCTTCGCGAGCTCCTCCGCCTTGAGGGCGAGGCACCGGCGCTCGCTGCCTCCGCCCGTGAGCCACTGGTACGCGCTCGTCGCGTCGCTCAGGGTCTGCGGCTGGCCGCCGGCGTAGTACGCGGACGTGCGCCCGCCGACGCCCAGGAGCCCGAGCGGCGCGCCGGGGCAGACGTGGCGGTAGCTTTCGAAGACCTCCTTGGGCGACAGCTGGTTGGCCAGGGCGGGGTAGTACGAGAAGCACAGCACGAAGCCGGCAGCCGCCCCCCCGAGAGCCAGGGCTGGGGCCCGGTGTCGCAGCAGATCGCCCAGCGCGCCCATCACGAGGAAGAACGTGACGCCCGACGGCACCGCCCAGAGCGCGGCGACGGCAGGCTTGAAGCCCGAGGCGTAGAGCGCACCGAACGCGATCGCGGGCACCCCGAGCACCATGAGCGGCCCGAGGACGAGCACGGCCACCAGCCACTCGCGACGCTCGAGCGGCTTCTCCCCTTCCCCCGGACGGATCCTCGCGAAGAGCTCCTCGAACGGCTCGAACCCTCGCATCAGCGAGGCGCGGGACGCCGGTCTCGATCGCCCGAAGGCCCACAGCCAGAGGTCGCAGGCGAACAGCAGGCCGAAGATCCCGCCCAGCGGAAGGAGCGCGATGACCCACCAGGCGTTCAGCACCACGTCGCGGACCGTCGACGACATCTGCGGCAGCCAGCCCGCGTGCGACCTCAGGCCCACGAAGACGATCAGCCCGGCGAGCGACGCACCCGCCACCGCGGCGAAGAACACGACCGCGAGCGTCCCGTCGTAGGCCTCGCGCAGAGCCGCGAGGACGCGAGCGTACCCCGCGGGGTCGAACGGGGCCCGCTCGGCGTCGCGCTCGACCCAGGTCAGGAACGCGCAGACGGCGAACCCACCGAGGGTGACCCACCAGAGGCTCAGGGCGTGCTCCTTGAAGCCCTCGGGGAAGGTGGCGCCGGTGATCCCGAAGGCCTGGTACGCCTTCTCGGGCAGCTCGTGGAAGTCGTGGTGGAGCACGGCGGCGAGCACCAGGGTCCCGAGCCCCACGGCGACCGACGCAGGCGCGCCGCGCTCGAAGTCCCGGATGATGACCGCGCACGCCACCGCGCACAGGGCCGGGCCGCTGAACGCGACGAGGTCGGTCCGGGCGACCAGGTAAGAGTGAGCCACGAACGCCACCGCGGCGCCGACGAGCACGGCGACGCGCCCGAAGCTCTCGCGCTCTGCCGCCGCGGCGTCCTCCCCGGCCGGCGGGGCGAGGAGCAAGCGGCCGAACGCGAACGGGAGCAGGGCGCTCCACGGCGCGAGGGCGTGGCCGATGGCGGCCACGTAGTAATCGAACGTGGGGTACTTCGCCGGCACGTGCGACAGGGTGCCGATCCACAGGTCGAGGTCCTTGCTGTCGGCGGCCACGGCGCGGACCGCGAAGGCCGCCACCGCAGCGCCGGCCGCGAGCGACGCCGCGCCGACGACGTCGCCGCCGGCATCGGGAGCGCGACGGCCCGAGGAGACCCGGACCGCCGCCCAGGCCAGACCGACGCCGAGCAGCGGCACCGCGAGGCCCAGCAGGCCGCCGCGGCTCTCGAAGCCGACCGCCAGGCCCAGCGCGGCCATGAGAAGCCAGGGCGCGCGCTTCCGGAAGGGCGTCGCGGCGTCGAAGGCCGCCACTGCGAGCCCGCCGAACGCCATCGGCAGCCCTGCCATCGTGCAGACGTCGCCGAGCATCGAGCGCGCCTGCACGAAGTAAAGGGGCATCGTGGTCAGCACCACGGCGGCGTAGACCCCCGCTCTGCGGTCGAACATGCGCGCGACGAAGGCGTACGTCGCCAGGACGCCCGATAGCCCCCAGAGCGCCAGCGGCAGCCGGCCGGACCACTCGTGGAGGCCGAAGAGCTTGAACCCGAGCGCGATCGAGGAGAACGGGAGCTGCGGCCGCCCCAGATCGTTCAGGTGCGGGAGCGAGTTGTCGGCGCCCTGCAGCGCCAGGGCGCCCGCGCCGTAGAGGTTCAGCGCGATGCGGCGCGCCAGGTCCGCGACGTTGAGCTCGTAGGGGTCCCACAGACCGCTCTTGGTGAGCGGGGGAAGCGCGAAGAAGACCAGCGCGGGGACCGCGGCCGCGACCGCGAGCGGGGCCCACCGGGTGAGCTGAGGCGCGTCTCGAGTCGTTCCCGCGTGTTTATCGTCCGGCATGGCTGCGCGAAGGCGCGCCACACTACTTCCAAGGCCTTGGCCCATGCAAGCGGCGCGCATGCTACGAAGGGCGGCTGCCCGCACTCCGCATGAAGACCTCCCCCCAGAAGACGCCGGCCCTGAACACCCCGGGCCAGGCCATGCGCGCCGGTACGGTCGCCCTGGTCGGCCGGGCGAACGTGGGCAAGAGCACCCTGCTCAACGCCCTCCTCGGCGAGCCGATCGCCATCATCAGCCCCCACCCGCAGACGACGCGCGACGTCGTTCGCGGCGTGCTCACTAGGGACGACGCGCAGTACGTCTTCCTCGACACTCCGGGCCTGCACGCCCCCCGCTCTCTTCTCGGTGAGCGGATGAACCGGTCGGCGCGCGGCGCCATCCGCGACGCCGACGCGGTCGTGCTCATGGTCGACGCGTCGGGCGGTCACGAGGCCGATCTGGCGCTGGCCGCCGAGCTCGGGCCGCTCGCGCGCACGGTGCTCGCCATCAACAAGGTCGACAGGGTCGCCGAGAAGGCGCTTCTCCTGCCGCTCCTCGACCGGTTCGGGAAGAGCGCCGAGCTCGCGGCGATCGTCCCGGTCAGCGCGAAGCGCGCCGAGGGGCTGGAGCCGCTGCTCGCCGAGATCCGGGCGCTCTTGCCCGAGCAGCCGCGGCTCTTCGAGCCGGACACGCTCTCCGACCAGCCCGTCCGCTTCTTCGTCGGCGAGATCGTGAGAGAGCAGATCCTCAAGCACACGCGGCAGGAAGTGCCCCACGGCGTCGCCGTGGTCGTCGAGCGCTTCGACGAGAGCGGGAAGACGCCGCAGATCGAGGTCTCGATCCACGTGGCGCGCGAGGCGCACACCAAGATCCTGGTCGGCGCGAAAGGCAACATGTTGAAGGCCATCGGGATGGCTGCGCGCGCGCGCATCGAGAGGATGCTGGGCCGCAAGGTGCGCCTGCAGATGCGGGTGCGCGCGACGCCCGGGTGGATGGATGACCAGGAGCGCCTGCGCGCGCTCGGATATGGACAGGACTGAAGCGTGGCCAAGCACTACCCTTCTCGCGCGAGACACTCGGTCCCCGGCGGCGGGGGCGGCATGCCCGTCGTCGCCGTCGTGGGCCGGCCCAACGTGGGCAAGTCGACGCTCTTCAACCGCCTCGCGCGCGAGCGCATCGCCATCGTCCACGACGAGCCGGGAGTGACGCGGGACCGCAAGTACGCCGACACGAGCGCGTACGGCAAGGCCTACACCGTGGTCGACACGGGCGGGTTCGACCCGGAGGACGAGGACCCCATGAAGGTCGGGATCGCGACGCAGGTGCGCGCGGCCATCGCCGAGGCCGACGCGATCATCTTCGTCACCGACGCGACGACCGCGCCCGGCGAGGCCGACCGGGTGGCCGTCGGGCTGCTGCGAGCGTCCGGCAAGCCGGTGCTCTACGCGGCGAACAAGGCCGATTCCCCGAAGGTCGACCCCGAGGCGTTCGAGCTGTACCGCCTCGGCGTCGACAAGGTGTACCCGGTGAGCGCGCTGCACGGCCGCGGCCTCGGCGACCTCGAGTCGGCGCTCGTCGAGGCCCTGCCCGACATGGAGGCGCCGGCGGACGACGAGGAGCAGGCCCCGCCGCGCATCGCACTCATCGGGCGCCCGAACGCCGGCAAGAGCAGCCTGCTCAACCGCATCCTCGGCGAGGACCGCGTGCTGGTCGACGCGCGGCCGGGCACGACGCGCGACGCCATCGACGCGCTCGTGGAGCGCGAGGGCAAGCGCTACGTCTTCATCGACACCGCCGGTATACGCCGCAAGTCCAAGGTCGCCAAAGAGGAGAGCGCCGTCGAGTCGCTCAGCGTGCTGTGGGCGATCCGGAGCATCGAGCGGGCGCACGTGGTCGTCATGCTGTGCGACGCGCGCGAGGGGGTCGCCGAGCAGGACGCCAAGATCCTCGGGCTCGCCGAGGAGCGCGGCCGCGCCATGGTCGTCGTCCTCAACAAGATGGACCTGCTCAGCAAGACCGAGACGGCGAAGGCCGAGGAGAGCGCGCGCGAGAAGCTCTCCTTCGCCCCGTACGTGCCGATCGTGCGCATCAGCGCGAAGACCGGGCGCGGCGTGGCGGAGCTCTTCGCCACGATCGACCGCGTGCGCGACGCGTTCTACAAGCGCGTCACGACCGGCGCGCTCAACCGCTTCTTCGAGCAGGTGCTCGAGACGCGGCAGCCCCCCACGATGGGCGGGCGCGCGCCGCGCCTCTACTACGTGACCCAGGCCGAGGTCGCCCCGCCGACGTTCGTCGCCATCACCAACGCGCCCGACTCGGTCCACTTCTCGTACAGGCGCTTCGTCGTGAACCGCCTGCGGGAGGACTTCGGCTTCGAGGGCGTCCCCGTGCGGGTGCACTACAAGGCGAAGAGGAAGCGCGAGCGCAGCGAGTCGGGCAAGGTCACCAAGGGCGAGTAGAGCCCCCCCCTTGTCATCCCGAGCGAAGCGAGGGACCCCCCTGACGCCTTCCGCGCGCGCAGGCGGGGTGCGGGGGTGCGGGGGCGTGGCGCCGATACGAAGCGAGCGAGGGCCATGCCCACGCCCGAACTGCGCTCGCGGGAGACGTCTGGGGGGTCCCTCGCTTCGCTCGGGATGACACGCTCATCGTGGTGGGCGGGGGACCCCGCCGCGCATGAGGGTGTCAGCGACGTCGCGGAGCTTGGCGAGGTCGTGGACGTCGCCCGCGAGCTCCGGCACCCGCACCACGGGCACGATACCGGTCGCGCGCTCGTCGAGGGCGCGAACGTGGCGCGCGTCGAGGGCGGCGAGGCGTACGGCGTCGCTGTGAGCCCGGACCAGGCGCGCCGGGCCGTCGTCCTCCAGCATCAGCCCGCGAGCTGCTGCGGCCTCGGCCGCGTCGCCCTCGGACGGCGGCGACTCCGCGAGCGGCGGCGGCAGGCGGAAGCGGTTCACCACGAAGGCCCCGCGCGGCATCTCGGCCTCCACGAGGCGGTCGCTGAAGAACACGACCTCCTTGATGCTCATGGGGGCCGGGCTCGTCACTAGCACGAACGACACCTCCGGACTGCGGAGCGACTCCTCCACCATCTTCGCGCGCTGCCGGAAGCCGCCGAAGAGGTCGTTCAGCTCGGTGATGAGCTCCGCCATCGACCGGAGGAAGCCGCCCCCCGTGATGCGTCCGAGCCCGCGGAGCACGAGCGCCGCCGAGCGCGCGAGGAGGTTGAAGCTGACCTTGCCGGTCGACTCGAACGCCTGGACGAACCACTGCATCGTCCTGCTGTCGAGCGCCTCGATGAGGCGCCCGGGCGCGTCGAGGAAGTCGAGCGCGTTCGCCGTCGGCGGCGTATCGAGGACGATGAGGTCGTAGCGCGGGTCGCGCTGCACGCTGACGAGCTTCTCCATCGCCATGTACTCCTGCGTCCCGGCGAGGGACGTGGAGACGTACTGGTACAGGCGGTTGTCGAGCAGCTTCCTCGCCCGCTCCGGCGACGACGAGTACTTGACGACCAGCTCGTCGAACGTCGCCCTGGTGTCGAGCATCATCGCAGTGAGCGACCCGGCCATGGGCGCCCCCGTGCGGGCGAAGAGCGCCGGCGCGACCGTCTGCTCCTCGCTCGACATGCGCTCGAGCCCAAGCGACTCGGCCAGCCGCCGCGCCGGGTCGATCGTCAGGCAGAGGACGCGGCGCCCCCGCAGCGCCGCGGCCACGCCGAGCGCCGCCGCGGTCGTGGTCTTGCCGACGCCGCCCGCCCCGACCACGACGAGCACGTGACGCGACATCACGAGCTGGTCGAGCGTTTCGCCGGTTGGGATCATCCCTCGTCCGCCTCGTCGTACTCGCCCTCGGCGAGGTTATCGAAGCGGGTGTACGCGGCGTCGAAGCGCACCTTCACCGTGCCGGTCGGGCCGTTG
>PLYU01000287.1:8426-11581 GCA_003153495.1 Myxococcales bacterium
GCGCGATTGAGCTGGCTGAGCGCGATGACCGGCAGGCTGAGCTCCTTGGCGAGCTGCTTGAGGCCGCGCGAGATCTCGCTGATCTCCTGCTCGCGCGACGCGACGTGCTCGCGCCCCTTCATCAGCTGCATGTAGTCGACCATGATGAGGCCGATGCGCTGGGTCTTCTCCCCGGTCGCCGGGTCGGTCTTGTCGAACTCCGCCTGGAGGCGCCGTACCTTCGAGCGCACGTCCAGCACCGACAGGACGGCCGAGTCGTCGACCCAGACCTTGAGGTTGTTGAGGTGCGCGGCGGCGCGCGTCAGGTTGTTCCAGTCCACCGGCTGGAGCATCCCGGTGCGCAGCTTGCTCACGTCGACCTTCGCCTCCGAGCAGAGCAGCCGGTTGACGATCTGCTCTCGGGGCATCTCCAGCGAGAAGACCACGACCCCGTAGCCGGGCTCTTCCCAGCGAAGGTTGGGGTCGCGTGCGCTCTCCAGCTGCTGCGGGCTGGCCACGTTGACCGCCATGTTCAGGACGAGCGACGTCTTGCCCATGCCGGGGCGCGCGGCCACGATCGTGAGCTCGCCGTTGTGCAGGCCGCTCGTCATCCGGTCGTAGCGCGAGAAGCCGGTCGAGATGCCGGTGATGCGCGAGCCCCTCGCGTTCGCCTTCGTGATGGTGTTGAAGGCGTCGTAGATGGACTCCTTCAGCGTCCGCATCGTGGACGCGTCGCGGGTTCGCGCGATCTCGTAGACGGCTTGCTCGGCCGAATCGATGAACTCCTGCGCCTCGCCGTACCCGACGTATCCCTGCGCAGTGACGCGCTGGCACGCCAGGATCAGCTGCCGCACGCGCCACTTCTCCTGGATCGTCTTCGCGTAGGCGCCGACGTTGGCGACCGCCGGCGCGGCGTTGAGGACCTCGGTGAGGTACGCCATGCCCCCGACCTGCGCGAGCCTGTCGCGGTCCCGCAGCCACGACGCGACCTGCACCACGTCGACCGGCCGGCCGGCCGCGGCGAGCTCGCGGCACGCCTCGTAGATGCGACGGTGCGCCTCCGAGTAGAACTGCTCGGGGGCGATGTGCTCGTTGACCTTGTCGAAGGCCAGCGGGTCGACCATGACGGCCGACAGCACCGCCGCCTCGGCGTCGAGGTCGTGGGGCGGGACCCGCCCCTCCAGCGCGCTCGGTTCCAGTGCCACCTTACCCGAGCTTCCTCCCTTGGCACTACTTGGCGACGACTTCCACCTTGAGCGTCGCCATGACGTCGCTCACGAGCTTGACCTGCACCGGGTGCGTCCCGAGGGTCCGGATCGGCTCGGCCAGCTGGATCTTGCGCCGGTCGACGGTCACTCCCTGGGCGCGCAGCGCGGCCTCGATGTCCTTGGCGGTCACCGAGCCGAAGAGCTTCCCGTCCTCGCCCGCCTTCTGGGCGATCTTGACGGCCAGCACGTCGAGCTTGCCGGCGACGTCGCGCGCCTCCTTCTTGGCCTTCTCGGTGCGCGCGAGGGCAACGGCCTTCTCGTGCTCGATCCGGTTGACGGCCGCCGTGGTCGCGGCGACGGCGAGCTGCCTCGGGAGCAGGTAGTTTCGCGCGAAGCCCGGGCGGACGCGCACGACCTCGCCGCTCTTGCCGAGCTTGTCTACGTCATGCTGCAGGACGACCTGGATGTTGGCAGGCATGGTGAAATCCTCGAGAGCCGTGGTCCGAATGCTGGGGAGCGCGAGGGGAGCGGGCGCTCCCCTCGACCGATGGTCAATGCGTGACGGTAAACGGCAAGAGAGCGATGTTGCGGGCGCGCTTCACGGCGAGCTGCACCTTGCGCTGGTGCCGCGCGCAGTTGCCGCTGATGCGGCGGGGGACGACCTTCCCGCGCTCGGTCACGAAGTACCGGAGCGCCTGCGGGTCCTTGTAGTCGATGAGGAGCGCCTTGTCGGCGCAGTAGCGGCAGATGCGCTTCTTGCCGGTGCGTCGCCGACCCACGTCGGCGTTGAGATCCGGACCACGGTTGAAGTCCTTGTCGTCATCCATCATGGCCATGGGTCAAACCTCCTCGCCGCTCGCCTTGGGGGCACGGGCCTCGAACCCCTCTTCGGCCTCCGCCTCGTCGCCCTCCTCGGGGGGGCGCGGCGCCCTCGGCGCCTCGGGGCCGAGGTCGATGAGGCCGAGCTGCTTCTCGCGCGACTCTTCCTTCTCGTCCTCCGGGAGCAGCTCGAACTTGCCGAGCTTCGTCTCCTCGGGGTCGATCTGGAGCGCGGCGAGGTCGACGACGCCCGCCGTCTGCACGGTCATGTACTTGATGACGGAGTCCTGCAGCTTCAGGTTGCGCTCGACCTCGGCGACCAGGCCGCCGCCGCCCACGTACTTGAGGTAGACGTAGACGCCCCGGCGCTGCCGGCCGATCGGGTACGCCAGCTTGCGGCGGCCCCAGGCCTCGACCTTGACCAGCTTGCCATGCTCGCGATCGAGCGCGTCGGTCACGCGGGCCTGGACGCGCTCGGCCGCCTCGGCGTCGGCGTCGGACCGAAGGATGTAGATCGTCTCGTACTCTCGGGCACTGTCCTGCTTCTGCGGGCCCGCGGATGCGGCCGGACTGCTGACGTTCATTTGTGATCCTCTTGGGCTCGTCCCCGCCTTCGCTGGGAGCGTGGGCCCGTGGGACGTACTGCCCACGAGCGAGGGAGCCGGGCTAGTAGCACGAGAGCCGCCAAGACGCCAAGACGCCAGTCAGAGATTCATTTCTTGGCGCCTCGGCGTCTTGGCGGCTCTCCTCTCGCTCGACCATCACCTCGGCTTGGTGTTGACCGCGAGCTGCGCGGCGGCCAGGCCGGTCTTCACGACGGCCACGACCGCGGCTTGCGCGCGATCGACGACGTCGGGCAGCTCCGCCCGCTCGCTCGCGTCGAAGCCCGAGAGGACCCAGTCGGCCACGTCGCCGCGGAAGCCGGCCGGCGGCTTGCCGATGCCAACCCGGACGCGGACGAAGTCAGGGCCGAGGTGTTGAATGATGCTCCGGAGGCCGTTGTGCCCGGCGTGGCCGCCGCCGGCCTTCAGGCGCACCTCGCGCCAGGGCAGGTCGAGCTCGTCGTGCACGACGACGACGTTCTGCGGGGGGACCTTGAGGAACGCGGCGGCCGGCTGGACGCTGTCGCCCGAGAGGTTCATGTACGTC
>PLYU01000265.1 GCA_003153495.1 Myxococcales bacterium
GCGCCCCGAGCCTGACCCCGCATCACCCGCCTCCCAGAGGAGCAAGAAGAAGCAGCGAGCTGCGTGAACAGCCCACAACCCGTCCAGCCTGCCCCGCAGCCGGACACCCTCTACGCCTGCTTCAGCTCGCGACGATCGGAATTCTCCGGATCCCCACGATCGTCAACAATTGCCTATTCAGACCGTAGTGGGCGCATGCTTGAAGGGACTTCCGATGAACACGTTCTTCCTGTCCGTTGACCTCGATCTTGAATCCAGACAAGATCTCACACCGCTGGTAACAGATCTCGGGGACGCCGTGCTCGTCATGTCGTCCGAGGTGTCGAATGCCACCCATCGCGCGACTCTAGAGCTATCTGGCGACACAGGCGGTGCGGAGGGCTCGATCCTGAGATTTGTTGAGCTGATAAAATGGCCCTTCCGGCAAGGTCCAGGAAGCTATGGGACGACGCTACGGCCAGAGAGTTCAATATCGGGGTCCAGGCCGGTGCTGATACGCATGCGTTCGAGTTGCGAGTAACGCCTCCGACGCTGCGATGTGTCGCCGAGGTGGGCGGTGCGGTCGTGATTACGGTGTACGGAGGGGACGGCAGGGAAGGCGCCCGCCCTGGGGTGGCTGAGCCTCCGCTCGGCCAGGTGTAGTGTCCCTCCCACCGCAGCCTCACCATCCTGTCCCCGCCAGGGGGCGTCGTCCCCGAGTGGAGACGATCGCGCGCTTCCTCCGTGAATCTCTCGCGCTCGGCGCGATCGCTTCGCGCGACGAACCGGTATGATTCCGACGCGATGAGACTGCGTGGCGCCCGCGCAGCGCACGATCGTGACCTCGCGGTTCAGCACGATCCGGTCCAACCTTGAGGAAGCGAGCGACGTTCTAGGCGTTCCAGAGACAGTCGTCGGCGTCATGGCGGGGAGGGGTGCTCATCGGGTCGTCTCGAGGTCCGCCGTCTCGGCAGAAAGGGCACGCCTCGTTTGTCTGCCGATCTTGGCGGAAGCTGCGGACAAAACGCTGCGCGCGACGAGTTGTGTGAAGATCGATTTCATGGAAGGTCGCACCGACGTGAGAGCGGCCTCAAGAGGCGAGCCCGGCTGATCTTTCGACGGGGTGGCGGACATTCTCTTGCCGGTTGACAGGAATGTCCTGTGAGCTAGCCTTCTACCCGTGGCGAAGGTCCGAGCCTTCGAGCTCCCCGGGTTCGACCTGTGGTTCAACTCGGAGGACCACTTGCCGCCGCACTTCCATGTCGAGAAGGCGGGTGACTGGGAGATCAAGGTTCACTTCATGCGTCATCCCGACGAGATGCTCGAGACGGTCTGGCCGAAGAATCCGAAGAGGAAGGGCAACCAGCCCCGACCGGGGGAGCTTCGCGCGATCACGGGCAAGGCCGAGGAGCATCGTGCCGAGCTTCTGGAAGAGTGGCAGCGGGGAGTTCACGTGAAGGATCCAGGACCCGCGAGGTAGAGCCATGGAGAGCGTCGAGATTCTGGTTTCCGATCACGCCAGGGCGAAGGTCGTGCGGGCGCTGGGGGCGCTGCCGGGGATGCGCTTCACGACGGATGCGTCGCGGCGCTCGGGGCATCGGCTGTTCATCACGTTGCTGGAGGACCTGGAGACGGAGGCGGGTCGTCGGGAGCTCGGGCGGCTCTACCGGGTCGCGGTCAAAGGGATGCGCGATGTTCCGATGGTCTACATCGGGAAGACGTTCGCCGAGCCCATGAGCCACCTGGCGTTGCAGGCGTTTGCGCGCTGGTCGCACATCGTGGAGCGGGAGCCGTTCATTGCGTCGGAGCCGGAGGCGGTTCGCCGGATGGTCCTGGCGCACGGCAAGGGGGCGGAGAAGGAACTGATCGCGTCGGTGGCGATCGAGGATGAGAAGCTGGTCGTGTGGAGCTGCGAGCCGCGGCGGTTCGAGGTTCCGGTGGCCGAGATGCCGGCGCTCGCGCGGATGTCCGGACGGGTGCGGGCGAACTTCGAGCTGAGCGCGAGTGGGAGCCGCATCCGGTGGCCGGAGGCCGATGTGGACATCAACCTGGACACGATCCGCGAGCATGCGGATCCGGAGGTGCGTCGGGAGCACGAGGCGCGGGCTCGGCAGGATGCGACGCGTTATGCCGACGCGATCCGGCGACTTCGGGAGGAGCGCGGGTTGAAGCAGTCGGACGTCGAGGGGTTGACCGATCGGCAGGTGCGTCGGCTCGAAGAGGGAGGGACGGTGCCGCAGATCGAGACGTTGAAGAAGCTGGCTGCGGCGCACGGGATGACGATCGAGGATTACTTGGGGGAGCTGGCGAAGCGGAGTCGGAAGGCGCCGCGGCGGGTGCCAAGGTTGCGGCGTCGCTAGTGCACGAGGACCGGGAGAAGGAACTGGGAGATCCGCGTGGCCGCTTCCGCCGCGGCTCGCTGAAGGACGAGGTGAGGGGCGTCGAGCACTTGGCTCTGCAGGTCGGGGCGAAGGCGATGCAGCGGGTCCACGGACTTCAGGCCCACCAGACGGTCGCGTTTCCCGGCGAGGTACAGCGTGGGCACGACGCTGGCTGCGAACTCGGCTGTGACGTCGACCGAGGCGACCTCTCGAAGTCGGTGAGCTAGCACGGCGGGGTCGACCGATTCGATGGCCGTGCGGACGTCGTGGACGTCGGCGTCCGTGGCGTCCATGCCGAGCATCGCCCAGCGCAGCGCGACATCGGGAAGACGGACGCGGAAGAGCGGGGCCCCGAGGGTGGCGCCGATGCGTGCTGTGAGGGTGCGAGCGCGAGCGAAGGAGGCGACCAGGACGAGGGCGCGGACCTGGTCGGGGTACCGGGTGGCGAGGAGGATGCCGAGGGGACCGGAGAAGGACTCGGCGACGACGGCAAACGGGCCACGAGGGATGTCGAGTTCGGCGAGGAGGTCCTGGTAGCCGAGAGGGCGGTCCGGGGGGAAGGACACCGCGCGGGCGTCGAGGGCGGGATCGAGATGGGGCAGGAGGGGGTCGAAGAGCCGGCCGGTGCCGTCAAGTCCGGGGAGGAGGAGGGTCACCATGTCAGGTGGGGGATGCGCCCCGGGAGGCCATCTGGTTCGGCAGGTCGCGCGGCTCCTTCCAGGTCGGGTAGAGGCTGAGCAACCGCCGGAGCGACGAGGCATCGGCCCGCGTGCGCGCGAGGTGGTAGCGAATCATGAGCCTCTGCGTGCCCCGGCTGCGTGAGGAGCGACGTCCCGGAAGCCGCTCCTTCGACCGAGCGTCGCTGAGGGTTTCCGAGCGCACGAACACGCACTCGGAAAGGCGCCCGCCGAGGCTCCAGAGCGCGCTCCAGAATGCGGGTTCGTCGAACGTCGCGCTCGGGAGAAAGAACCAATCGCCGTACGACAGCTCGACCGACCCGTGCGATCGGGCGATTCGGTCCCACGTTCGGAGAACGGCTGCTCCGTCCCCTCGCGCGCCGTGGACGCGGGCGGCGCACAGGAGGCCGCGAACCCCGCGCACGCGCGAGACGACGTTCGACTCCTGCTGGGCGTGCCCACGCGCCAGGAGTTCGTCCGCAGTCCAGACCGGATCTGTCTCGTCGTAGACGCGGGTCGCCCCGTGCTCGTTCAGCGTGGTCAAGTCGTCTCTGGCGCACTGGTCTTCCGGGTCGAGCGCGAGTGCGCGCCGCAGGGCCATGCGAGCGTGCCGGCCGTCTCCCATTCGATCCTGCATGCTTCCGATTTCGCGCCAGCTAGCGGCTTGACGAGGGTCGTGGCGAAGCGAGCGGCGGTAGGCGGCGATCGCCGCCCGTGGGGCGCCGTTCCAGTCGTGGACGTCTCGCACGACGTAGCAGGCCTGGCTCAACGTCCGGCGATCGGTCGCGGTCTTTGCGGTGGCGGCGAACGCGTCGAGCGCGGGGCACAATCGAGTGCGAAACCATGCGAAGCCTTTCGCGTGGACGTCGGCGACGCCGGCACGCGCGGTCCACAGGACGATCCTGCGCGCTTGCGTCCGTGCGTGGGCTCGACGGACGGACGATGCCCTCATGTACGCTCTCGCCGCGCCTTGTCTGGCTCGCGGCGGATCTCCGTCCAGTACTCGACGCGAACGTCCTCGTCGATCTCCACCGGGAGGTTGCTCACGTAGAGGCGGTCGGCGCCGTCGCGACGGGGCCCGGAGATCCAGTACTGCTCGAGGGTCTCCAGGTCGAAGTAGTTGGCCTTGTACCCGCCCTTTTGGCTCTGGAAGGCCTTCCCCGCGTAGTAGAGCGTCTTGCCGGTCTTCGAGAAGGACACGCGTCCGATGCGAGCCGGACCGGACAGGCTCTCGCTCTTGCACTCGACGTACATGATTCTCGGTTTCATGGTGGTTCGGGGGCGATCAGCGCGAGGCTGCGGGTGATTATCGCACTGCCGACCGTCCCCTGTTGAGCCGACCGCTGCGCGGCGAAGATCCGAGTGTGGGGCGCGCCTTCTGCGACGGTCTCGGATCTCTTGGCGGGCTACGACCCTCCCTTGCGCTCGGGGGGCGTGCCGGGTGGTGCGGGGTCGGCATGCTTCGCGCGTGTCGCCGGAGGTGCGGCCGGCTCGCCGTTCGAGACGGCGACACCCGGCGAGACCGGAGCCAGACGCTCTTGAGGCGCCCTCGGTTTGCTCTGGCCCCTCTTCCTCCGGACGTGACTCAGGTGCTTCTGGAGGGCCGCCGCGCTCACGGGGATGCCGCGGTCCGACAGCATCTTGGCGATGTCCGCCAGCCGGTACCCCTTGGCTCGCATCCCGAGGATGTGGGGAACGAGCATCCGGATGGCTTCGGTCTTGGTCACCTCGTCTGCCGGGTGGTCGGGCAGCGCGTCGATGGCGCGCTAAGGGTCGGAGCGTTCTTCGGGGTGACCGTGGCGCCCGAGTGACGCGGCCGCGCGAGGCGCGCAGCGGGCGACGCGCCGTTGCGCCTCGTCGACCCGCCACCTACAGTCCGCGCCCATGCGGGGAGCCGAGGCGCCGGCACATCGCTGCAGGCGGCTGGCCGTCGGCAAGCTGTTCGCCTGCGTCGCGCTGCTCGCGGCAGGGTCCACGGCGGCCTGCGGTGGGACGCCGGCATCTGGAGGGACCCTGGATCCGGCGGCGCAGCCCGACCGGCCCTACGACGTCACGGCGACCGCCGGCACCCTGGAGGCCGTCGTCCACGTCGAGTGGCGCGGCCCGACGGCCCGGTCGGCCGACGGCTTCGTCCTGTTGCGCGACGGTGTCGAGCTCGCCGAGGTCTCCGCGACCACCCTGCGCTACGACGACGCGCAAGCCGAGGCCGGCACGCCCGGCGTCCCGTCGCTGACCACGTCGTCGAGCACGCGCACCGACGGGGTGATGCTGACGTGGTCCGTCGCCCCGGCGGTGCCTGGCGCCTCGCATCGCTACGCCGTAACCGCCCGCTTCGGCGCGGTGCTGAGCGTGCCGTCCGACTCGGCCGTCGGCTTCCGGGCCGCGCCGGGCATCGTCCGGTACGACCTCGAGCGCGAGGATCTCGGGACGTGGCAGCCGCTGACGTCCGCCTCGAGCTACCTGGACGTGTCCGCGCCTCTCGGCGCGATCGACCCGGGCAGCGTCGACGCGCGGCCGTACATCGTTCCCCTCGGGGCGGTCACGCTGGTCGCGACCGGTGCCAGCGCTCAGCCCGTCGCGGCCCAGTACCGGGTGCGCGCGGTCGGCCCCGACGGACCGGGACCGGCCTCGGCGCCGGTGCGCGGCGCTCGGGGGGTCGGCCCGCTGACCTACCAGTGGGAGCGCTCGTCCGCCGACGCCGACGGCGACTACGCGCCGCTGCCCGACGTGACCGGACCCTCCTGGTACGACGCCGACCTTCCCCCCGGGGCGGCCCGCTACTACCGCGCTTCGCTCCACGCGGACGGCGCGGCCGACGCCGTCACCGCCGGCGCGCGCGCTCAGACCGAGCCGGCCATCGCGAAGGTGGCGGCGGCCGAGAACCTGAGCTGCGCGATCCGCGTGGACGGCTCGGTCGCGTGCTGGGGCGGCCACGGCCTCGCGCCCTTCGCGCTGGGTGGCGTCCCGCTCGACGCGGCCGCGTTGCAGGCCTACTCCGACGTGGCGATCGGCGACAGCCACGCCTGCGCTCTCCGCGCGGGCAGCGGGCTCGTTCACTGCTGGGGGGGCGCGTCGCTGACGCCGCCCGTCCCTGCCGATCCGTCGACCGAGGCGTTCCGCGAGGTGGCCTCCGGCTCGCACTTCACCTGCGGCGTGCGCGCGAGCGACGGCACGCTGGCTTGCTGGGGGGAACCGCCCACGGGACCGGGCGGCTCGTTCCTGCACGTGGCCGCGGCGGGACAGAGCGTCTGCGCGATCCGCGCGGCGGACGGCAAGGTCGTGTGCTGGGGCGGCTACGGGGTTCCCCCACCCCAGGGTCCCTCGCAGGACGCGGTCACCGAGGTGTCCACGAACTACGCGGGCGGCACGTGCGCGGTGCGGGCGACCGACGGGCGCGCGGTGTGCTGGGGCTCCACCGTCGACAACCCGCCGAGCGACCCCGTGCATGGCATCGCGGTGGGCTCGGATTTCGCGTGCGCGCTGCGCCGAGCCGACGACACACCGGTGTGCTGGGGATCCTCGGTGCCCGACGGCGCCGGAGGGGTGACGAGCCAGCGGTCGCTCGGGCTCGCCATCGGCACGCGCCACGGTTGCTCGATCCTCGTGGGGGGCAAGGTCGCGTGCTTCGGGGAGAACGGCACGGGCGAGGCGCCGTGGCTGCCGCGCTCGGGGCGCTTCACCTCCGTCTCGGGCGGCTCGGTGCCCTGCGCGACCGACGCGGGCGGGCACGTGCACTGCTGGGGCGCGAGCGCGTGGCTGCTCGCCGGGACCCCGCCGGGGGCGAGCGATGTCACGACGGCGGTCTCCTCGAGCGACCCCTACGCGTGCGCCCTCGACAGCCAGGGCAGCCCGCGATGCTGGGGGTACAGTCCGTACGATCCTCCCTCGGCGCCGCTCGCCCCCCCGGCAGGTGCGCTCTTTCGTGCCCTCTCGGTCGCGGACCGCGGCGGCTGCGGGATCGGCGCGTCCACCGGGACCCTCGCGTGCTGGGGAAGCCTCGGCGCCCTCCCCGCGGACTTCGGCAGCGAGTCGTTCACCGCGGTCGGCTTCGGCGGCGGGCACCTCTGCGCGATACGCGCCGACAGCAAGCTGCGCTGCTGGGGGAGCAACGCCTTCGGTCAGGCGCCGGCCGGTCCCTCCGTCGACTCGTTCAGCGCCGTCTCCACGGGCCCCGCCTTCACCTGCGCCATCGGCGCCGCCGATCAGAGGCTCCGCTGCTGGGGCGGCGCGGCGCTCAGCGGCTCGACGGTCGACTCCTTCATTCCCCCCACCGGTCCGTCCGACGATCGCTACCGCGCGGTGGCGTCCGGAGACGCCCACGTCTGCGCGATTCGCAGCGACGACGGCAAGGTGGTCTGCTGGGGCCGCGCGTACGGTCCGACCGGCGCGTCGGTGGGCAGCTACACGTCGCTCTCCGCCGCGCACGACGGGACCTGCGGGGTGCGCGCCGGCGACGGCAAGGTGATCTGCTGGGGCGCCGGGCACTTTGGCCAGTCGGGCGACCCCGTGGTGCTGCCATGATCGTGCCGCGCCCTC
The DNA here is from genome assembly GCA_003153495.1 of Myxococcales bacterium. Taxonomy (GTDB): domain Bacteria; phylum Myxococcota_A; class Polyangia; order Polyangiales; family Polyangiaceae; genus Palsa-1150. The sequence goes on from PLYU01000265.1 coordinate 7,574, forward strand.
GCGCGAGCTTCACGCGTCGAGTCGCGAAGGCGGCTCGCCCGGTCGCGCTCCTCGCGCTGGGCGCCGGCTGCGGTGCCCGCACCTCGCTGAACGCGAGCGACGCCGGCGGCGAGCCGGCGCCGGCGAGCCCGGCCCTTCGCCCGCCGCCGAGAGAGGTGTCGGCGACGCAGACCCTCGAAGCCGAGGTGCGGGTGACCTGGCTCCCGCCCGTCGACGCCCGCCCGAGCGAGTATCGCGTGCTGCGCGACGGCTCGGTGATCGCCGCCGTCGCGGCCCCGGTGTCGGTCTACGACGACACGGCCGTGAGCCCCGGCGCGCTCGGGGCGCCCGCGCAGCTCACCGCCTCGCAGGGCACGCGCACCGACGGCGTCGAGCTCCGCTGGTCACCCCCGGCCACGGCGCTGCCCGGAGACGCCCACGGTTACTCGGTCGTGGCGATCTACGGCGACTGGCCGAGCGCCACGCCGCCGCCCGTCACGGGCAGGCGCGCCGCGCCGCAGGTCGTCGGCTACGATCTGAACCGCGACGGCGACGCGCAGTGGTCGCCGCTCGACGATGTCCAAGACTACGTCGACACCGGGGCGCCCGCGGCGATCTTCCAGGCAGGCACCGCGCGGGCCACCGCGTACGTCGTACCCGAGGGGGCGGTGGCCCTGCACGTCGACGACTCGACGAGCGCCGACGCGCCGGTCGACTACCGCATCCGGGCGCGCAGCGCGTCGGGCGCCGGCGACAGCACGCCCGCATCCACCGGCTTCCGCAAGCTCGCGCCGCTCGACTACCAGTGGCAGCGCTCCGCGGGCGACGGGGACGCCGCGTACGCCGACCTGCCGGGCGTGACCGGCGTGGCCTGGTACGACGCCGGGATCCCCGCGGGCGTCGCGCGCTACTACCGCGCGCGTGTCTCCGCGGCAGGCTCCACCGGCGTGTACAGCGCGCCCGCGCGCGTTCAAAGTCAGCCCGGCGTCGCGCAGGTGGCCAGCGGCGGCTTGTACACGTGCGCGATCACGATCGACGGCCACCTGGTCTGCTGGGGCGACAACGCGTACGGACGTGCGCCGCCGGGGCCCTCGACCGATGCGTTCACGAGCGTCGCCGCCGGCAGCTACAGCGCCTGCGCGATCCGCACCGACGGCCACGTGATGTGCTGGGGCGCCAACGACCAGGGCGAGGCGCCCTCCGGCCCCTCCTCCGGCGTCTACAAGGCGATCGCCCAGGGCGCCGGATTCAATTGCGGCATCGCGCTCGACGACACGGTGCTCTGCCAGGGCCAGTTCAGCCAGCAGCAGGCCGACGTCCCGACGCCCCCCGGCGCGTTCAGCGCGCTCGCCGCCGGCGACGACACGGTCTGCGGCGTCCACACCGACGGCCAGGTCGATTGCTGGGGTCGGATCGGCGGCTTCGCCCCACCGCCCGGCCGCTTCGCAGCCATCGCCCTGTCCGACGACTTCGACCGATTTGCGGTGACGGCCGACGGCAGCCTGCGCAGCTGGCGGTGGGACAGCGCCCCCGAGGGCGACGTCCCCCCCGGGTCGGAAGGGCTCGCGTTCACCGAGGTCGCGCCGTACTGCGCGCTCGAGAAGGGCGGCTCGCTCTTCCGCTGGGGCGTGCCGTCTCGGGTGCCGGGGCCGCCCCAGGGAGCGGCCGTCTACAAGCGGCTCGCCGGCCCATGCGCGGTTCGCGACGACGACAAGCTCGTGTGCTGGGGCGACAACTCGGTCGGCCAGTCGCCGGTTCTGCCCTCCGGCGACGCGTTCGTCGACGTGGCGGTCGCGCTCGACAAGGTGTGCGGCCTGCGCCAGGACGGGACGCTGCAATGCGCGGGGACCAACGGGTACGGCTCGGCCACGCCGCCGGCGGCGCCCGGCCAGCGCTACGTCGCGGTCGCGGCCGGGTCGTATAGCAGCTGCGCGATCCAGGACGATCAGCAGCTCGTGTGCTGGGGCCAGGGCCTGACCGACTTCGGAGCGCCCTACGCACTGCCGCCGGACGGCGCGGCGGCCGACCGCTTCACCGCCGTCGCAGCGGGCACGTCCCACACCTGCGCGCTGCGCACGGACGGCAAGGTGCTCTGCTGGGGAGACGACACCTTCCACCAGGCGCCCGCCGGCCCGTCGGCCGACAGCTACGTGCAGCTGGTCGCTGGCGACGCGCACACCTGCGCTCTCCGGAGCGACGGGACGCCGGTGTGCTGGGGCGACGGCGGCGCCGCGCAGGTCCCCTCCTCGGCCACGGGGTGCGTCGCGATCGCCGCGGGCTTCGGCCACACCTGCGCGCTTCGCAGCGACCACCGCATGGTGTGCTGGGGCAACGACAGCCAGGGCCAGGCGCCGGCCGGCCCCACCGACCTTCCCGGCGTGACGGCGCTGGCGGCCGGCGAGACGTACACCTGCGGCCTGCACGACGACGGGCGCTTCCAGTGCTGGGGCACGGGGCTGCGCGGCGAGGCGCCGGGCGAGCCTTCGCGCGGCGCTTACCGCGTCCTGCGCGCGGGCGCGCATACGACCTGCGGCATCCGCACCGACGACCGGCTGATCTGCTGGGGGCTGGGTTACCAGGGTCAGGGCGGCAGCCAGCTCGTGCCTCCCTGAGAGGCAAGCGCGTCGACCGCAAGCGTCACGCACCCATTGTGGGAGGAGGTTCGGCGATGGTTTCTCTCAGCTGCACCTGCAGCGTGGCTGTTGTCGGCGAGGGCTGACAGGGAGGCGCACGCGAAGCACACAGCCATGGCCCGCTCGAGCGAGACCGCGATGCACCTCCCCGCTCCGCCGTGATAGGCGCTCGATCACACTGCAACGCGAAACCGCTCGCCGATGGCCGAGCAGTATCGCTGCAGCGTGGAGACCTTCACGTCGCCCCCGGCCTCAAGCTTGCTCACGACGGACGCCGATGTGCCCATCCGGGCAGCGACCAAATGGACCACGTTTTCAGTCCGAGCGGAAGCCGCGAAGGTCCTCTAACGTCTTCTATGTGAACTCGCCGGCCCTTGCTCGCCCGAGGCACCAAGCGGTACCTACTCGCCCAAGTTCACAGCCGAGGGGAGCGCCCACGGAAGGCGCTCCAGACGGCCAGGACGAACACGCGGTCGTTCTGGACCTCGTAGTAGAGATGGTAGTGGCTCCGCTCCAGCAGGAGCCGTCTCACCGTCCTGGCACCCGCCGTGTAGCTGGCCCCGATGCCCGGCGTTTCGCCGAGGGTCAAGAGAGCACGGTCGAGTTCATCCGTGAAGAGATCGAGGGCAGCCCGCCGATGTTCGCGCCACCAGGTGTCGATGTCCTGCGCCTGAGCGTTGGCCTCGGCGGAAAGCTCGACCTTCACCGGCTTGCGGCTCGGGCTCTCAGTCGCTGCACTACCTCACGAGCGTCGGTCGTACAGCCCGCCTTCACGTCTGCGAGACCACGCTCGATGGACGCATGTAGCCGTGCCCGCTCTTCATCGTCCAGGTAATCGCCGCCACGGGCGAGCACTTCATCGACGGGGAGCAGCTCGACCACTTCGCCCTCGGGAAGCTCCGTGGGTTCGTCGAGCACGAGGCGCCCCTTGTGAACGTGAGCCTTGAGCGGTTGCATCGCTTTCAAGGGTAGCTCCCTTCGAGGCGGGAGGCACGCCGGTTTCTTCGGCGGCCTCGGCGTCGAGAACGGTCATCAAGTCCTCGATGTTCACGGGAGGGAGAGCCGCGTCTTCACTTGCTGTCGAGCAGCCCTGGATGAACTGCTCAGCGTCCACGTGAGCACCGGCACGCGCTGCGGTGATGCCCTCGTCGAGCGCCTGATGCAGTGTTTGACGTTCAGCGCCTGGATCTGCGAGTTGAACGCCAGCGGCTTGCCGTTCGTCCCTCTACCGCGCCCCCGCCGCCATCTTCCGCGATGCCGGCGCCCGCCACGCCGTGCACCGGTTGCGCCCCGATCGCTTCGACACGTAGAGCGCCTCGTCGGCTGCCTTGAACAGGCTCTCCCAGTCGAGCCCCGCCTCCGGCATCGTGGCGATGCCGATCGAGCAGGTCACCGAGAAACCGCCCTGGGACGCGCGAAAGCTCGTCTTCTGCAGCTCCTCGCGGATCCGCTCGGCCAGCAGCATCGCGCCCTTCTCCTCGGTCTGCTCGCAGAGCACCACGAACTCCTCACCCCCGAAGCGGGCGACGACGTCGGTGGCCCGCTTCTGCCGCTTGAGCACCTCGCCCAGCGCCTTGATGACCAGGTCGCCGACGTCGTGCCCGTAGGTATCGTTGACCTTCTTGAAGTGGTCGATGTCCAGCACCAGGAGCGCCAGCTTGCGGTCGAAGCGCGCCGCGGCCGCGACCTTCTGCGTCGCCGCGTCGAGCATCGCGCGCTTGTTGAAGAGGCCCGTCAGACCGTCGGTCGTGGCCATCGTCTCCAGCTTGGCCACCATCCGCGCGTTCGACAGGCTCACGGCGAGGTGGCTCGCGAGCACCTCGAGCGTCGGGCGCACCGAGTCGCCGAAGGCGTGGCGGCGCTTCGCCCCGAGCACGAGCGTGCCGAGCGCGCGGTCGTGGATGACCAGGGGCAGGACGAGGAGGCTGGGGTGCGCGGGCCAGGGTACGCGCTTGCTCAGCACGACCTTGTTCGCCCCCTCGTGCTCCCCGCGGTAGGGCAGCGGGCAGCGGTTCTGCACGACCATCGAGACGAGCCCCGCGTTGTGCGAGAAGCGGATCCCCACGAGATCGTCGATCTCGCCTCCCGCGCTCTTGGCGGCGACCACCTCGTGCGTCCTGGTCTCGGCCTCGTAGACGGTGACCGCCGCGAGATCGAAGCTCGCGATCTCGCGCGCCGCCTTCACCCCGGCGTCGACCACGTCCTTCTCGCTGAGCGCCGCCCCGAGCGCCTGCGCGGCGCGGTACAGCTTGCCCTGCTCGACCTTCGCCCGCTCCAGCTGCAAGAAGACGCGCTCGTTCTGGATCGCGCGCAGGCAGAACCGCGCGGCCTGGCCGGCGACCTCCTCCTCGTGCGGGGTGAACGGGTCGTTCTCGAGCCGGTCGATGGCCAGGACCCCGCGCAGCGTCTCGCCGTCGAGCAGCGGGATCGCCGTCAGCGCGCGCACGGGGCAGGGGCCGTCGTAGTACGGCACCTTGAAGCTGGGCTTGAGCGACTGGAGCGAGACGCGCGCGCGCCTCGCGAGGACGGCGCCGAGCACCCCGTCGCCGGCGGCGAACGGCGCGTCGTGGACGCTCTCGGACGCGGTGGACAGCTCGCTGATGCGCAGGTGCGTCCCGGCGTCGTTGAGCCAGAGCAGCACGGCGGTGTGCAGGTCGAACGACCGGCGCAGCAGGTCGAGCGCGTAGTGCACCGACTGGTGGATCTCCTCGACGCTGGCCCGCGCGAGGCGATCGCTGCGGACGTCGTCGCGGTCGTTCGGCTCGCCCGCCCCGAGCAGCCGGTAGCTGCGGGCGTCCTCCTTGATCCGGACGAGCTGCGCCTCGATGCGCGCGCGCGCCGTCGCGCGGACGCGGGCCACCTCGGCGCGCAGGAGCGTCAGGTTCAGCAGGGCGAAGGCGCCGACGAAGCCGGTGTGCGTCGCGAAGCCGGTGGCGTCGGTCTCGCGGAGCGTCACGAAGCGCAGCGCCGCCTCGAGCCCGACCATCCACGCCACCACGACGAGCGCCGCCCCGGGGCGCGCGAACGCGGCCACGAGCGTGACCAGCACGTAGAGGGCAGGGGAGAGTCGCCCGGTCAGGCCTCCGTCGTATCGAAGCAGCACGGCCTCCAGGGCGACCGACAGCAGCGCGCCGAGCTCCACGTCGAGCAGCACGCTGGAGTCGCCTGTGTGGGTCACCTTCCGCCGCGCGCGCGTCCCGAGGACGACGGTCCACGCCGCGAGGGCGGCCGCCTGGGCAGGCCCGAAGGGCGCCGTGGCGCCGCCGCCGACGACGTAGGCGGCCAGCGCACATGCGACGGCGAGGCCGTGCCCACGCCGCACCAGCCCGCGCATCGCGAGCGCGACCCCGACGAGCGGTTCCATCCGAGCATGGCTTTATCGCGCGGCCGCGGCCGCGGCCAAGAAAGGCGCGGCCCCGTTCGCAACGCCGGCGAAGCTGGCTTATGAGACCCACACCGTGTCCCTCTCGCCGCAGCCCCGGCCCGTGTACGTGGAGCCGCCTAACGACGACCGGCTGGTGCCGCCCCGGTGGCTCGACCAGGCCCCCGTGACGCGCTCGCTGCTCGCGCTGAACGTGGCGATGTTCCTTGTGCAGAGCGCGCTCACCCGGCTGGTGACCGACCTCTCCTCGCGCGCGGCCCTGGCGCTCGGCGCGAGCTACGCCTTCGCGACCGTGGGCGAGCACCGGTGGGAGACGCTGGTGACGGCGTGCTTCCTCCACGGCGGAATCATCCACCTTGCGTTCAACATGGTGGCCCTGTGGCAGGCCGGGCCGATCGTGGAGCGAGCGGTCGGTTCGGCCCGCATGGCGCCCCTCTATCTCGTCGCGGGCGCGCTCGGCAACGCCCTCAGCGTCGCCCACGGGTGGCTCGCGGGCGAGGAGGGCTTCACCGTCGGGGCCTCCGGGGCCATCATGGGCGTCATCGCCGCCGCGCTCGTCGTCGGCTGGCGCGTGCAAGGATGGCGCGGCCCCCTCACGCAGGCGATGGCGCGATGGCTCGGCTTCGTCGCCGTCTTCGGGGCGCTCTCGGGCATGACCGGCGGGCGGGTGGACAACGCCGCGCACCTCGGAGGTGCCATCGCGGGCGCGGCGATCGCCACGACGTGGCGGCGTGGCTTGCGCTACTCCGCCCGGGCGACCGTAGCCATCGTCGCCGGCTGCGCCGCCGTGCTCGTCGCGTGCATCGCCGTCGTCGCGGCGCACGATCGGGAGGACCGCTTCGCGACGATGACGGTCCAGGACCGCGCCCAGCTCACGGCGGTCGCCCTGGCCAGCGGCCGCTGCCGCGACGCGTACCAGGGGCTGCTCGCGCTCGAGCGGCTCCGCCCCGCGTCCCCGCTCTCCCGATCGCTCCGCGAGGAGGTCGAGGCGACCTGCGGCCGCCTCGTCGATTGACGACCATCCGCCGCGCCGGGCAAGCCCGCGCGTACACGCGTACAATGGGACGATGCGGTCGCCCGACTCGGTCGTCACCATTCCCGACACCTCGCTCGCATCCGGCGCGGCCGCGCCTGCCCAGGAGGTCCGCGTCACGGCGCACTTCACGGAGCGGTACACCATGGGCGAGTCGCTCGGAGAGGGGGGCATGGGCGTCGTCCGCGCCTGTCGCGACCTGCGCATCGGACGCGAGGTGGCCCTGAAGACGACGCGGGTGGAGCACGCCGAGCGCGGGGACATCATCTCGCGCTTCGTCCGCGAGGCGTGCGTGCAGGGTCAGCTGGAGCACCCGGCGATCGTCCCGGTGTACGATCTGGACCGCGACCCCGAGGGCAACGTCTACTTCACGATGAAGCGCGTGCGCGGCGCGACCTTCGAGCAGATCGTCCTGGCTCTGCGCGCCCGCGACCCGGGCGCGGCGCGCCGGTTCTCGAGGCGCAAGCTGCTGGTGGCCTTCGCCAGCGTCTGCCAGGCGCTGCAGTTCGCGCACGCGCGCGGGGTGATCCACCGCGACCTGAAGCCCGGCAACGTGATGCTCGGAGACTACGGAGAGGTGTACGTCCTCGACTGGGGGCTGGCCAAGCTGCCCCCGGCGTCCGATCCCGGCGCGCCGGCCGACTCCGCAGCGGTAGCCGGCGATGGCGACACCGCCCCGCTCAGCGGGCAGACCCAGCGCGGCGCCGCCATGGGGACGCCCGGGTACATGGCGCCCGAGCAGGTGCGGGGCGAAGACGTGGACGCGCGGACCGACGTCTACGCGCTCGGCGCCATCCTCTTCGAGCTGCTGGCGCTCGAGCCGCTGCACCCCAGGGCGTCGCGCGAGGCCACTTACGTGGCGACCCTCCTGGGGCCGGATGCGCGCCCGAGCGTCAGGGCACCGGGCCTGGACATTCCCCCCGAGCTCGACGCGATCTGCGTGCGCGCGACGGCGGTTGCCCCGAAGGATCGCTTCGAGAGCGTCCGCGAGCTGCTCGACGCCATCGAGCACTACCTCGACGGCGACCGCGACCTGCAGCGCCGCCGCGAGCTCGCGCTCCACCACGCGAAGGCAGCGGCAGCCCACGCCGAGCGAGCGCTCTCGGGCAAGGACGACGCGAGCGACGCGCGAAGCCGCGCCCTGCAGGACGTGGGCAGAGCGATCACCTTCGACCCCTCGAACGCCGAGGCGCTGCGGACGCTGGTGCGCCTGCTCACCGAGCTCCCGCGCGAGATCCCCGCCGAGGCACGCGTGGAGCTGGCGCGGGCCCACACGCGCAACCTGACCACCGGCGGTCGCGCCGCCGGCTTCGCGTTCCTGACCTGGTTTCTCTTCACCCCCCTCGCCATGTGGATGGGGATCCGGAGCTGGCACGCCGCCCTGCTGATCACGACGGCGTGGCTGGCCGCCGCCGTGGTGAGCTTCCTCGGCGCGCGGCGGCCGGAGCCGAGCGGTCGGCCGGGGCTGCCCATCCTGCTCTCCGGGTCGCTGGCGATCGCGTGTACGGCGTCGCTCTTCGGCCCCTTCTTCTTCCTCCCGGGGCTCGTCGTCATCTACGGGATGATGTTCACGCTCGTCCCGCCGGAACCCTCGCGGCGCTGGATCGTCTTCGGCCTGTGCCTCCTCGCCGTCGTCGTCCCCGCGCTGCTCGGCTGGGCCGGCGTCCTGCCGCAACCGTACGAGCTGACGCAGGACGCCATCATCATCCACGCGGGGATGCTCCACTTCCCGCCCGTCCCCACGGTCATCTTCCTCCTGCTCACGAGCATGGCCGTGGTCGTCACCGCCTGCTCGATGACAGCGACGGTCCGCGACGCGCTCACCAAGGCCGAGGAGCGCCTGCACGTACAGGCGTGGCAGCTCCGGCAGATGCTGCCGCGCGAGGCTCACCTGAGCGTCCCGCCGGCAGCCGACTCCACGACCCGCGGCCCGTTGGTGTAAGCTTGCGCCCCCCATGCCTCTCGAGCATCGCCTTCACGCGCGATGCGGCTGCGCCTCGATCGGCTCTCTCGAGCAGGCCGCTGCCGCTGCTCGCCCGTTCGCCCTGCCGTCGAGCACCCGCCACTTCGAGCGAAGCCGCCCGTTCGCCATCGACCACGTCGCCCTCGACGTCGCGCTCGACGTGCCGAAGAAGAGCATCCGCGCGACCGCGACGCTCGACGCGCGCCGCGTGGACCCGGCGGCCGGCGAGCTCGAGCTCGACGCGGTGGGCTTCGACGTCAGCGCCGTGACCCTCGACGGCAAGAGCGTCGCCTACGTCTACGACGGGCGCACGCTGCGCGTGGCGGTCGACTTGCGCAAGGGCGCGGTGCGCGTCGGCGTGACGTACCGAGCGACGCCGCGGCGTGGCCTCTACTTCCTCGAGCCCGACGAGTACTACCCGGACCGGCCGCGGCAGGTCTGGTCCCAGTGCCAGGAAGAGGACGCGCGCCACTGGATCCCCTGCCACGACAGCCCCGGCATGAAGGCGACGACCGAGATCGTCGCCCATGTGCCGCCCGGCTGGTACGCGCTCTCCAACGGCGCGCTCGTCTCGAAGGACGAGCCGAGGGAGGGGGCCTGGACGTACCACTGGAAGATGGACGAGCCGCACTCGAGCTACCTGGTGACGCTCGTCGCCGGCGAGTTCGCCCGGATCGAGGACTCGGTGCGGGTCGGGGACCGCGACGTGCCCGTCGTGTACCTCGTCCCCAGGGGGAGGGAAGACGACGGGCGGCGCGCGTTCGCCCGCACCCCCGAGATGATCCGGCACTTCGGCGAGGTTACCGGCGTGCCTTACCCGTGGAACAAGTACGCGCAGGTCGTCGTGAGCGACTTCATCTTCGGCGGCATGGAGAACACGACGGCCACGACGATGTACGAGCACGTCCTGTTCGACGAGCGCGCGAGCCTCGACGTGAGCTCTGACGATCTGGTCGCCCACGAGCTGGCCCACCAGTGGTTCGGTGACTACGTGACGTGCCGCGCCTGGTACGAGGGGTGGCTCAACGAGGGGTTCGCGACGTTCTTCGAGCACGTGTGGCGCGAGAAGCGCCTGGGGCGCGACGAGTACGCCTACGGCCTGAAGGCCGACCTCGAGGTCTACCTGGCCGAGGCGCACGACCGCTACCGGCGCGCGATCGCTTGCCAGGACTACGACGCCCCGCTGGACCTCTTCGATCGGCACCTCTACGAGAAGGCGGGCCTGGTGCTGCACTCGCTGCGCGTCGAGCTGGGCGACGCGCTCTTCTGGCGGGGCGTGCACGCCTACCTCACCGGCCACGCGCACGGCGTCGTCGAGACGCGCGACCTGCAGCGCGCGATGGAGGAGGTGAGCGGCCGTAGCCTCGGGCGGGCCTTCGAGCAGTGGGTGTACCGGCCGGGCCACCCCGAGGTCGAGGTCGCCGTCGCGTGGAGCGACGGGGCGCTGACGGTGGACGCGAAGCAGACGCAATCGATCGCCGATGGCGTGCCGGCGGTCTTCGAGCTGCCGCTCGATCTCGACCTGGCGGACGCCGACGGCAAGGTCGAGCGGCGGACGGTCCGCATGACCGACAGGCAGCAGTCGTTCGCGCTGCCGACGTCCGCGCGGCCGTCGTTCGTCGTGGTCGACCCCGAGGCGCGCGTCGTCGGCGAGCTGCGCCTCAAGGCCCCCGGTGACATGCTGCGCCGGCAGCTCGCGGAGGCCCCCACGGCCCGCGGACGCTGGCTCGCGGCGCAGTCGCTCGGCAAGCTCGACGACCCGGCGACAATCGAGGCGCTCGGGCGGGCGCTGTCGGACGAGCAGCAGTTCTGGGGGACTCGCGGCGAGTGCGCCGCGGCGCTGGGGAAGATCCGGGCGCCGGAGTGCTTCGAGGCGCTGAAGGGCGCGCGCCGGACGGGGCACCCCAAGGTGCGCCGCGCCGTCGTCGCGGCGCTCGGGCGGTTCCGCACGACCGAGGCGATGGCGGCCATCGAGCCGCACGCGCGGCGCGACGACAGCTACCTCGTCGAGGCCGAGGCGGCCCGCGCGCTCGGGCGCACGCGACAGGCGGCGGCGTTCGACGTCCTCGTCGACCTGCTCGATCGTCCGAGCTGGTTCGACGTGATCCGCGCCGGCGCCATCGAGGGACTCGCGGCGCTGCGCGACGAGCGCGCCCTCCCGCACCTCGCCGCACGCTCCCGCCCGGGGCACCCTCAGCGCGCGCGCCGCGCGGCGGTCCTGGCCTTGCCCAAGATCACGGGCGACCGCAAGACGCGCGAGGGGCTCGAGCTCCTGCTCGACGACCCCGACCCGATCCTCCGCATGGAGGTCGTCCGCGCGCTCGGCGACATGGGGGACACCCGGGCGCGGCCCGCGCTGCGCGAGCGGCTGGAGACTGACCTGGACCCGCGCGTCCGGCGCCGCATCCGCGAGGTGACGCGCGACCTGACCGAGCCACGGCGGGCGGCGGACCAGCTGCGCGAGGAGATCGAGCGCCTGCAGGTCGAGCACAGCGGCCTGAAGGCGCGGCTGGCCCGCCTCGAGGCCGGGCTCGGGGGGTCGAAGGGGGGGCCGCGGAAAGAGAAGAAGAAGGGAAAGGGGAAGAGAAAGTGAGCGGGTCGCCGATTCGCGTCGAGCAGCGCGGCCCGGTGGCCGTGTGGACCCTCGACCGGGCGGACCGGATGAACGCGCTGGATCGCGAGACGCTGCTCGCGCTGGGCAGGCTCGCCCGGGAGGCGGCGACGAGCGAGTCGACGCGCGCCATCGTCGTGACCGGGGCGGGCGGCAAGGCGTTCTGCGCCGGCGCCGACCTCAAGGAGCGGCGGGGGATGAGCGAGGGCGAGGTCCGGGCGCAGCTCGACCTGTACCGCTCCGAGCTCGGCGCGCTCGACCGGTGCCCCAGGCCCGTCGTGGCGGCGATCAACGGGGTCGCGCTCGGCGGCGGGCTCGAGCTCGCGCTGTGCTGCGACCTGCGCGTCGCCGCTGCGCACGCGCTGCTGGCGCTACCGGAGACGTCGCTCGGCATCATCCCCGGCGCGGGGGGTACCCAGCGGCTGCCGCGCGTGCTCGGCGAGGGGCGGGCCAAGGAGATGATCCTGCTGTCGCGTCGGCTGGGGGCGGCCGAGGCCCTCGCGTGGGGGCTCGTCAACCGGGTCGTGCCGGCCGGGGTGGACGTGGTCGACGACGCCGTGGAGTGGCTCCGGCCGATCGCGGATGGCGCTCCGGTCGCGCAGAGCGCCGCGCTCGAAGCGATCGACCGCGCGCTCGACGTGGAGCTCGACCTCGGCCTGACGTTGGAGAGGGCCGCTTACGAGAAGACGCTCTCGACCGAGGACCGCGTCGAGGCGCTCGCCGCCTTCGCAGAGAAGCGCAAGGCCCGGTTCCGCGGGAAGTGAGGCGTCGCGGTAGGCATCGCCGTGCGGCCCTTCGGGTCGCTTCGAGTCCGTGCTACATCGGGGGACGCGCCGGCCTCGCGCCGGGCGCGCCTGCTCGCTCATGTCGCTCGACCGAAAGCTGAAAGAGACCCTCGCGCGCGTCGAGTCGGGCGGCGCCGACAAGTACCACCAGAAGGGCGCGAAACAGGGGAAGCTCTTCGCGCGCGAGCGCATCGCCCGCCTCGTCGACCCGGGCAGCCTGGTCGAGGACGCCGCCCTCGCCAACAGCGCCGACGAGGCCCTGGCCGCCGACGGAGTCGTCACGGGCACCGCGACGGTCGGCGGACGGGCCGTGGCCATCATGGCGAACGACTCGACGGTCAAGGCCGGCTCGTGGGGCCGGCGGACCGTCGAGAAGATCCTGCGCGTCCAGGAGACGGCCGCGCGCCTGCGCGTCCCGATGCTCTACCTGGTCGACAGCGCCGGAGCTCGCATCACCGACCAGGTCGAGATGTTCCCGGGGCGCCGGGGCGCCGGGCGCATCTTCTACAACCAGGTGCAGCTGAGCGGGCAGGTCCCGCAGGTGTGCCTGCTCTTCGGCCCGAGCGCGGCCGGGGGCGCGTACATCCCCGCGTTCTGCGACGTCGTCGCCATGGTCGAGGGCAACGCCAGCATGTACCTGGGCAGCCCTCGCATGGCCGAGGTGGTCATCGGCGAGAAGGCGACGCTCGAGGAGATGGGCGGCGCCCGCATGCACTGCAGCGTGAGCGGCTGCGGCGACGTACTGTGCAAGACGGAGGACGACGCGATCTCGTTCGCCAAGCGCTACCTGTCGTATCTCCCGTCGCACTTCGAGCAGTCGCCGCCGGCCGCGCCCGCGCGGGCCCCCAGGCCCGGCGGCAAGGCGATCAGCGACATCGTCCCGGCCGACGAGAACAAGCCGTTCGACATGATGGCCGTCATCGACGAGCTCATCGACGAGGGCTCCTGGCTGGAGATCAAATCGCTCTTCGCGCGCGAGATCGTCACCGGGTTCGCCCGCATCGGGGGCCGCGCGGTCGGGATCGTCGCCAATCAGCCGAAGTGGCTCGGCGGCGTGCTGTTCGTCGACAGCGCCGACAAGGCAGCCAGGTTCATCTGGCTGTGCGACGCGTTCGGCGTTCCCCTGGTCTACCTCGCCGACGTGCCGGGGTTCATGATCGGGACGAAGGTCGAGCGGCAGGGCATCATCCGCGCGGGCGCGAAGCTGATCGCGGCGGTGAGCGAGGCCACCGTGCCCAAGATCAGCGTGATCGTCCGCAAGGCCTACGGCGCGGGCCTCTACGCCATGTGCGGCCCGGGGCTCCAGCCCGACGCCTGCATCGCTCTGCCGACGGCGTCCATTGCCGTCATGGGCCCGCAGGCCGCCATCAACGCAGTCTACTACAACAAGATCCAGGACATCCCCGAGGGCCCCGCGCGCGACGCCTACGTCGGCAAGCTGCGCGACGAGTACCGCTCGGACATCGACGTCCTGAAGCTGGCGAGCGACATGGTGATCGACGCCGTGGTCCCGGGCGACCGCCTGCGCGACGAGATCCACGCCCGCCTCGAGCGCAGCGCGCACAAGCTCGAGGTGCGCCCCCGCAAGAAGCACATCGTCCCGCCCGTGTGAGAGAGTGACGCGAGCGCATGCGTCGACCCTGGCCCGCCGCGTCGCGCCTCGTCCCCTTCTTCGTCGCCCTGCTCTCGACGCCGGCCCCGTCGGCCTCGGGCGGGCCGCCGCCCCGGACGGGAGGGGCCGCGCTGGTGAGGCTCCTCGGGGACCGGGCGGCCGAGGCGTTCGCGCCGCGGGGGGCCCCTGGCGTCGGGGCGCTCGTCAGGCTGCCCGCCGGCGTGCGCGGCGCCGACGTGGGGCTCCAGGAGCTGACCCCCGGAATCGCGCGTCTGTGGGGGTCGCCCGCTCGGATCCTGGCGTTCGCCGACGCTCATCCGGGCCTGGCTCTGGAGCTCGCGCCGCCGCTGCACCCGCTCCTCGACACGGCGTCAGGCTACGTCGGCGCCACGGCCGCGATCGAGAACGGCCTCGACGGAGCGGGCGTCCTCGTCGGCATCGCCGACACCGGGCTGGACGTGACGCACCCCGACTTCCTCGACGCGCAGGGGCACAGCCGCGTCGCCTGGCTGCTCGACCTGTCATCTCCGCCGCTCGGCATCCACAAGGACCTCGAGCAGAAGTACGGCTCCACCGACGCGTCCGGACAGGTCGTCGCCGGGGCGGTGTGGTCCGCTCAGGACATCGACGCCCTGCTCTCGTCGGGGGCGACCTCGAAGCTGCCGCGCGACGAAGCGGGCCACGGGACGCTGGTGACGTCGTGCGCGGCCGGCAACGGGCAGTCCGGGCACTCGCTCTATCGCGGGATCGCTCCCGCCGCGGGGATCATGCTCGCGCGCATCACCGACGGCGCCAGCGCGGAGATCGGCAACGACGAGTTGCTGCGTGGGGTCGCCTTCCTCTTCGACCGGGGCGACGCGCTCGGCAAGCCGGTGGTGGTCAACCTCTCGATCGGCACGGATTTCGGTCCTCACGACGGCACGATGGCCTGGGAAGAGACGCTCGCGAGCTACGTCGGCCCCGGGCATCCGGGGCGCGCGATCGTCGCCGCGGCGGGCAACAGCGGCTCGATCGTGGACACCCCCGTGCACCAGAACGTCCACGTGAGCGCGGGCACGACGATGAGCGTTCCGATCCGCACCCAGGGGTCGCAGGGCGGGGGAGTGCAGGTCTGGGTGGCCATGCACTCGGGAGCCTCGCTGAGCGTCGGCCTCGACGGGCCCGACGGGACGTGGATCTCGCCGGTCGACGGGGCCGGCTCGGCGGGCAAGAACGGCGGCGGCTACAACGCCAGCGTCTACAACGGGAGCGAGCCCGCGAGCAGCCCGGTCCCCGCGCGGTCGCGCGGCGCGGTCGTCGTCTGGCAGGGGGCGTGGCCGGGAGGAACGTACGCCGTCACGCTCTCCGGCACGGGGACGGCGGATCTCTACGTGCAGGGTACCGGAGACGTCGGCGGTACGGTCGGCTTCGTCGACGCCGTGCGAGAGGGCACGATCAACCTGCCCGCGACCAACCCGTCGATCATCGGCGTCGGGTGCACGATCAACAAGACGTCGTGGCGCAGCATCGACCAGGTGCCCGTCAAGCTCGCCGTCCCGCTCCTGGACGCGGCGGGCGCGACGCCGGTCGCCGGCGCGTCGAGGGCCGCCGTCGGCGGCGAGCCGTGCTGGTTCTCGAGCTCGGGGCCCACCCTGACGGGAGTGCCGAAGCCCGAGATCATGGCGCCCGGGGCGGCGGTCGTGGGGGCCCTGTCGACGCAGGCGGTGCCTCCGGCCGCGTCCAGCATCTTCACGAACTGCTCCTGTCCGTCGGGCGACGTGGCTTCGCCGTCGTCGGCGTGTCCTCAGCCCACCTGCCAGGAGATTGACCCGCTTCACGGCGCCGAGTTCGGCACCTCGCTGTCGGCTCCCATCGTGGCCGGCGCAATCGCCGTGATGTTCCAGCACGACCCGACGCTCACGCAGGACCAGATCGTGGCCGCGCTCCAGGGCGGCTCGCACCGCCTTCGCTCCGCCGGGTCCGCTTTCGACGACCAGGCGGGCGCGGGGGAGGTGGACGTGCTCGGAGCCGTTGCCGCCGTCGACCGACTGCGGGACCCGCGCCTGGCGCTGCCGGATCGCCGGGAGAGCTGGATGACCCTCGGCGCGGATCAGTGCCTGGCCGACGGCTCCACGCCGATCGTGGCGATCGTCCAGCTGAGGGCGGCACGCGCCGGCTCGTCCGCCCCTGCCGCGGCCGACGCGTTCGGCGACGGGCGGCTCACGGCGTACGCCCTCGTCGACGGCGCGCCGTACGGGGGCGCCGTGCAGTCGCTCGTCCGGCGCGGTCCGGGCGTGTGGCTCGCCACGGTGCGCCTGCCGGCGGGGCTGGGCGGCTCGAGCCTCACCGTCGGGGCGAGGTTCGACGGCGTGGACGTGGTGGACCCGAGGTCGGTGCCGATCGCCACCGACGCGTGGAACGCCGTCTACGCGCCGAGCATTCGGGGTGGCTGCGGCGTCGCGGAGAGCGGGCGCGGCGAGGTCGACGGCGCGCTCGGGCTCGCCGCTCTGTTCGCCGCCGCCGTGCTGCGAAGGCGTCGGAGCTACTCCGCGGCCACCGTCAACAGCCACCCGTGCGGCTCCCACTCGCCCTGGCCAGGGTCGAACGCGTGCTCGGTGCTGCCGACGTTGGCGCCCACGACAAGCACCCTGTCGACGCCGTCGAGCGCCTCGACGGTCATCGACGCGCTCGTGCCGCGGTCGAGCGAGCCGATGGGGACCTCGGCGAGGGTGCGGCCCGCCGCGTCGAGCTTGAGGACCGCCCAGCGCATCCGACCGTAATCCTCCCACACGGCCTCGACGCGGAGCTTCGCGCCGGCAGGGGCTCCTGCGTGATCGACCTCGACGTAGCTCGCACCCGTCGGGGCGACGGGGCCGGGAGAGGCGAGGCGGCGCGCCTGCGCGGGCCAGGGCACGCGCCACGCCAACCGGGGAGGGGGGGCCATCGAGGCGCGCGCCAGCGCGAAGCGGGCGAAGACGTCGTCGAGGGTGGAACCCTTCCAGAGAGCGTCGCGCAGCGAGACGCGCAGGACGTCGAACCCGGTCGGCGCCCGGGCCCAGGGCCAGGCGTCCGGCGGCGTGCGCGTCGGCGCCAGCGCCCAGAGGCCGACGACCAGCGCCCCGGGCTTGCCGCCGAAGGAGCCGTCGAGCCAGTCGAAGAAGAGGGCGGCGCCGCGGTCGAACGAGGCGGACCGCGGGTCGACGACGGCCCGCTCGGGCTCGGACTGGAATGTCCGCGCGTCGTCGTCCGGCGACGCGCAGGGCGTGGCGAGCCGCGCCAGCGTCTCGGCCTCGGCGCGGGCGCTCCCGTCGTCGGTGGCGGGCGCGGCGCTCCAGATCGAACCTCGCGCGACGGCCCGGGCGAGGGCGAGGTCGAGGTCGCACCCGGTCGGAGTCGCGCGGTCGACGAGGGCGAAGCTCGACGCGCGGTCGAACCGCGTCAGCGGATCACGCGCGTCGAGGGCCGCCGCCGCGCCGCCGTCGACCGAGTCGACGAGGTATACGCGCCATCGACCGTCCGCCGCCGCTCCGGGCGGGGGCGCCCCGAGGACCCCCGTCAGGGCGCGCCACGCGCGATCGGCGGCCTCGAGCGCGGCGAGGGCGAAAGAGGCGTGCGTCCCCGGGGCGGCGTACACGCAGATCGGGTGCGCGAAGGAGCAGGCGTGCGACCACGCCTCCGACCCTGCCGGTCGGCCTCCAGCCGCGATCGGCGCCGCCTCCGGACGCCTCGACCCGACGCCGCCCGGTCGGTCGCGCCCCGGCGCCCGGGTCGCGATGGCCGTCACGGCGAGGGAGAGTGCGAGGGCGAAGCGGCGCAAGGGATTGCCTGGGGAGCTCGAGCCCATTTGACACATTCTTTGTCAGCCCCGTATAAATCGTTAGGCACTCACGAATGGCCGCCCCTTCGTTCGACTCTGCGCAAGCGGTCCGCTTCGATCTTCCGCGCGGCTCCGTGCGCGCCGGGAGCGGCGGCGAGACCGTGCTGGTCGTTCCTTCGGCCGCCCTGGCGGAGCTCGCGCGCTCGGCGCCCGCGGCGGCCGCCGAGGCGTTCGCGCGCGCCCTGGGCTCCGCGATCGGCCGTCGCGCGGTCGCCCGCATGGGCGACGCCCGGGCCGCGTCGCTCGAGGAGTTCGTCACCCAGCTGGCGGGAGAGGTCGCGCTCGCCGGGCTCGGCGTGCTCGCGATCGAGCGCTGGGGTCGCGCGCTGGTCGTCGTGGTCGAGGGGTCGCCTCTCGCCGGAAGCCTGATGGCGCCCGTCGTGGGGTCGGCGCTGGAGGCTGCCACGGGGCGCAAGGTCGCCTGCGCGCTTCTCTCGCGCGACGGCGAGACGACGCGCATCCTGATCGCGAGCGACGGCGCGGCGGCCCGGGTCCGCGGCTGGATCGCGTCCGGCACCCCGTGGGGCGACGCGCTCGGTAGGCTGCACGGGGGCAACCGGTGAGCAAGGCGAGCATGATCTCGAAGCTGGAGGGGCTTCTCGCTCGCGTCCGCACTCGCGCGTCGGAGGGCCACGACCTCCTCCACACGATGCCCGTCCCCGCCTACGATCCCGCGGCCTCGCTGGGCGCGCCGGCGCCGCCGTCCGCGAAGGCTGCTCTGGCCGATTCGGCGCTCGAGCCGGAGATCACCGTCGACTTCGAGGTCCAGGAGACCGTCATCGACCTGAGCGAGCCCTTCGACGACGGGCCGGTCGCCCGCCCGCTCGACAGTCGTGAGCGGATCGTCGCTTCGGAAGCGAGCGCCGTCGGCGGGCCTCGACCCGGCGGGGACGAGCTGCTCGACGACGAGCTGGCTGGGCCGCCGTCGTCGTCGCGCAGGGTCATCGCCGACGAGCCCGAGGAGCAGCTGTCGGAGATGGCGTTCGGCGCAGCCGATCCGCCGCTCCCGCGTCACACTCCGCCGCCCGAGTCGGGCCGGTTGCCCGCGGCTCCCGAGGCCGATCTCGACGCCGACGTCACGGGGGTGCGCCACACCGCCCCGACGGTTCCCCCCGGCGGCGACGCGATGCTCGCGCCGGACATCGCTCCGCGCTCCTTGACGCCGCAGGTGACGCGCGCCTTTCTCGGGGCGAGCCAAGGGGTCGCGAGCGTGCTCGGCCAGGCGCAGTCGTTTGCGCCGAAGACTTTCGTCGAGCTGCTCGACGCGAGCCTGGCGCTCGGCTCATGAACGGCCGATAGCGTCGCGCTGGCTGCGACGGCTCGCTGCCGCGTACGGTCGTCTCTCGTTCGTCACATCTCGTCGCGGCCCGCGCGTGCTGGGCCCATCATGTCCGCGCGGATGGGAACAACGTTCGAGGCCGTCAGCTTCACCGTCGTGGGTCACGGCTTCGCCGGTCACAAGGGCCTGGTGGGGCTGGGTGAGCCGGCTCGCCGAGGGACGCGTGTTTCCCGTTCACGCGGCGATGCTCCATCGGCAAGCCTCGCCTGCGAACGAAAGCTCCAGCAGTCCGCTGAAGGCGAACACCCGTCACGCTCTCGCGCGTTCGGCCGAGGTGAGAAGGCCAAGGGGACGAGTGTACGCCACCCTCGTCGTCAGCCTCAGGCAGCCGCTGGCGCCCGCCGCTCACGGAGCGCTCGATCGAGGACATCGAGGAGAGTCTCGGCGTACTCAGGGGTTCCCTTTTTTGAGAAAATACGGCGTCCCCATGCGCCCGGCAACCGCTGGCAAGTCATCTCTCCCCGACACGAGTACGATGGGGATTCTCTCCTCCCCGGCGTCGTGGAGAAGCATCCGATGAGCCATTTCGGGACCATCGAGCACGGGCATGTCAACGTCCAGCAAGACGCAATCGGGCAAGGGCCCTGCGTCCAGAGACTTCAGCCCCTGCTCGCCGTTATATCCCGTTTGGATCCGGTGCCCTACCGACTCTAGAAGGTCGGTGGAAGCGGCGACGGTCGCCGCGTCGTCATCAACGATGAGTACGTTTGCCATCTTTTTCGAGTTCCTGGCTCGACCACGTGCGGGACACGTCAACTGCATCTTCCGTGCCCCCGAAGTGGCTCACCTCGTTCACGCCAGGGGCGGCCTCGTAGGGCGCTTGCCCTCGATGGGACCGCCCCTCGCGACCCGCTCGGCCTCGCGAAGCGAATCGCCTTCCGGACCGTCGAGCGCCTTGCTGGCCTTCTCGCCGAGCGCGCCGGACCGCCCCTTGCTGGCCGACTTCGTGGCGGCTTCGTCGTATGCACGCGTGGCGCTGTAGCTGCCTTCCCCTTCGAGGGCGCTCGTCTCCGCGCCCGTCCGCTCGCCGGCAGGTCGCGCCGCCTTTTCCATCTCGGCCGCCAGTGCGAAGTCGAGCGCGCTGATGCCGCCGACGTCATGCGTGGTCAGGTCGACCACGACCCGGTCGAAGACGTTGCGCCATTCGGGGTGATGGTCCTGCTTCTGCGCGGCGAGCGCGCAGGTCGTCATGAAGCCGAACGCTTCGGCGAATCCTCCGAACGTGTACTCGCGGTGCAGCTTGCCATCGATGCGGGCCCAGCCCGACAGCTTCTTCAGTCGGGTCTCGATCTCGTCGTCGCTCAGTCGGGGAGTCTTCATGCGTCGCCTTCGAAGCATGGTTCGTGCCGCGGCGCCGAGCTGAAGGTCGAAGTGGCACGCGTATTGCGGCGTCCGGATCGATCGGAGGCAAGACGCCTCCGTCAAAGGAGTCACGATATGAGCTGCAAACGAATCGTTCTCGGGACGTGGCTCGGCGTGCGCAGCCAGGTGGATGCGGACGTCGATACGTCCGGGACGTCGGCTAAGCGGGCCAAGTCGTATATTCAGTCGGCGAGCAAGTAGTCGTAGGGGCGGGCGTCGGCCGCACGCACGATCCCCGGCTCACCGGGGATCGTCGTACGGATTGTCCAGCGGCACGTCCACCCTCTGCCGCGGAACCTGGGCTCGATGGACCACCCGGGGCGCCGGCTTTGCTCGTGGTCGATCTGGCGGGGCGGCCGTCGCGGGGGCGGTCGCGATCGTGCTCGGGGCAGGGATCAGCGAGACGGTGGTCGAGCTTGCAGTTCCTTGCAGCTCAAGGACCCCCGTCCTCGCGCTCGGCGATCCGTCAACGGACATCAGCGAATGGATCAGGAGCAGAACAGCCCCGCCGGCCGCGCCGATGACCAGCAGAGA
Organism: Myxococcales bacterium; assembly: GCA_003153495.1. Lineage (GTDB taxonomy): Bacteria > Myxococcota_A > Polyangia > Polyangiales > Polyangiaceae > Palsa-1150. Next base: position 28,663 of record PLYU01000265.1, read on the forward strand.
CGCCAGCATCGCCTTCGGGGACAGGGCGTTTGGCTGCGACGCCGTACGTCCGTCACGTGGTCTCGAAGGCCGCGGCCCCGTCTCGTAGCGTTCAGCAAATTCGCCTGACATGGTCATGTTCACACCAGCGACCATGAGCAGCAAGAACAGGGCCACCGTGTGCAGCGGCGTCCGGGCGGCCGGGTCTGCCGGCGCTCCAAGCACGATAACTGCACGAGCGCGTTCCATGCCGGGCCGGTCTGCAGAGCTCGCGTCGGGACGCTGGCACGACCGGTGCTGGTAAAGCCATCGGACCAACGAAGGAGCTATCCATGTACACCACCAAGAACGATCTCCCCGAAGCAGCGCGCCTCAAGCTGGTCGAGCTGTGCAACGCCCGTCTGGCAGATGCCATCGACCTCCAGACGCAGTGCAAGCAGGCGCATTGGAACGTGAAAGGCCCGGACTTCATCGCGCTCCACGAGCTCTTCGACAAGGTGAACGTCGATGTCGAGCAGTACGTCGACACCATCGCCGAGCGCGCCGTTCAGCTGGGGGGCACGACCGAGGGCACCTCTCGCGCAGTGGCCAAGCGTTCGACCCTTCCCGAGTACGGGGCCAAGGGCGGCCGCGGTCGCGACCACGTCGAGGCCCTGTCCACGGCGCTGGCAGCGTTCGGAAAGGCCGTGCGGCAGGCAATCCACCAGAGCGGCGAGTATCACGACGCTGACACTGCGGACATCTTCACCGAGGTCTCGCGTGGCACCGACAAGTGGCTGTGGTTCGTGGAGGCGCACCTGCAGGCTGATCGGTGAGCCGTCGGCACGGACGGTGCAGTTCACCGCAGAGAGTCATTGTACCGACTTGAACACGTCGAACCGGAGAGTTCAGCCATGACTACAGCAACGATCGATCCCCACCCCGCAATCGGCCGGACCCCTCGGTCCGCTTCCCTGCGGATCACGACCGTGGCCCGCGTCCTCATGGGCCTCGTGTTCGCCGTCTTCGGCCTCAACGGCTTTCTTCACTTCATCCGGCAGCCCGCGCCACCTCAGCCCGCCATGGAGTTCTTCGGGGCGCTCGTCGTCACGGGCTACATGCTCCCGCTGGTCATGGGGACCCAGCTGCTCGTCGGGGCGCTCCTGCTCTCGAACCGCTTCGTCCCCTTGGCGCTTGCTCTCATCGCGCCCATCATCGTCAACATCATGGCGTTCCATCTCGCACTCGCCCCGTCCGGCCTCCCGCTCGCGTTCGTCGTGCTCGTGCTGGAGCTATTGCTGGCCTGGTCGTACCGCGAAGCCTTCCGCCCGATGCTCGCGCAGCGGGTCGCTCCGCCCTCGGGGATCACCAAGAGAGCCGCGGCGGCGAGGTGATTGCCGTCGAGCGCCTTCATCCGTAGCCGCGCAGCCATCGGCTTCGGTGTCGTGGGCAGCGAGGACGTCCGTCCACGCGGGCGACAGGTTCACGTCGACCAGAATCTTCACTGCGCGAGGGGGAGCTCGACTTCCTCGGCGCGCCACGCCGCGTACGCGAGGGCCGCGTTGATGTCGTCGGGCTCGAGGTACGGGTACGCGGCCAGGATATCGGCGGAGGTCTTCCCTGCGGCGAGCATGCCCACGATGGTACCCGCGGTCATCCGCACTCCGCCGATGCACGGACGACCACCCATCACCTGGAGGTCATGCGTGATTCTCGAGAGAGCGTCCATGCGTGAACGGTACCACGGGAGCCGCAAGCGCGTGGCGCGGATGATGCGCGCGCTGGGCCCCCGGGCGAGGGCCTATCGCGCGATCGTGACGATCGACCCCGGACAGCGTGGCGGCAACCCTCGGACGCCCTTACTTGATGCCGACGACCATCGAGTCTGGCCCCACGAGGGGCTCCACACGCGTCGCGGAGAAGCCCGCCTCTTTCATCCAGCCGGAGCAGTCCGCGCCGGTGTAGTCGAAGCCGCCTGGCGTCTCGATGAGCATGTTCAGGCTCATCAAGAGGCCGAAGGAGTTCTTCGTCCGCGCGTCGTCGATGATCGCCTCGTAGACCACGAGCGCACCGCCGCGAGGAAGGGCGTCGAAGGCCTTCCGGATGAGCATCTTCTTGGTGGCCAGATCCCAGTCGTGAAGAATGTGTCCCATCAGCACGACGTCGGCCTTGGGGAGTTCCTGCTTGAAGAAGTCACACGGGACGAACGCGACCCGATCGGCGACGCCGGTCGCCTTGACGTACTCCTCGAAGATGGGCGCCACTTCGGACAGATCGGCCCCCGAGCCCCTCAGGTGGGGGTTGGCGAGCGCGATCTGCGCGGCCAGGTCGCCCTGCGCCGTGCCAACGTCCACGAAGGTTCGATGGTCCTTCCAGGGGAAGGCTCGCGCGATCGTCATGTTGGCGCCGTGGCTGAGGCCCGTCATGGCGCGGAGGAACTCCTTGAGCCGCGCCGGGTCGGCGTAGAGGGTCTCGAACAGGCCGGGCCCGCCGCTCTTGATCTCGTTCTGAGGGGCCCCCGTTCGAAGCCCTTCGGTGAGGTGGCCCCAGAAGGGGTAGAGGCGATGGTTGGCCATCTCGAGGATGCCGCCGACGTACGAGGGCTTCTTGCGATCGAGAAACAGGTCCGTCTCCGGCGTGTTGCCGTAGGTGTCGCCCTCGCGCTTCAGGAAGCCGAGCGACACGAGAGCGTCGAGGAAATCGCGGGCTGAGCGCGGGTGGAGCCCGAGGCGCGCGTAGAGCGTCTCGAAGCGCTCGCCGCCCTGCGCGAGCTCGGTGAAGAGCCCCATTTCGATGGCGCTGAGGAGCGCTTTGGACGCCCAGAACGCGAGTCCGGTTTGCAGGATCTTCTCGGGGGTCGGGTGGCCTTGCATGATCTCTCCTTGTGGAAGGAGGCATCTTCGAACGTGCGGACCCGTTGTCAACCTTTGCGTGTCCGCAAGCTGACCTTCAGCCCATCATCTTCATCGATCGCTCGCTCGGTTCGGGGACCGTACCTCGACGCCTCTATCGCCCCCCTGAGTCGAGCGCCCGGAGGGTGAGCGTCTCCGAAGGGGGCGAGCTCGTAGCGCCCCGACTGGACGGTCCGGACGGCACGCGCCGTCCGAGCCCCCGAGGAGAGGCTCACCCTCCGGGCGCGTGCGCCTCTCCCCCGAGCCACGTGACGTCCGCGTGGTTCAGCCACGTCCGCTGTCGGCGCGCGAACACCCGCGTGGCTCGCACGATGGCCTCCTCGAGCTCCTCGCGGCGCAGGTCGCCCGCGAGCATCGACCTCACCTGAGCGTAGCCGACGCTGCCCATCGGGCGGGAGTCGCCGAGCCCGCGCGAGACGAGCCCCTGGACCTCGTCCACCCACCCGTCACGGAGCCACGCCCTCGCCCTGGTGCGGATGCGTTCGGTCAGCGTGGCCGGATCGCACGTCAGCGCGACGAGAGTCGCGGGGTGGCGCGCCGTGGCGAAGCCGTGGCCCCGCTGCAGCGCGCTCATGGATTGCCCGGTCAGCTCGTGGACCTCGAGCGCGCGGCTCACGCGAACCAGATCGTTCGGGTGCAGGCGCGCCGCGCTCTCGGCGTCGACGCTGCGCAGGCGCGCGTGCAGCGCGCTCCGTCCTTCGCGCTCGGCGATGGCGCGGTGCCGCTGGCGCACCTCTTCGCTCGCGGCCGGCGTCTCCGCCAGGCCGTACAGCAGCGCCTTGATCCACAGGAACGTGCCGCCGCACACGACCGGCACACGGCCTCGCGCGCGGACGTCCACGATCGCGGACGCAGCGCGCTCCGCCCACGCCGCCGCGTCGATGTGCTCGCCGGGGTCGATCGCGCTGACGAGGTGGTGCGGGGCGCGCGACAGCTCCTCGGTGGTCGGCTTGCCTGACCCTACGTCGAAGCCGCGATAGACCTGGACGCTGTCGGCGCTCACGACCTCGCCGCCGAGCGCCCCGGCCAGCTCGACGGCGAGCGACGTCTTGCCGCTCGCCGTCGGCCCGACGACGACCAGAAGGTCCCCGGGTCGGCTCTGCGCCAGGCGCAGCGCCTGCTCAGCGACCGACGCGGCGGTCCAGCTCTTCATAGCCAATCCGGGTGACCACCGGCCGGCCGTGCGGGCAGTGACCGGCGAAATCGACGTCGTCGAGGGCGCGAAGGAGCATGGTCGCCTCCTCTCTGGAGAGGACATCGCCGGCGCGTACGCTGCCGTGGCAGGCCATCGTGGCCAGCACCAGGTCGGCGGCGTCGCCGAACGGCCGCCGGGCTGCTCGGCCCAGCTCCGCCACGAGGTCGCGGACGATACGCTCCGGACGCGCCCGGGCCAGCAGCATGGGCACGGCGTGAACCGCTACCGCGTTCGGGCCCACGGCTCGCAGCTCGATGCCGAGCGCGGCGACGTCGGCGGCCCGCTCTTCGAGGGTGGCCACGTCCGTCGGCAGGAGCTCGACCACCTCGGCGATGAGGAGCCGCTGCGTGGTCACCGTCCTCGACGCGAAGGCGCGGCGCAGCCGGTGGAACGTCACGCGCTCGGCGGCCGCGTGCTGGTCGAGCACGTAGAGGCCGTCGGGACCGGCGCAGACGAGGTACATCGCCTTCACCTGGGCCAGAAACTCGAGCGAAGCGTAGAACCCGGTCCCCTCGAACAGCGCCGGACCGCCCGGAGGCTCGCGCGCGGGAGCCCCGACGCTCGTGCGCTCCGCGAGCGACTTCTGGGTGGCGGGGTCGCTGTCCGGATCGAGCTGCCAGGGGTCGCCCGGAGCGCCTGCCATCGCCTCGGCCACGAAGCGAGCAGGGGCGGGATCGACGGCCGGCGCGGCCCGCGGGACGGACCACGCCCGCGGCGATGCCCCGAGCGCCGGCAGCGAGAAGGCGCGCGCCAGCGCCGCGTGCAGCTCGCGCGTCACGGCGTCGAAGAGCGGGCGGGCGTCCGCGAAGCGCACCTCGGCCTTCTGCGGGTGTACGTTGACGTCGACCTGCGCCGCCGGGAGGTCCACGTACACCACGCCGATCGGGTATCGACCGGCCTCGAGCACCGAGCCGTACGCCTGCGCCACCGCGCGCGCGAGCTGGCGCTCGCGCACCGGACGCCCGTTGACCAGGAGATGCAGGGCCACCGCCCCGGCGCGCGCCCGCTCCGGAGCCCCCAGATGCGCCTCGACGCGCATGGGACCGCGCTCGCCCACGCACGCCTCGAGGCGCTCGCCCTCGAAGACCTGCGCCGCCCGGTCGCGCCTCGTCGCCATTCGCAGCCACTGGCGGACAGATCGACCGTCGCGCGTGAGGAAGAAGCTGACGTCCGGCCGGGCCAGCGCCGCCACCAGGACGGCCTCGGTCACGTGCGCCGCCTCCGTCCCCGTCGACTTGAGGAACTTGCGCCGCGCCGGCACGTTGAAGAACAGATCCCGCACCTCCACCGAGGTCCCCTCGGCGGCCCCCGCCGGGCGCACCTGGGCGGGGCACCCCCCGTCGATCAGCACCTCGGTGCCCTCGCTCGCGCCGCGCGGGCGCGTCACGAGCCGCACCCGGGCGACGGACGCGATGCTCGGGAGCGCCTCCCCGCGGAACCCGAAGGTGCTCAGGCTGAAGAGATCGTCCTTGCCCCGGATCTTGCTCGTGGCGTGCCGCTCGAGAGAAAGGAGGGCGTCGTCCGGGTCCATGCCGAGGCCGTCGTCGCTCACGCGAACGAGCTCGACCCCCCCGCGGTCGAGCTCGACCTTCACCCGGCCCGCCTCTGCGTCGAGCGCGTTCTCGACCAGCTCCTTGACCACGCTCGCCGGGCGCTCGACGACCTCGCCCGCTGCGATCTGGTTCGCGAGGTCGCTCGGCAGTCGCTGGATCCGCCCCATCGGCCTTTCCTACCGCTCCTCCACGGCCTCGCGCGGCCCGTCGAAGTACTCGCGCGAGCGGCGGCGCGTGAGCGCCACCACGACGAGCGCGCTCGCCAGGAGGCGGAACCCGAAGAGGACGGGGGTGGCCGCGTGCAGCATCGCCGATGTCTTGCGCGCCATGTCGTCCGCCCGCACGCGCTCGGCGGGATGCTCGTGGAACTGCTCGTGGAGCTGCGCCGCCTGCTGCGCCTCGAGGACGCGGAGCTCCGCGTCGGAGACGTCGCGGAGGAGCCAGTAGCCGGCGGCGTACACGCCCGTCTGGGCCAGGACGAGCTGCACGAGCGCGGTGCGGGCGCCCCTGCTTCCACCCAGCGCCCGGATGGCGAAGACGAACACCGCTCCCCCGAGCAGGAACGTCGCCACGCCGAGCGGCCAGCCGCGCTGCTTCGCCGCGTCGAGCGCCTGGACGTATGCGCGCACGCGCGAGACGAGCGCCGTGCGGTCGTCCTCGTCGGCGATTCCATCGCCCTGGGCCGCGATGTCGACGGACCCCCGGTAGAGGGCGACCGTCGTCCATCCGCTGCGCAGATCCTTGGTGCCGAGCGCGAGGGCGCCGAGCAGTGCGAGCACCAGATACCAGGGACGCTTGCGCTCGGCGGCAGGCATGGCTTCGAGTGCGGGCAATAGCACGGGAGGGCGCGGCGCGGCAGCCGGCCGCCGGCTCACTTCCTGGCGCGTCGAAGCACGAGCGCGGCGAGGGCGGGCAGCACCCCGAGCGTGGCCAGCGTCGACGTGATCAGCCCGCCGGTGACGGCGATCGCCAGCGGCCGCTGCAGCTCCGCGCCCGCGCCCATCCCCAGGGCGAGCGGAAGGAGACCCGCCAGCGTGGCGAGCGTGGTCATGACGACGGGTCGAAGCCGCCGCTCGGCGGCCTGGGTCACCGCGCGCTCCGCGCTCTCTCCGGAGTCGCGCGCGCGCTCCGCCTCCTCGAGGAGCAAGACCCCGTTCTTCACGACGAGCCCGACCAGGAGCACGCAGCCCATCAAGGAGGATGCGTTGAGCGGCGTGCGCGTCGCGAGCAGCGCCGCGATGGCCCCGACGATGGCGACGGGTACCGAGGCGAGGACGAGGGCGGCGAGGGACAGCCGACGGAACTGCGCCGCCAGGACAGCGAGCACGAGGGCGATCGCGAAGGCGCACACCACCGCGAGCTGCTGCAGCGTGTCGCGCTGACTCTGCGTCTGCCCTCCCATGACCAGGCGGTAGCCGTGGGGCATCGCCACCGCCCGGGCCGACCTCTCCACTTCGTCGCCGAGCGAGCCGAGGTCGCGGCCTTCGCGGTCGGCGGTGACCGCGACCATGGGCTGCAGCGCCTCGTGCAGGAGGACCGACGGGGTGGTGTCCATCGCGGGCTCGGCCACGGCATCGAAGAGCGTCGTCTTGCCGCCGACCGAGAAGGGCATCGCGAGCACGCGCTCGGGATCGAAACGCACCGGATCGGGGTAGCGCACGCGGACCCCGATCAGCCGGTCGAAGCGGCGGATGTTGCCCACGTTCACGCCCAGCAGAGCCGTCTGTAGCTGCGCGCCGACGGCGTCGGGCGTCGTTCCGAGCAGGGCGATGGGATCGCGTCGCATGACGAGTCTGAGCTCGGGCGCGCCCCGCTCCAGCCCCGCGTACAGATCCACCAGGCCGGCCATGCCCTTGATCCGGTCAGCCACCTCGCCTGCGATCCGGTGCAGCTCGCTGTAGTCCGGCCCGAAGAGCTTGACCTCGATCGGCCGCGGCGCCCCGGCGAGGTCGTTGAGAACGTCCTGGAGAGCCTGCACGAACTCCACGCGCACCTCGGGGTACTTCCGCGCGAGTCGCGCGCGAAGATCGGCGATGATCTGTTCGGACGAGCGGTGCCGCTGCGAGGCTGCGACGAGGCTCACGGCGATGTCGCCGCGGCTGAGATCCGTGGCGGCCGCGGGGCCCAGCTCGGCGCCGAGGCGTCGGGAGAAGGTCCGGACCTCGGGTGTCACGCGCAGCTCCGCCTCGAGGCCGCGCGCGTACGCCTCGGTCGTCGCCAGCGAGGTGCTCGCGGGGAGGAAGTAGTCGAGGACGAACGCCCCTTCGTCCATCTGCGGCAAGAACCCCCGATCGAGCATCGGCCAGAGCGTGCCACCGCCCACGACCAGGCCGGCGAGCGCGAGGGAGGCGAGGAGCGGTCTCGGCACGACGACCCGGAGCAGCCGGTCGTACCCTCGCACCATCGTGCTGCTCCGGGCGCGCGCGTGATTCGAGAGCGCCGGGGCCGCCGCGAGCGGTACGAGCACGAGGGCCACCACCATCGACACGAGGACGGCGGCGGTCACGGTGAACGCCAGCGCGCGGAAGAAGTCGCCCACGACGCCGGACAGGAAGGCCAGCGGGACGAAGACGACGACGGTGGTCAGCGTCGTCCCGATGATGGCAGGAGCCAGCTCCGACGTCCCGGCGACGGCCGCCGCCGCCACGTCCATCCCCGCGTCGCGCCGTCGCACGATCGCCTCGATCACGACGATCGCGTCGTCGACCACGAGGCCGATCGCTACGGCCATCCCGCCCAGCGACATGAGGTTGAGCGTCTGGCCGCCCAGCCGCATGGCGAGGAGCGTGATCGCGAGCGTGAGCGGGACCATGAGGCCGGCGAGCAGCCCGGCGCGCAGATCACGCAGGAAGACGCCTATGACCGCCGCGCAGAGCAAGATGCCGAGGACGATGGCGTCCCGGACGCTCGCCATCGACTCGCGGACGAGCCGCGCCTGGTCATAGACGGGGGTCAGGGTGACGCCCGGGGGTAGCGACTGCCGCAGACCGTCGGCCGCTTCGAGAGCGCTCGCCACCACGTCGGTGGTGCTCGCGCCGGGCAGCCGCGTCACGCTGAGGACGACCGTCTCGCCGCGCGGTCCGCCGATGCGCACGAGGCGGTCGGCGTGGCCGTCGGCCACCTCGGCGACCGACGAGAGGGGGACGGCGACGCCGTCGGGCGCCGTGGCCACCGGCATCTCCCGGATGTCGGCGAGGCTCTTCGGCTGCCCGTCGCTCATCACCGTGACCAGCTGGCGGTCGCGGTCGATCCGGCCGACGGCCGACAGCCCCATGGCCGTGCGCAGGCGGTCCGCCACGCCGTCCGGCGTCAGGTGCAGAGCGGCGGCCTCCTCCGGGCGGACGACCACCTCGACCTCGCGGACGTCGCCTCCGAGCACTTCGATCCGCCCCACGCCGCGCACGCCGGCCAGCGCTGGCTTCACGACGAGGTCCGCCAGCTCGCGCAGCTCGCGCGGGTCGGCCGGGCCTGACAGGTTGAAAGTGACGATCGGGAACGACCCGGTGGTGACCCTGTCGACGACGATCTCCGCGCCAGCCGGGAGCTCCGACCTTGCCTCGTTGACGCGCGACTCCACGAGCTGAAGCGCCCGCCACATGTCGGTGTCGGGGGAGAACTGGAGGGAGATCTCCGTCGCGCCGCGGATTGTCTTCGAGCGAATGCGCTGCATCCCGAGCACGGTCGCGAGCGATTGCTCCAGGGGCCGGGTCGCCGTGGCCAGGAAGACGTCGGCCGGGGCGCCTCCGGCGCGCGCGACTACGACGATCCGGGGGAACTCGACCTCCGGGTAGATGCCGCTGGGCATCGAGAGAGCCGACGCCACGCCGAGCGCGACGAGAACGGCCGTCGCGAACCACGTTGCCGCAGCGCGCTTGCGGATCCGCTCGAGGAGGCTCATGGCGCGTCGACGATGGGTGAGCCGGTCGCGAGGCCGAGGACGTGGTCGACCGCCACTCGCTCCCCCTCGGTGAGCCCGCCGACGACCTCGACGCGCTGGCCGCCTCGCCAGCCGACCTGGATCTGCCGGACCTCCGCCTTGCCCGCCTGGCAGACGACGAGCTCGGCGCCGTCGGCGACGGCTCCCCGGATGGCGGCGGCGGGGACGGTCAAGACGCCCTCGCGGCGCCCGGTCGCCACCGTCGCGGTGGCGAAGGCGCCCAGGGTCGGGGGCGATTTCGCGTCGAGCGCGATGCGGATCAGGCCCAGCCCCGTCGCCGGGTCCAGCGCGGCGGAGCGCGCACGGACGGTCCCCGCGAGGGCATCGCCGCCCGACGCCAGAAAGACCCGGACCGCCTGGCCCGGGGCGATGCCGAGCATCTGGCGGTCGGTCGCGTCCGCGTCGAGCTCCGCGAGCTCGGGGGCCGCCAGCTGGACGACCGGCGTCGCCGCGGTGCCGTCGACCAGCGCGCCTGCTCCCCGCCAGACGCGGGTCACGATGCCCCCGAAGCTGGAGCGCACCTGTACTCGTCCCAGCGTGCGACGGGCCAGATCGGCCGCGGCGGTCGCGGCGCTCACCGAGGCGCGGGCCTCCTCGGCCCTGGCTGTGGCGTCGTCCAGCTCCTGGCGCGCCGCGATGCCGCGGCCGACCAGCTGGCGGGTGCGCTCGAGCGTTGCATCCGCGTTGGCCGCACCGACCTTCGCTTGCACGAGGGCGGCGTCGGCCTGCCTGAGGGCGTCGCGCGACGCGCCCTCGTCGATGAGAGCGACGACCGCGCCGGGCGGAACGCGATCACCCTCGTGTACGGTCACCTCGACGACCCGCCCCGCGACCTGCGACGCGACCGGCAGGTCGCCGCCGGGGGGAGCGGCGACGCGTCCGCGCAGGATCTGCGTGACGTCGATCGCCTCTCGCCTGTCCATCTCGCACCGCACGGCCACGGCGATGGGCTCCTCTCGCTCCTCGGCGGGAGGAGGCCGGCAGCCCGTAGCGACGAGGCTGGTCGCCAGCGCGCACGCGAGCTCGAGCCTGGCGCCGCGCGGCGAGGTCACGGGGCCCCCAGCGCGTGCTCGACGTCCGCCCACGCGTCGGCGCGCGCCGACTCGGCCTCCGCGGCGGAGACCCGGGCGTCGACCAGCATCCGCTCGGAGTCGAGCACCGCGACGAGCTGCGCCCGGCCCAGCGCGTAGGCCTCCTCGGTC
>PLYU01000336.1 GCA_003153495.1 Myxococcales bacterium
GCCCGCGGCGCAGCCGTCGAGCGGACACGTCGGCGGCGGCGGGGGACCGGGAGTCACGACCGGCCAGCGGCCCGCGCAAGCCGCGAGGATCAGCGCGAGCGCCGGGAGCAGACGCGACAGCACGCGACGAGGATGGGCCGCGCCGCCCGCGAGCGCCAGACCGATCGCCGTCGCCTCAGCCTGCGATCCGGCGCCAGCCCGAGACGCGATCGTAGCGGAACCCGAGGCGGCGCAAGATCGCCCGCACGCTGGACGCGCTGTAGACGACGCCGAAGGTGACCTGGATCAGCTGCTCCACCCGCTCGGTGGTGAGGCCGCTCTCGGCGCGCCGCGCGTGCTCGAGCACGTCGGCGATCCTTAGGAGCGACACCTTGGTGCCCCTGCGCCGGGGTCGCGCCGCGAGCGCGGGCTGGCCCCCCGCGCGCCACGCGACGACCCACTGTCTCACCGCCTCGCGAGTGACGCCGAGACGGCGCGCGACCTCGGCCTGGGACGCACCCCCGCGGAGCAGGTCGATCCCCTCGATCCGGCGCGCCTCGAGACGCCCGGTGTCCCCCCTTGCATGTGCTCCCGCCACGATACCAGCAGAACACAGCTCGAGCGCGTGCGCACGCGCGCCGTGATCGGTAAAGTAGGCGGAGCCCCACATGAACGACATCGTCGCCATCCTCGGTTACGGGCGGTTCGGCAAGGCCCTCGGCGGCCTCTTCGCGGACGCCGGCATCCCGCACCGGGGCTACGACCCGACCGCCGACGTCCCCGCCGAGCACCGCGCGGGCTCGCTGGAGGAGCTCGTGCGCGGAGCGACGTTCGTCGTGGTCGCCGTCCCGGTGGCGCGGATGAGGGGCGCGCTGGCCGACCTGCGCCCCTACCTCGGCCCGGGCCAGATCGTCCTCGACGTCGGCAGCGTCAAGGTCCGGCCGAGCGCGATGATGGCGGAGGTCCTGGGAGATGCCGTCCCGTGGTGCGCGACTCACCCACTGTTCGGCCCACTGAGCCTGGCGCTCGCGGAACGGCCGCTGCGAGTGGTCGTCTGCCCGACCCGGGCGCATCCGCAGGCCACCGCGCGCGTGCACGAGCTCTACGAGCGGATCGGCTGCGAGGTGATCGAGCAGACCCCCGAGAGCCACGACCGGGTCATGGCGCACACGCACGCGCTGACGTTCTTCGTCGCCAAGGGGATGATCGACGCCGGGGCCGGGCTCGAGGTGCCGTTCGCTCCCCCGAGCTTCCAGGCCATCGCACGGGCGATCGAGGCTGTGCGCTCGGACGCGGGGCATCTCTTCACGTCGATCGCGCGCGACAACCCGTTCGCGGCGGAGGCCCGCAAGGAGCTGGTGAAGGCGCTGGCGGCGGTCGACCGCGCCCTCGACGCGCAGGAGGCCGAGGGCGCGAGCAGCCCGTCGGACGCCGCCGGCGTCGCCATCCCGGACCTGGGCACGCGCTCGCCGGAGCTCAGGCAGACCCGCGAGCTCATCGACGCGATCGATCGCGACATCGTGCGGCTGCTGGCCCAGCGCACGCTGCTCGCGCAGCGGGCCGCCCAGGCCAAGGCGGCGCTCGGCGCGCCGGTGCTCGACGGCACGCGCGAGGCAGAGGTCATGGCGGCCCGCCGCGAGTGGGCGCGCACCATGAAGGTCGACGCCGACGGCGTCGCCGAGGTCTTCCGGTCGATCATGACGCTGTCGCGCCGAGCGCAGCGCACGTGAAGGTCACGCAACCCTGTCGAGGCTCACGATGAAGCGTTTCGTCCCGGGCATCCTCCTCGCGACTCTGGCCGGGCTCGCGCTCGGCGCCTGCACCGTAACGGCACGGGCCTGTGCGCGGCGAGCCCGGACGAGTGTACGACCGCGGCGTTCAGCTGGACGTGGGAGCCGAACGGGTGCTTCGTGGCGGCGGACGCGGGGGGCGGGGGGGACGCCGGGGGCGAGGGCGGGGACTAGCGGGGCCGCTACCCGCGACCCCGACCCCGACCTCGACCTCGACCTCGACCTCGACCCCGACCCCGACCTCGACCTCGAACGGATCTCCCTTCGCCAAGGGCGCAGCCTTCTCGCTCATCGGCGCGTCCTTCCTCGGGATGGGCGCAGCCTTCCCGCGTCAGTGACGCGCCTCTGAGCGCAATGCTGTGCCCATGCTGCTCGATGATGCGCGTCTCAACGGAAGCCTCTGAGCAGCGCCGGAAACAACGGCGGGGTCGGGGAGATCGTCTCGCTCGTCCAGGCAGACAGTGGCGAGCCCGCCTTGCGGGAGCGCATCGCCAAGCTGGAGGGGCGGGTGGCGATGTTGTTGACCGCGGTCCTGCGGCTCGTGCTCGCCCTGCTGCGAGTCTCCGGCTTCTCCCTCGAACCGGCGGGCCATGCCGCTGTGGATTCAGGGAGAACTTGCGTCGAACGCAATTGCATCGCGCCGCCTCCCGGATGTCCGGCGCCGCAGCAGTGCCATGTTCACCGCTGGACGCGCTGGAGCTTGATCGCCTTCTCCGGGCAAGCCTCGACGCACTTGCCGCACGCCTGGCAAGCCGATGCCTGAGGCGTGTAGGCCGTCCTTCTTCCGTGCGCGAGGCTCTTCATCTTCCCGAACATGCCGAGCTGCGCGAACTCCGAGTCGGCGATGCGGCCAACCTCGAAGACGTGGAAGGGACATACCCGAACGCAGTCGGCCTTGCCCTCGCACTTCGCTCGATCGACGACGGGAGCGAACTGTCCGGGTTCAGCACGGCACTCGGCGGGGACTGTCATTGGTGGCGCCGATGATTGCACGAGAGCGGGCGTTGTGTGCCCAGTCGGATCTCTGGGCGGTGGGTGCGGTGATCTTTACGCTGGCCTCGGGTCGATCGTCATCAAGAGAAAGGGCCCGGAGGTGAGACTCCGAGCCCTCGGTCGCCGCGGGTGGACGCGTTCGACGACGAAGTCGTCGCACGAGACGCCGGCGGGGGCCCAGATCCCGGCGATCACGGGCGCGTCGGGTGGACGATCTTCGGCAGGTTCAGTGCGTTCGAACGCGCGGGGGTGCCTGTAGCCAAGACTACAGGCGAGAGGTCGGCACTTTTCTTTCCGCCACCCTCTTTCGCGACAGCTTCGCCCTATCCCCCCGGGCTGAAGCTTCAGTCCGGGGGCGGAGGAGACGATCTGTATAGGTGGGAGGCCTTCAGCCCGGGGGCAAGGCGACGCCGTGGACCACCCGCGCGTTCGGCGCGTCGTCGCAGGCCGGGAGGACCAGCGCTGCCAGGACAGGCGCGATGCGCGACGGAAACGCTCGAAGCGCGACGCTCACCGGCCCTGCGCGTCCAGCGAGCGCGGGAACAGCACGTTCGACTCGAGGTGAATGTGCTCGAGCAAGTCGTGCTCCAGGGCGCGGAGCTCCGCGTAGAAGGCCCTCCAGGTCGTGCACGCGCCGGCGGGGGCCTGGTAGCCGGCCGTCCGCGCGCGCAGCTCACGCAGCAGCTCCCCCACTCGGTCGTGCTCGATCATCATGACGCGGACTGGATTGTCGATGGCGCCGAAGCTCGGGGGCACCGGCCGGTAGCCTGCGCGCATCTTGGCATCCAGCCGCTCGATGTACGGGAACAGAACCAGCTCCTCCTTCATGAGGTGGGGCCGCAGGTCCGCATCGAGAGCCTCGACCAGCCGGCCGATCTCGGCAACCTCCGGGTGCTTCTCGCCGTGCGCCGCCACAACCTTGCGGGAGAGGTCGTGGAGGATGCCGAGGCTCGTGCGCGTGTAGGCGTGGTGATGATCCACGATGTGCCGCACGAGGCTCGACAGCGACTCGCCGTTCCAGCGCGACGCGTCGCCCGGGATCGAAACAGCGGGCTCGCGGACTGTCGTCGATGGAGCGATGCGCATCGGATCTCCCTCCGGCAGCATGGCCCCCCATGCATCGATCGTACATGCGAAAGATCAAGTCGCCGCAAGCCTCGAGTCATTTCGATCTCGCCCGGCGGCGAAGAAACCGCGTTGTTGCGTGAAACTTGCGTCTCTCACAGGCACGCGGCGAACGCCACGAAGCGGCCGTCGTGCGACAGGCTGACGTCGGTCGCCAGAGGGAGCCCGTACCGGAGCAGGCGTGGTGGGCCGAGGTCGTCCCAGGCAGCCGGTTCGGCGTCACGGACGACCGCGAGCATGGCCGCCGAGCAGTGGAGGTGGCGAGCGAGGGAAGTGCTGAGAAGACGGCGCGCGGCGATCCCGGGGTCCTGCGTCGGGTCGATCGACGCCGCGACCGCGAATGGCGGCGATTCATCGGTGGACACGACCGCGTGCACCCGATCGCCTGCCCGATCCACCCACAGATGGAAGCGCCGTCCCCCGTGGCGTACCCACGAGAGCAGCGGATCGACGACGAAGCTCCGGTGGGCGAACACGGGCCGCGGCCCGAGCTTGCACGCGAGCTTGAACGCGGCCTCCTTCGCGGCGACGAAGGTCCACAACAGGGCGGTCGGGTCACCGGACACCCGCACCGCCTCGCGCTCCGCGTCCGCGAGGACTCTCGAGATGAAGCGGGAACGCTGGTCGGCGCCGACGTTGGCGGGATCGCCCAGGTCGACGACGTCGTTGCCGGTGCGCGGCCGCAGGGTCATGCCCGCCTCTACTTCTGCGCCGCCTGGATCAACCGCACGGCGTCACCGACGGTCTTGACCCTGTCGGCGTCGGCGTCCGCGATGGCCATGCCGAACGTGTCCTCGATCTCGAGCACGACGTCGACGAGGCGGGCCGAGTTGACCTTGAGGTCCTTCACGAGCGACGACTCCATACCGATGGTCGCCAGGGCCTCCGGGGCTTTCACAAAAGGGGTGATGATGGAAACGACCTTCTGGAATACCTGCTCTTGCATCATGGATGTTCTCCTTCCGTTGACCGCATCGAAAGACACCGTCAGCCGCCGAGTTTTCCGAAGATCACGCAGCCGTTGACGTCACCGAAGCCGAAGCTGGCCTTCGCGAGGACCCGCAGGTCGGGACGCTCGACCGTCCGGTGCGGGATGCTCGCGGCGTAGGCGGTGAGCTCGGGGTGCAGGTCCTCGCAGTTCGCCGAGCCGTGCACGAAGCCGTGGAAGAGCTCGAGCACGGAGGCGACGCACTCGATCCCGCCGGCCGCGCCGAGCGCGTGGCCGATCAGCGACTTGGTGGAGTGCAGGAGCGGCATCCGCGACGGCGGCAAGCCCAGCGCCGCCGACCAGCTCGCGACCTCGTGGGGATCGGCGAACGTCGCCGTGAGGTGGCCGTTGATGGCGCCGATCGACTGCGCCGGGACGCCGGCCATCGAGAGGGCTCCCTGGATCGCGCGACGGACTCCGTGGGGGTTCGGCGCCGTCATGCTTCCCCCCATGCGGTGTCCGCCGCAGTTGACGTACCCGCCGAGAACCTCTGCGTAGACGCGGGCCCCCCGGCGCTCGGCGCTGGCCAGGCTCTCGAGGAGAAGGATGCCCGCGCCCGATCCCGGCACGAACCCTCCCGCGCTGGCGCTCATCGGCCGCGACGCCTCGGCAGGGCGGTCATTGGCCCGGCGCTGCAGCACCTTCATCGCGTCGAAGCCGGCCCAGGTGTACTTCGAGGGACCCTCGGAGCCCCCCGCGAGCATGCGCTCCGCGCGACCCTCGCGGATGCGCAGGAAGGCGTCGACGACCGCCTCCGTCCCCGTGTTGCACGCGCTGGAGTTGGTGGTCACCTGGTTGCCCAGACCGAGCAGCCCGGCGACGCGCGCGCTGTTTCCGCTCGACATGATCTGCTCGACCATCGTGCTGCCGAGACGGCCGACCTTGCCCGCGTCCACCTTCGGCGCGAGCTTCTCGGCGACGGTGTCTATGCCGCCGATCCCGGTCCCGATGATCGCTCCGGCCCCCCAGTCGACGTCGTCACTCCCGCCCGGCGATCGCGCGAGCCCCGCGTCGTCCCACGCGTCGAGGGCGGCGATGGCGGCGAAGACCATGTTCCGGTTCATGGCCCGGCGTTCTTCCTCTCCCAGGTACCGGGCCTCGATCGCCTCGATCCCCTCCGGGATACCGCCCACCTGGCACCCGAACCCGGACGCTTCCAGGTGGGGGTGGAACCGGATGCCGCTCTTGCCCTCGCGCAGGGCGCTGGCGAAAGGTATCGCCCCGTGCGCGTTCGGCGCCACCACCCCGAGCCCGGTCACGACGACGCGCGCCTCACGCGGGGCCACGGGTGACCCCCATTCCGGAGACGGTCCCCGCGGCGACCGGCGTTCCGTCGGCCAGCCAGAGGCGGACGTTCGAGCGAAGCTTGCGCCGCCGCCAGAACACCGCTTCGGCCTGGATCCGCACCGTCGCGCCGGGCCGGACGACGCGCTCGAACTCGACGTGCGAGTCGGTGAAGAGAGTGACCGTCCTCTCCACCTCGGCGCGCGGGAGCTCGAGGCCGAGCAAGTAGATCCCGAGCGCGACGAGCCCCGTCTGGCACATCGCCTCGAGGAGAATGACTCCGGGCGTCACCGGATCGCCGGGAAAGTGGCCCGCGTAGAAGCTCTCGTCAGAACGGAACGTGTATTCGCCCACGGCGCCCTTTTCGTCGATGGCGAGAAGCCGGTCCAGAAAGCGGAACGGGCGCTGCTGCGGGACGAGATCGAGGACGTCCGAGGCGGTCAGCACGACGAGCTCCTGTCCGCGACCCCGCCCACGCTGTTGGCGGAGCGAGCTGGAAAGTCGGAGTACGCGATGCCCCGGAACGTGCCGACCTTGGCGTCGCGGACGGCGTAGATCACCTCGCCGTCGACCAGGACGCGCGCCGAGCCGATAGCGACGGCCGACCCGGACGCCGGCAGCACGGAGAAGCGCCGGATGTCGACCTCGTAGCGAACGACGCGGTTGTACGGACGGATCTGACCCGAGAACTCCACCTCCTTGCACCCGAGCGCGCGGCCCGATCCCAGCGCTCCGGTCACGCCGCAGTACAGGCCGATGAGCTGCCAGACCGCGTCCACGCCGAGGCATCCGGGCTGGACCGGGTCTCCTCGAAAGTGACAGTGGAAGAACCAGTCCGTCAGGTGGATGTCCTGCTCACCGACGATGCGCGCCCGGGTACCGAGCCTTTCGATCGAGACGACCCGGTCGATCATCAACATCGGCGGAGCCGGCAGTCGCACGAGCTCGCCGGGCGGGTCGTCCACCAGGTTGCCTTGAGAAAGGGCGAGGAGCTCCTCCTTCGAGAAGGCATCGCGTTCGATGAACTGCGCGTACCGCATCAGGCTCCTCCGCTCACCCCGCCACGTGCTCGCCGCCGTCGACCCGGAGGACCGCGCCGTTGATCCAGCGCGCCTCGTGCGTGCAGAGAAGGCAGATGACGTCGGCCACGTCCTCCGGCGTCGTGAGGCGCCCGAACGGATTCCGATGGCGCGCCTTCGCCTTCATGCGCTCACTGCCGGGGATGAGACGCAGGGCCGGCGTGTCGGTCACGCCCGGCTGGATGACGTTGGAGCGAACCCCGTACGGAGCCAGCTCTACGGCGATCGCCCGCGAGATCGACTCGAGCGCGGCTTTCGCCGCCGCGACCGCGGCATATCCCCGCCAGGCGACCTCGTTGCCCTCGCTCGTGAGCCCGAAGACGCGAGCGTCGGCGGCGAAGAGGCTGCCGGCGTGGACGGCCTGGACCCACGTTGCCAGGCTCGTGCCCATGGCTCGAACGGTGCGGTCGAAGTCCTCGTCCTCGAGGACCGCGTCCCCGTAGTCCGGCGGATCGTCGCGCGCAGCCCGGAGCGGGCGAACGAGAGGCTTGAGGTTCCCGAACGCGATCGAATGCACCAGCGCCCGCACCCGCTCGCGCTCCCCCATGGCAGCCGCGAGCCCGCCGAGTACTTCCTGCCGCCCCTCCGCGGACAGCGCGTCCACGTTGAACGAGACGAAGCCCACGTCGCACGCGCTGATCTCGCGGAACGCCTGCTCGATGGGCGGCATCGCCCCGCGCCGGTCGCGGTGCACTACAGCGACGCTCATCCCCTGGCGCGCGAGCTTCCGGGCCGTCGCGAGGCCAAAGCCGCTCGAGCCGCCCAGCACGAGCGCCCACTGGGACCGATCGAAGCGCAGGCTCACGCGCGCGCCCCCTGGACGATGCCCTTTGCCGAGGTGATCGAGACGATGTCTCTTCCGATCGCCGCGAAGAAGCGTCCGAGCGGCCTGCTCGGGCCGATCTCGTAGATCCGCGCAGCGGCTGCGGCGAGCGTCCGCATGTTCGAGATCCACTCGACGGTGCTGCTCGCCTGGCGCAGCAGGGCATCGAGCAGCGACGCCGGAGCGGGCTGGTGGAACGACCCCGTGACGTTCGACGTCACCACCGCGCTTCGCGACGGCGTGAGCCTGGGCGTCACCTCCACGAACGCAACGCGCAGATCGTCCTCGATGCCGCGCATCGCGCGCGAGTGGAAAGGCGCGCTCACGTTGAGGGCGACGATGTCGTGTGCGACCCCCGCGAGGAGTTGCGCGGCGCGGGCGGACGCACGCGCGATGCCCGCGGCTCCTCCCGAGAGCACCACCTGATCGGGCGAGTTCCGGTTCGCTACGTCCACGTCGACGCCCGCGAGCTCGGCGGCGAGGCCTCCCTCCCCGACCCCCGTCGCCGTCAGCGCGATCATGGCCCCGTACCCTTCGGGTACCGCCGTCTGCATGCATGCGCCCCGCCGCCGGACGAGGCGCACCGCGTCCTCGAGCTCCATGGCCCCGGCCGCGCACAGCGCGGTGTACTCGCCGAGGCTGTGGCCTCCGAAGTAGGCGAACGAGAGCCCCGTCCCCTCCTCGACCGCACGCAACATCGCGATTTCCGTCGTGAGAATCGCCGGCTGGGTGAATTCGGTGCGGTCGAGCCGTGGATCATCACCGAAGCAAATCTCGCGGAGGTCCAGGCTCAGTGCGTCGCTCGCGCGCTCGAAGACCTCGCGGGCCACGGCGAAGCGCTCGAATACGTCCCGCCCCATGCCGGCGCGCTGCGAACCTTGCCCGGGGAACACGACCGCGATCGGCGATGACGGAGCTGACATGGCCCGAGACGCGTAGCTCCATTGCTGTCATGGTTCGGACACGACACACGCCGCGAGCGACCCGATTGCGCTCGATCAAGCCGGCGCGATTCGCGGGTAGCCCCGCAGGGCGCTGACGCTACCTTTGCGCAAATGCAGGCATCGTCGCTCGGCCACTCGCCGGACTGTGTCTCTCTCTCCGTCCCCGACACGCCGGGGCGTGAGCGCCGGTCGCTGGCGCTGCAGGCCTTGCTGGGCAGGGCGGCGTTCCTCGTCATCGGCCCTGCGGTCGTCGCGTACATGCGATACGTCCGGCGCCATCGCATCGAGGGACTCGAGGACGCGCGCAGGGTCTTTCGAGAGGCCATGGCATCGGGTCGCCCGACGCTCGTCTGCGCGAATCACTTGACGATGTTCGATTCGATCTTTCTGCACCACGCGTTCGGGTCGATACGCGACTATCTCGCCGACTTCCGCTGGTTCTCGTGGAACGTCCCGGCGGTCGAGAACTTTGCGCGAAACGCGTGGTGGCGCGCCCTGGTGTATCTCGGAAAGTGCGTGCCGATCGACCGGGCGGGGGACGCCGCCCACCACAAGGGGGTGCTCGACAAGATCACGTACCTGGCCGCTCGGGGAGAGGTGTGCACGATCTTCCCGGAGGGGCAGCGGAGCCGGACCGGGCGCGTCGACGTGGAGCGAGTGACCTACGGCGTCGGCCGCGTCCTCGGGGCGCTCGACCGGCCGCAGGTGCTCTGTGCGTACCTGCGAGGCGAGCACCAGGACGCGTACAGTGACGCCCCGGCGCGGGGCGACGTGCTGCACCTCCGCGTCACCGCGATCGAGCCGCGCACCGA
This sequence comes from Myxococcales bacterium, assembly GCA_003153495.1. Lineage (GTDB taxonomy): Bacteria > Myxococcota_A > Polyangia > Polyangiales > Polyangiaceae > Palsa-1150. Next base: position 9,818 of record PLYU01000336.1, read on the forward strand.
GCTCCGTGGGTTGCGGGGAGCTCGCGACCTCTCGCGTCAGGTGATCCTCAGACTCCGCGATATGGAAGACGAGTACTTCGCCGAGGCGCCGGTTTGCGCGCCCGACGACGGAGGTGGACGGCGATGAGAGTCCACGCTCATGCCTGGCTCGCGTGCGCGGCCACGCTCGCGCTCATGGTGATGGGCAGCCTGGTGCACGGGACGGGCTCGAGCCTCGCCTGTCCCGACTGGCCGCTCTGCCACGGCACCGCCTTTCCGGCGATGACTGGCGGGGTCCGCTTCGAGCATACGCACCGCCTGATGGCGGCCGCGGTGGTCGTCCTCGTCGTGTCCCTGCTCGTTCGCTCGATGCGCGTCACAGACCGGGGGGTGCCGTGGCTCGCGGCGGCGGCGTGCGGGCTGGTCGTCATGCAAGCGGCGCTCGGCGCGCTGACCGTCGTCTATCGGTTGCCGCCCGCGATCTCGGTCGCTCATCTGGCCACGTCGATGACCTTCCTGACGGTCGTCGTGCTTCTGGCGACCCGCCTCACGGTCCAGAAGGCTCCCGCGCGCCCGGACGCAAGGCGAGGATGGACCGCAGCCGCAGGGAGTCTCGTCCTCGGGCAGGTCGTCCTCGGAGCCGCCGTGCGTCACCTGGGAGCCGCACTGGCGTGCTCGGGCGTTCCTCTGTGCACCGGGGCGGTCTGGCCGGAGTCGTGGCCGGGGCGGGTCCACATGATTCATCGGGCCGCGGGAGCGGTGGCGCTCGTCGCCGTCCTCGGCGCGTCGATCGTGGCCTTCCGCGGGGCTGGCTCGGCCTCCCGGCGCGCGGCCGCTCTGGCGCCTGCAGCGGTCGTGCTCGCGCAGGTGGGGCTCGGCCTGGGGGTGGTGCTCGCCCACGCGCCGCTCGATCTGGTGACTCTCCACCACGCCGGGGGGGCGCTGCTGCTCGGATCCCTGGCGCTGAGCTGGGGGCTCGCGGGTTGAACGATGCTCTACATCCACGGCATCGGACACTTCCATCCCGAGAACGTCATCGACAACGCCTTCCTCGAGTCGCTCGACATCGGCACCAGCGACGAATGGATCCTCGAGCGGGTGGGGATCCGGACCCGCCGGACCACCCTCTCGCTCGACTACGTCCGCGAGACCCGCAACCGGGACCCGCGCGCCGCGCTGGAGGCGTCGGTGTACACGAACGCCCAGATGGCGGCGCGCGCGGCGCAGATGGCCCTCGACCGCGCGGGCATCAAGGCCGGAGACGTCGGTATGGTCCTGGCCGGAGGCTCGTCGGCCCCCTGGTCGCTGCCGGCCGAGGCCTGCATCTGCGCCGCCGAGATGGGCATCGACACCCAGGCCATCGACATGAACTCGGGCTGCTCGTCGTTCTCGACGATCCTGCATTTCGCCAGCGCGCTCCGGCCCGAGGCGATGCCCGATTTCATCCTGGTGCTCAACCCGGAGGGCAACACCCGGGTGATGAGCTACGACGATCGGAATACGTGCGTCCTGTTCGGGGACGCCGCCACCGCGACCGTGGTCTCGAACCGAGTTCCGTCGCGGGTGCGGGTGGACTACAGCACGCTCTCCTCGAGCCCCCGGGGATGGGACCAGGCCACCGTCCGCGCCGGTGGCTTCTTCCAGCAGGTCGGCAAGGCCGTCCAGACCTTCGCGATCCGCAAGAGCGTGGCGACGTACGGCGAGCTGCGCGCGCACGCCCGCTGCCCGGACAAGATGTACTTCATCGGGCACCAGGCCAACCTGCTCATGCTGGAGGCGGTCTGCCGCCTGGCGCCGGTTCCGGCGGATGCTCACGTGCACAACGTGGCCGACTTCGGGAACTGCAGCTCCGCCGGAGCGCCGAGCGTTCTATCGCAGAACTGGGACCGCTTCCGCGACGGCGACGAGATCGCCATGGCCGTCGTGGGCGCCGGCCTCACGTGGAGCGGCCTGGTCATCGGGTTCGGCCAGAACGCGTGAGCCGCGGGAGAACCCGGCTCACCGCGCGCCGACCACGCCGGCCCGCGGGCCCGGCAGCCCGGCGGCGGCGGGGCCCGTCAGGAGCGTGAGGCGCAGGAGCGGCGCCGCGATGTAGGTGCTCGCGACCGCCGTCAGCACCAGCATGCTGTACACGGTCGGAGGCAGAACCCCGAGATCGAGGCCGATGTTGAGCGCCACCAGCTCCATCAGCCCGCGCGTGTTCATCGCCACGCCGACGGCGAGCGCCACGCGCCGGGGCTCGCCGGACGCGCGGGCCGCGAGATAGCCGCTGGCGAGCTTCGCCGTCACGGCGAGCGCCAGCACCAGGCCGCAAACCGCCCAGGTGCGCGCTCCGTGGAGCGAGCCGATATCGGTGCGAAGGCCCGTCAGGGTGAAGAAGAGCGGGACGAACAGCGTCTGGACGAGGGGAGCGACCGAGCGGTCCCACTCGGCCGCGAGCTCGCGCTGCGCGTTGAGAGCGACGCCGACGAGAAGCGCGCCGATGAGAGCGAAGACGCCCAGCGCGCTGCTCACGACCGCTGCTCCGCACACGGCCAGCAGGATCCAGCCGATCGCGCGCTGGGGGAGACGTCCACCGTTCGCGGCGATCTCTCCGTGGACCAGCCGCCCGAGAACCGGGCCGACGATCTTGAAGACCACCACCAGCCCCACGGCGCACGCCGCGGTCTGCACCGCGACCGTGCCGGTGTGCCAGCCGCTTCTCACGTAGACGGCCACGGCGCCGAGCGCCATCCAGCCCAGTACGTCGTTGATCGCGGCGGCTCCGATCGAGAGGGCGGCGACCCGCCCGTGGACGATCCCGAGCTCGGCGAAGATGCGGCCGAGCACGGGTACGGCGGTGATGGCCATCGCACACGCGAAGATCATGCGGAAGCCGAGGGTGGCGGGCACCGGCGTGGAGAGGCTCCGGGCGACCAGCGGAGCCGCGAGGAAGCCTGCGACGAGCGGCACGACGAACGAGCAGGCGCCGACGGCGGCCACCGTGCGCGCGCCCCCACCGGTCAGGTGCTTTCGGAAATCGACGTCGAGCCCCACCTGGAACGCGAGCAGCACCAGGCCGAGCTCCCCGAGACCGCCGAGCATGGGCAGGCTCTCTGCCGGCAAGAGGTAGGCGCTCGCGCCGGGCCACCACGCGCCGAGTACACTGGGGCCGAGAGCGATGCCGGCGAGGATCTGCCCCACGACGGGCGGCTGCCCGAGCCATCGCCGGGCGATGCGGGCGCCGACGCCCGAGACCAGCAGGATCAGCGCGAGCTCCAGGACCAGCCGTCGCGCGGCAAGCTCGCCGCCGTGATCGGTCTGCGCTCCGAGGCGGGCGAGCACGGCGGCGACGTGCTCGAACGGGTGATGGATCGTCATGACGCGGCCTCCTTCCCGGGCTCGAAAGCGACGCGGGCGGGCTGGCGGTGCAGCCGGTGCGCAAAGCCGCTGAGCCGCCGCTCGTCGAGCGGCGAGCCGTCGTTGTAGACGAACAGCATCGGGATCTCGCGCTGGGTCCGGAGCAGCCCCTCGGCCACGAGCGAGGGGCCGCAGCCCCACGGATTCGCCAGCACCACGCCGTCGCACGTCCGCTCGGCCCACGCGTCCAGGACGCTGCCCACCGTGATGGGGGCCTCGCCGACGGGCTGCGAGTCGATGATGGGACGCGCCCGCTCGAGCATGCGCGCCGCGTCGGGCATCGGCATCCACGGGTGTCTCTCGCGCACGACTCCGTAGATCCGTCGCCGCATGCGCCGCATGAGCGCCGTATGGATCTGGCTCTCGATCGGGCCGTCGGGCAGCCCGATCAGCTCCCTGGAACGGCCCAGGCCCAGGTACTCCACGATGACGCTCGCGGGGTCGACCAGCACGCGGAGGCGGCGTCGGTTCAGCGCGCGCACCAGCCCGTCGCTCGCGAAGGCATCGAGGCGCACGTAGATGTCCCCGGTGAGCAAGACCGTGCGCCCGCCCCCGTCGTCGTGCTGCGCCGCGAGCTCGGCGAAGTCGTCGGACGCCCGCTCGACCAGCGCGAGGGTGTCCCGCCACTGCCGGGCCCGGGGCCAGAGGCCTCTCAGCCCGTCCGGTCGCCGTCGCTCGGCGAGCGCGAGGAGCTCCGCCTGGTAACGAGCGCCGATCGAGTCCACGCGAGCCGTGACCTCCGGGATCGCCCCGTAGTACGAGGTCATCCCGTGGAGGACGTCCCACGCGAGCGCCGTCGAGAAGAAGACGCCGAGGAATCCGGCGCTCCCGTCGAGCCCCTCGCCGAAGGGGCGGACCTCGACGCGCTCGTCATGCCCGAGGCGCTCGAGGGAGATACGGTCCTTGGTGGTGAACATGCAGTTGCGACACGCGCCGTGCCCGGCGACCTGGATCAACGTGACGCGGCCCTCCGGCGGCCGCTCCTCCAGGTGGGCGCGAAACGCCCCCCATATCAGCTGGTACGGGAGGCACTCTTTGCCCGAGCAATCTCGACGCCCCATGGCGAAGGTCTTGCTGGTGTTGGGGCCCGCCGCGACGGCGTCGTGGCCGAGCGAGCGGTACGACGCCGCGACGAGCTCCCCCAGGCCATCGGCCAGAGGGAACATGACTACTCGGCCGCCGTTGCCGGGGCGGGAGGGCTGCCGCTTCGCCGGTCGAACCGCGCGCAGCTGGGACGCGGCTGCGGGCGAGGGGCGGCGATCGTGCTGCCGTACGCCGTGCAGGAAGGCCTGGACGCGCGTGACGAAGCCGGCGGATCCACCGTGTCCGTCGCTCTCGATGCACGTGTGCGGGAAGCCGTTCATCAGGTGGTCGAAGACCTGCTCGACGAAGGAGGCCGGTCCGCAGCCGAACGACGACAGCCAGAGGGGGTAGATGTCGCCGGCGCGACGCGCCGCCAGCGCGACGCGGACCGCGTGCCGCGCGTCGGCCCAGGCGATCGGCTCCAGCGGCTCGAGGTCGGCCTCCGGCGGGTAGCAATCCATGGGGAGCGGCAGGGCGCCGTCCTGCCGGACGATGCCCGGGATCCCCGCGTTGATCGCGTGGTCGTGGATCACGTGCAGAGCCCCGCACACGACCACGACCGGCGTCCGCGTAGCCCGTCCGTACGCGATCGTTCGCGCGCCGATGGCGGCAAGCTCGCGCTCGTAGCTCTCCTGCGCCTCCGCGGCGCGCTGCAGCGCCATCGGCGCCAGCTGCGGGGGCGCGCCCAGCTCGCGGGCCGCCTCCGCAGCGGCCGCGAGCAGGGAGGGGGAGGCCAGCCCGTCCTCGAAGGACACCACGGGGGACACGATCCGCGCGGGCGAGCCCCGCACGGCGAGCGCCTGACGGATCACCAGAGGCATTCCCTGCTCGGTCGCGCAGGTCCTGCCCGACATCTTCCCCCGGCTGAAGATGTCGAGCATCCGCGGGAAGAAGACCGCGTCGCACGGCTCGTCCGCGATGGCGTGCGCCAGCTTCATCGGCGCGCAGGAGTCGTAGGCGGTGCAGAGCTCCTCGCCGCGTGCGAGCGACTTCGCGCCGCCCTCGAAGACGCGCACGCCGAGCCCGAGCTCGCGCACGAAGGTCACGACCCACGGGAGCCATCCCGCCAGCGGACCGACCTGCGGTATGCCCACGACGACGCGCCCCTCGACGGGCGCCCGGTACCCCTCGAGCAGGGCGTCGCGCTCGTCGAAGGCGTTCGGCGCCTCCCGCGCCAGCTTCGTGCGGCCGATCCGCAGCACCTCGAACTTCGGGCAGGCTCCGCCCGAGAACACCGTCTGGCGGGTCCCCCCGACGGCCACGGCGGAGCGCTCGATGCGGCAGAGCGTCCTGCAGGTCTTGTCCTCGCACCTGAACTCTTGCTTGCTCTCCACCCGCGCCTGCAGAATGCGGGAGAGGTCGAGCACGGACGCGCTCTTCAGCGCGCCCTGTCCGAGCTGATCGATCGCGCAGAGGCCGACGCCCCACGCCCCCATCGCGCCGGGGTTCGGTGGGACGACGACGTCGCGTCCGCTCACCGCCGCGAGAGTCCACGCGAGCGACTCGCCGCTGGCCGGCTTGCCCTGGAAGAACACCCGGTCGCCGAAGCTGCGCTGCCCCATCACGCGGTTCAGGTAGTTGTGGATGACCGAGTACTGGAAGCCCGCGAAGAGATCCCCGATCGTGAAGCCCTGCGCGCGAGCCTGGGCTGCGGCATCGGCGACGAACACCGTGCACATCTGGCCGAGGTCGGGCGGAGAGTCGGCCTCCCTGGCCTGTCGCGTGAACTCGTCGATGTCGCGCGCGCCGTACAGGAGGGCCTGCTCCTCGAGGAAGGAGCCGGTGCCCGCGCTGCACGCCTTGTTCATCGCGCTCTCGACGATGTGCCCGTCGGCGATCCGGATGAACTTCGCGTCTTGCCCCCCGATCTCCACGACGCTCAGGCTCTTGCCGCGGTGCTCGTCGCACCGGATGGCCGCCGTCGCATGGGCCACGATCTCGTTGAGGACGACGATGCGCTCGCCCGCGTCCGGGTACGCGGCCCGGAGCACCGTGGCGACCGCCTCGCGGCCCGACCCGGTGACGCCGATGGCGCGCACATCGAGCGCGCTGCGCTCGAGCAGCGCGGCCACCAGCCGCTGGGCCGCTTCCACGGGGTTGCCCTGCGTGCGGTCGTAGACGTCGAGCACCAGCTCGCCGCTCTGCAGCGACGTGAGCACGGCCTTGCTCCCCGTCGAGCCCAGGTCCAGGCCCATGATGCACGGCCGGCGGGCCTCGCCCTCGGCCACGAACGCGGCGCGCATGCGCGTCACGCGGTGCGCGTGCTCGCGCGCGGGGGCGAGCGTCTGGGCGCGGCGCTGGTGCGGCCGGAGGAGGAGCGCCGGATCGTCCGGAAGCCGCGAGGCGAGGCTCGACGCCGCGTGCTCCGCCGCGAGGCCCAGGGCGCCGATGGCCTCGAGCACGACCCCCTGGTCCAGGACGCCGACCTCGCAGCCGGCGTGCTCCGCCAGGCAGATGCGCAGGGTTCGAAGGCGGCTCCCTCCGCCCACGAGCGTCACGGGCCCCGGCACCCGGATGCGCGCGAGCATGGCCGCGACGTACCGGGCGATCGAGTCGAAGTACCCGCGGAAGAGCCGGTCTGCGGGCTCGCCCTGGTTGGCGAAGTGCGTCATCTCGCTCTTGGCGAAGACCGAGCAGCGCGCCGTGATGGCGATCGCCCCGGCTGCCTCCGCCGCGATGCGGTCGGCCTCTTCGATCGCGAGGCCGAAGCGCGCGGCCATCTTGAGCATCGTCTCGCCGGTGCCGCCGGAGCACTTGTCGTTCTCCACGAACTGGACGCGCCCCTCGGGGTCTCGCGTGAGCACCGAGTAGCCGCGCGCCCCCACGCTCACCAGGTTCTGCGCTCCGGCGAGCCCCGGCAGCAGGTCGAGCGCGGACGCGAGGCAAGCGTCCTCGGGGAGCGACGCCAGCGCGGGGGCGGCGACCTCGTCGCCGTACAGGCCCGTTACCGCGAGCCCCGCGCACCGGGCGACCCGCCGCTCCGTGTACCAGCTGGCGAGCGCCTCCAGCGGCCGCCCCTCGTGGACCACGATGTCGCTGGACTCGATGACGACGCCTCCGGGGGCCACCGTCCCGACGAGGAGCTTGGCGCTGCTCTTGCCCAGGTCGGCGGCGGCGACGCGGCGGCTCATGCCCTCTTCACCAGGCCCCGGGTGACGTGCAGCCGGTTGATCTGGTTGGTCCCCTCGAAGAGCTGGGTCAGCTTGGCGTCGCGCATGCACTTCTCGACGCCCCACGCCGGATCGTTGGCGTCCTCGCCCAGGATCTCGATGGCCTTCATGGTCATGCGAACCGCCAGATCGCTGCAGACGAACTTGGCGATCGAGGCGTGCCCCACCAGGCGCTGGAGCAGAGCGTCCGGCACGCGCTCCCGGTAGATGGCGCGCGCGCGCTCGGCGACGCGCGGATGCGCCGCCACGGTCCGGACCAGCCGGTTATCGGTCAGGAACGCGGGCACCCACGGGGGGAGCGGCCTCGCGAGAGAGGCGAGCCCCCAGGCTTCGCCGGCCAGCGAAGCATCGATGTAGAGGCCGCGGGCTGCCTGCAGCGCCCCGACCATCTCGGCGAGCGCGAGGGTCACCCATTGCTCCTCGAAGAGCCAGTGGCCCCGGACGCGCTTCTGGCCCAGGTACCTCAGCGTGCGCTCCAGCACTCCGCGGATGATGCCCGCGGAGATGGCGCCGACCGGCCCACGGGTGACCGACAGCGTGGTGTCGATGACGCGACCTGCGTCGGCCATCAAGATGGCGTCCTTCTCCGGGACGAAGACGTCGTCGCAGATGATCTCGGCGGCCGTCGAAAGGCGCTGCCCCATCTTGTGCTCGACCCGGCCGACGACGAATCCGGGGGCGTCGCTGGGGACCACGAAGCCCCTCATCGTCTCGAGCGGCCGCGTCAGGTCGGAGGCCGCCGTCACGATGTTGTACCGGGCGATGCTCCCGTTCGAGATGAAGACCTTGCGCGCGTGCAGGCGGTAGCCGCCAGGGACCCTGGTGAACCGCGAGCCGATGTGCGCACGCTTGAAGTCGTCGACGTCCTCCACGTCGCTCCCGCCGCCCGGCTCGGTGTGGGCCAGCGCGAGGAGCACGGCCGTGCCCTGTCGCTCTCCTTCGCTGATCTCGCGGCCGAGCCGCGACACCATGGCCATGTCGAGCGAGGCCGCCGCGATCGCGATCGCGAGCCCGTGGGCGCCGTAGATGACGGAGACGCCGGCGTCGGCCGTGGCAATCTCCTCCGCGAAGAGGGCGGAGGCGAGCGCCCCCGTGTTCCCGCCGCCGAAGATGCTCGGGATGCTCATGCTCAGGAAGCGGTACGGCAGCCCGGCGTCGATCGCCGTCCAGGGGACGAAGTCGTGGTCCTGGCTCGCCACCTCGTCCCAACGCTCGACCTGTCCGACGAGGTGCCGCTCGGCGTAGTCGCGCGCGCGCGCCATCGTCGCCACGCATTGGGCGTGCAGGTCGGGTCGCGCCGCTTCGAGCAGACGCGCGACGGGAAACCTGTCGAACTCGCGCAGCTCGTGGCGGAGCTGCAGCGGCTCGATCGTCCCGGCGGCCGAGCCCCGAGTCGCTTGCACGGCGGGTGCACCGGCGGAAGGGAGGGGCTCCGGGAGCCCGCGCTCGGGCGCCGCGGCGGGGGCTCGTGTCTCCTGGACCTCGGTCAACGTCGTCATGTCGGCCTCCGACTAGCGAGCCATCTCGGCGAAGCGCGCACGCGCGATCGCGCGCCTGCGCGCGGCGGCGTGAACCCAGTGGGTCTCGAGCGTGTTGGCGTCGCGCAGGTAACGCTCGACGCGGTAGTCTTCCATGTAGCCGTAGCCTCCGAGGGTCTGGACGGCGTCGAGCCCGCACTGGCGGACGAGATCGACGGCCAGCGCGGCCGTCCCGCCGTCGCCCGGGCGCTCCTCCGAGAGCGCGGCGATGGCGAGCGTCCGCAGCGTGCGCCGCGCGAGCTCGATCGGCCCGGTGAGCTCCTGCACGGCGTCGTGCTCGTGGATCATCTTGCCGCCCTGGTAGCGCTCGAGCGCGTAGCGCATGGATCGATCGGCCAGCTCGCCCGCCATGCCGGCGAGCAGCGCGGTGACGAGCCCGTCGGCTTCGTTCGCGGCGCGCCCCGAGTCCGGCCAGGCCAGCACGTGCTCCGGGCGCATCGCGTAGTGCTCGAGCGACAGGTCGCCGAATGGCACCAGGCCGAGGCCGTGGCTCGAAGGCTTGCCGGAGAAGCGCACGCCCGCGTCATCGGCGCGCAGCGCGCACAGCCGCGGACGCTCACCCTCCCAGGCCGGCACGACGAGCCAGTCCGGGTAGGCCAGCCCCGCCCGGAGGGTTCCGGAGAGCGTCGTCTCCCCGTTGGAGACGACGCGGAACCCTTCGCCCGGCGCGCGATCGAGCACCGAGCCGACCAGCGCGAACCGCGCCTCGGGCGCCGCCGCGGCCACCAGCGGCGGCAGGGCCCCACCCGAGGCCTCGGCGAGCAGCGAGAGCGCCGTCACGTGCCCGACGAGGCCGAAGGCGAGCGCCGGCGAGGCCGCCCCGAGCTCCAGGAGGATGTCGCATCGACTGCGCGCGTCGAGCTCGACGCCGCCCGCCGCTGCCGGCAGCCCGAAGGAAGTGACACCCAGCTGCGTCAGCTCTCGCCAGAGGGCCCCGTAGCGGTCCGCATCCGGGACGTTGAGCCTGTCCCATTCGGGCTCGATGCGCTTCTTGCGAAACGCGCGGAGAAGATCCCGGATCATCTCGACGTCATCGGTGGGCATGCGCGCCTCCGCTCTGCTTCGCCGCGTCCCGCGAGCCGGCGCCGGCGGGTCTCGTCGGTCCGGGCCCGGCGCCGTGGATCGTCATGGTGGTCCCCTCGTGCTCGAGCCGGGTCAGGACGTAGCGAGCTCCGAACGCCTGCGAGATCGAGCAGTAGCCGAAGCGCTCTGCCTTGCCGTCGATCACGCTCTGCGCCGCCATGGCGCAGAGGAAGCCGGTCACGACGTAGGGCGAGGTCCCCTCGAGGGTCGCATTCACCCGCCGGCTGGGCCCCCGGGCGGTGACCGTGATGACGAACCGCCCGGTCTCGGGCTTCTCCGCCGGGGGATCCCTCTTGAGCCGGAGGACGGCCGCGTCGCTCCACCGGTCGAGCGTCTCGCCCGGCACCACCCTGGAGAGCTTGCCCCACAGACCGAAGAACCCCGCAGCGCGCGCGAGATCGTCACTCGCGAACCAGGTGCTGCAGCTGCGCACGCGCCGGTCTCCGAGGAGGAACGTGGCCTCGCCGCCGCCGATGCGCAGCGCCTTGTGCGCGACCTCGCCTGGCAAGGTCACGCGCTTGACGTCCGGCACGGGGACGACCCGCAGCGCGCCGTCGGCGATCCAGTAGGACGTCCGGCGGACGGTGCGGATCATCGACTGGAGGGACGCGACGGTCTGAAGTGACGGAGGCGCGTAGACGACGTCCAGCGTGTCGATGCCCGGCGTGGTCTCCAGGCAGTGCTCGGCCGCGGCAGCCCCCGGCGCCCACAGGAACGCAGCCGAGGGCGAGAGCAAGAGCCGGGCCTCCCGGAACAGCGCGTCGTAGTCGCGACGCAGCTCGAGCATGAAGTCCTGCTCACCCGTGGAGTCGACGTAGTGGCAACCATCGACGAGCGCCGCCTCGACGACTGCCCGGCCCAGCAGGGAGAAGGGGCCCGACACGTTGATCACGACCTTCGCGCCGCGGAAGCACTCGCGAAGCCCCGCCGGGGTGTGCGCCGTCGCTCGCGCGACACAGTCGGCGCCCTTCGCGCGCATCTCCCGGGCCACCTCGTCGAGCCGCCGCTGGTCGCGGCCCGCGGCGACGAAGGGAATGCGCAGCCGCGTGAGCGACTCGCACACGAGCCGCCCGGTGTACCCGCTGGCGGCGTAGACGACGACCGGCTTCGCTTCGCTCATTGGCCACCATCCTCTCGGAGATCACATGGACGCGGGCAGTTCTCCCGGCGCATATCGACTCGTTCAGTTGGCATAACGCCTGGCGTGGGCGTCCAGGCGATACCGCGTCCGTCGCATCGGAGGAGCCCAGGTCGCCTCGGTCGCCTTGCGGCCGTTCGACCACTCCGCCTTGCGCAGGAAGAGCCCCACGACCTCTCCGCCCACCAGGCGATATGCGGACCGGATCACGCCGTCGCCCGACAGCGCGCCGCGCGCTCGCCCGAGCAGCTCTCGCATGCGCGTCGCCACGATGCGCGAGGGTTCGGTGCGCAACAACCCCGCGACCACGGGGTAGAGGGTGTGCACGCGACCCCGCGCGAGCTCGGCCTGGTGCCGCAGGAACGGGGTCGCGTCGTTGCGGAACTGGAAGTAGGCCAGGAGGTGGCCTTCGAAGATCTGCACGACGGGAGAGCCGTTCTGTCGCTTCAGCTCGTCGTGCGTGTAATCGAACCAGTGCCGGATCTCGTCCGCGCTGAAGTTCGCGTAGTGGTGGCTGTCGGACTCCCAGAGGTGAAAGTCCCCCCAGGTGTAGTTCTGCTTGATCCGCTCGGCCTTCTGCATCTGCCTGTAGAGCTTCGTCCCCGGGCACGGGCGGAGCGGGCCGATCTGGTAGAACGTCGGCCTCAGGCTGACGAAGTACTGGATGTCTCTCGCGATGTTTTCCGGCGTGTGAAAATCGAACCCGAGGATCATCGACCCGATCGTGTAGATGCCGACCTTGCGCAGGCTGGCGAAGAGCTCCGGAGGGGACACCCCGGTCTGCCGCTTCACGTACGTCGCCTTGTTCCCGGAGTCGTCGCTGAGACCCGATTCCACGCCGATCCAGATGCCCTCGACGCCGCACTCGCGGAGCTCGCGCGGCGTGAAGGCCTGGAGCGCGCGCATCGAGCCGAACGAGATCCAGCGGAAGCCCCACGTCTTCTCGTCGGACCGGATCAGCCGCCCGAGCTCCCGGACGAAGGGCGGGTCGAGGAAGATGTCCTCGTCGAAGAGGATGAAAGTGACCTCGTGCTCGCCCATGCGCTTCGCGTGGTGCTTCATGCAGTCGTAGACCTCCGCCGGAGAGAAGACCTGGATCTTCTTGTGGTGGAAGAAGGCCGAGGTGTTGCAGAAGTCGCACGCAGACGGACAGCCCAGCGACACCAGGATCGCGGGGAGCTCGGAGAGCTTGCGACGCCCGCCGTAGGGTCGGATGATGGACGGCGGCAGCGAGTACTGCGTGACGGGGCGATCATAAGGAGCGTCGCCCAGCAGCTCGCGCATGAACCGGACGCCCTCGGTGCGGCAGAAGAAGTCTACGTTGGCGAGCAGGTACTCCCGGTGATGCTCGGAGTCGTTCGGGACGCCCTCGTGGATCGTCGACACGCCGTAGCCGCCGAGCACGACCTTGGTGCCGGGGCTCAGCTGTCGCACGAGCTTCACCATCCGCGCGACGTGCGGGACGGTGATCGCCTTGGTCTCGATGCAGATGACGTCGTACCTGTCGCGGACGGCGCCGACGAAGTCGTCCCAGCGGGGGTACTCGAGGACGGTGGCCTCGTTGCTGATGTTCTCGGCGAGGAGATACAGCGACCACGTCGGGAGCTCGGCGGCTCGCTCGAGCATCGCGTGCCCGCGGGCCAGCCGCGCGCCCAGGAGATCGCTCGGCGACTGGCCCCACTTGAGGTCGTAGGGCGCGTACGCGTTCGTCACGAGGACGCGCATGCCCGGCCCCCCCGGCAGACTCGGGGTAGGGCGGGCGACGGGGGGGGTCGATTGGATGATCTGCAGAGTCATGATGTCCTCCGTGGGACGCGTGGTCGTCGAATCGTCGCGGGTGCTCTCTCGTGCTCGTCGTCGTCAGGCCGCGTGGAGCGGATGGTCCGCTCGGCCGGCCGCGGCCTCCATGAACGTGCGGACCGCCTGGGTGATCCGGTCGGGCCTGTCGTCCTGCAGGAAATGACTGGCGTCCGGGATGCGGACGGTGGGCGCGTGGTTGGGCAGGCGCCGCTCGAACTCTTCGAGGAACCATGGAACGAAGACCGGATCGCGCATGCCCCAGACGATCTGTGTCGGCACCGTCCAGCCATCGAGCTCGGCGCCCGTCTCCTCGAGCAGCTGCCAGGCCGGGTCCTTCGGGCGCATCGGCACCTGGCGCACGCTCGCGAGGTGCGCGCGCCGCGAGGCCCACGTCGGGTAGGGCGCGAGGTAGCCCGCCATCACCTCGTCGGTCAGGCGCTCGCGATGGTGAACGCCCAGCGGCACCAGGTACCGAACGAAGCCCGCCATCCCCTGCACGAACAGCTCCCCCAGCACGGGGATTCGCAGCGACCAGAGGAGGGGGAAGCCCCAGGGGACAGGGCGCAGCGACGCGAGCTCGCCGAAGGTCCGGGGCACGAACCCGGCCGTGTTGAGCACGACCAGCCTCTTGACGAGGGCCTTGTGGCGGACCGCCCACGACAGACCGATGACGCCCCCCCAGTCCTGCACGACGAGCGTCACGTCGCGCAGGTCGAGCGCCTGGACGAACGCCTCCAGGCGCATCACGTGCGCGCGCATCGAGTAGTCGGCGTGCGCGGGCTTGTCGGAGAGTCCGAAGCCGAGGTGGTCGGGCGCGACGCACCGGTGGCGATCGGACAGCCCGGAGATGACGTGCCGGTAGAGGTACGACCACGTCGGGTTGCCGTGGAGGAGCAGGATGGTCTCTCCTCGACCCTCGTCGACGTAGTGCATGCGGTGTCCCGACGCGGTCACGAAGTGAGAGGCGAACGGGTAGTCGGGGAGCGTCATGATCGACCTCCGGTCGGCGCGGTCGCGCTCTGGATGGAGAAGGCCAGACCCGCGAAGGTCCGCAGCGCGTCGAAGCCGCGCTCGAGCTGCAGCGGAGAGCCGTCGATCGCGGCCTCCATCCCGAGCCCGGTCAGTGCCGCCCAGAGCAGGTCGGCGGTCGTGTCGAGAGGGGTCGGCAGGCGCTGGGCGTCATCCGCGAAGATGTCGTGGATCGTGCGGTGCAGGAGCTCGCGGAGCTCGCGACGCATGGCGCTCACGTGCGGCGCCGCGCCCGCATCCCAGAGCGCGCGCGCGGCCAGCATCGCGTGCACCGCGAGGTCGTTATCCTCGCGCACCACCGCGACGAGCGAGTCGAGAGCGGCGCGCGCGCGATCGACGGGAGTCCCTGTCGCGGCCGCCGCTGCAGTCAGGCTGCGCGCCAGCCGGCGGTAGACGCGCAGCTGTAGCTCGGCGAAGAGGCGCTCCTTGGATTCGAAGTGGTACAGGACGAGGCTCTTGGACACGTTCGCGCGCCTGGCGATCTGTCTCACGCTGGCGCCCGCGTAAGTGTTGTCGCGAAAACATTGCTCCGCCGCGCACAGGATGCGCTCGGCGGTCGTGACGTCCGCGGCGAGATCGACGGCCCGCCCGGCCGGGGCAGCCGTCGTGTCGCGCTGTGTTGCCGTGAAGGCGGGGTGAAGCATCTTGCTCCTCTCGATCCCCCGTCTGCGAGGGGCCCTGTCCGACTGTCCAGTCCCCATTCAGTGACACGTCCGGCGTGGCGAGTGCTTGATCCAGGTCAAGCCGCTGCGCGGGGCTCAGGGACGTCGGCGACGTCAGGCGGAGAGCACGCCGGGCCAGTGGCGCATCCATGCGCGGCGACTGGCAAGCTGTCGCCACGTAGCGAAGCGGGCTCGCCGCTACCTGGCACGCCCCTCGCTAGCCACGGATGACGCGAAGGAGGACGCGATGGGCTGGCTCATCCTGTACGTCGCCGTCGGACTCGCCGCCGCGAGCGCCCTCGTGGTGGGCGTGAATCGATGGCGCTTCGATCGACGCGTCATCCGCGAGATGCGCTCGCTGTTCGACGTGGCGTTGGCGCCGCTCCCGCGGGCCGTACTCTCCGGCTTGCCCGCGCCAGTGTCGCGTTACCGCGAGCTTGCCGTCGGTCCGCGCACCCCGGCGCGCACGCTCAAGATGCGCCACGGCGGTACATTCTGCACGAGCCCGGCCGCCAGGCCGCAGGCCATCCACGGGACGCAGATGTTCACCGCCGACCCGCCCGGCTTCGTCTGGACCGGACGGATACGCATGGCGCCCGGCGTCTGGATCGACGCGCGCGACATGACCTCCGGCGGCAAGGGCAGCATGCGCGTCCTGCTCGACGACACCGTGACGCTGGCGGACGCCCGGGGCCCGGCGCTCGATCAGGGCTCGGCCCTGCGACTGCTCGCCGAGATGCCGTGGTATCCGACGGCCCTCTTCGACTCTCGCTTCGTGACATGGGAGCCGATCGACGACGCGCGAGCGCGGTCGACGTTGACCATCGACGGCACCACTGTGAGCGGCGTGTTCGAGTTCGGGCCCGACGGGCTGCCCGCGCACATGACCGGGCAGCGCTTCACCGACAGGGGCGACCTCGTGCCCTGGGGCGGGGTCTATCGCGACTATCGCAGAGTGTCCGGGATGCTCGTGCCGTTCGAGGTCGAGGTCAGCTGGCAGCTCGAGTCCGGCCCCTTCACCTATGCCCACTGGATGATCGAGTCGATGGAGTACGACGAGCCGCGGTGGGCGCGGACGAGATGAATGACGCGGCGTTCCGGAAGAACTGTCGGCGCCCGCTAGCGCGCCTGGCTCGCCAGGAAGGCGATCCACCCGCCGTACTCCGTGATATCGCGAGCTCCCTCGAGCGCCCACGGCTCGCACAGAAACCCGTGCACCCGTTGCCCCTCCTGCGTCTCGATCGTGCCGATCGCCAGCGGTGAGGGAACGCCCGCCAGGAACGCTCCGACCATGTCCTTGGGAAGGGCCCAGACCTCGACGGCGATGGACGCGCCTCGTCCTTGCGCCACGCGCAGCAGCCCCGGCCTCGTCGGCGGCACCTTGTCCGCAAGTGCGAAGAGTCGATAACAAGGCGCGGTGCGCGTCGACCGCCAGAGCCATCCCCCCCGCCCGGTGAGCTCGCGGTTGAGCGGTTGGCCGGCAAGGTGAGCGCCGACGACCGCCACCGCCAGGTGGGTGTCCGGAAGCGACGCGTCCGTCGCCTCCCGGGCGGCCGGAAACGGCCACCCGGTCGCCCCCAGGGTGACCTTCGCGCTCCGATGGAGCGCGGCCCCGAGCGCAAGGAGCACGGCGTCGCGTCCCCACGGCCCGAGCAAAGTCACGCCCGAGGGGAGCCCGTCGTCGCGAAAGCCCGCCGGCACGGCGACCCCGGTCATGTCGAGCAAGTTCCCGAACGTGGTGTACTTGCCCAGCCGCGCGTTGGCGGCGATCGGATCGGCGAGCACCTCGTCGATGCGTGGGTGCACGGGTACGCTCGGCACGACGAGCGCCGCGATGCTTTCCCACAGGGGCGCGATCTTGTGTTTGAGCTCGGCGAGCCGGTGCACGGCGCGGAACGCGTCGGTCGCGCGGTAGCGGTCGGCGCCCGCGAGAATCGTGCGGATGACCGGAAGGACCGACGCCGGATGGTCGTGCACGAACGCCTCGAGCCCCGCGAGCCGCTCGGACACCCAGGGTCCGTCGTAGAGGAGGTTGCCGACATCGAAGAAAGGCGTCATGTCCACTTCTTCGAGCGCGTACCCCATCGCCTCGAGGCGCGCGCACGCGTCGGCGAAACGACGCTCGTTCGCGTCGTCGCACCACACACGATCGGCGGGCCTGGGGATGCCCAGGCGCGCGCCAGGCGCAGGCTTCGGAGCCACCCAGGAGAAGGTCTTTGCCTCCACCCGCGAGAACGGGTCTTGCACGTCGAACCCGCACGCGACCCTGGCCACATCCCTCGCATCTTCGCAGGTGAGCGCGATGACTGTCATGCAGTCGATCGACCGGCACGCCGGCACGAGGCCCCTGGCCGAGAGCAGGCCGCGGCTCGGTTTGAGCCCGACGAGGTTATTGAACGCGGCGGGCACTCGCCCGGATCCCGCCGTGTCGGTGGCGAGCGCGAACGACACCTGGCCGCGCGTCACCGCGGCCGCCGACCCCGAGCTCGATCCTCCCGTCACGTACCGCGCATCGAAAGCGTTGGGGGGAATGCCGTAGTACCTCGAATCTACGGAATGGA
>PLYU01000051.1 GCA_003153495.1 Myxococcales bacterium
GAGCGCGCCGAGCGCGCGGACCGGGCCCACGGCGCGGCGCTCGTCGAGCACCGCCTGCTGCTCGGGGCCGGCGAGTCCCAGCTCCTCGAGGGCGAGCGCCGCCAGGAAGGCCTCGTCGGTGCGGCCCTGGGACACGTGCAGCTCGAACGCCCTGTCCCAGCGGCCCGTCCGCTCGTAGCCGCGCCGCAGGGCCTCGTGCACGCTCGCGCGGGTCGGCTCGAGCGCGCGCGCGTGCTCCAGCGCCTCGATCGCCCCGTCGGCGTCGCCGAGCTCGACCTGGAGGATCCGCGCGACGGCGACGAGCTCGCGCGCCTTCGCGGACGCCGTCCCGAGCGTGTCGAGCCTCGCCATGCGCGCGAGCACCTCGTCGCGGCGCGAGTCGACGGGGCGGTCGGGCAGGGGCGGCGCCGGGGGAGGCATCGAGGCCGCGCCGGCCGAGCCCCGCACGAAGGTGAAGCTCTGCGCGATCGCGTGGCCTTCCGGCATCGTGGCGGCGCGCTCGTACATGGCGCCGAGCAGCGCCTCGGTGCAAGCCGAAGGGTCCGCGATCTCCTCCGGCGGGGGAAGCGCGAGGCGAGTGAACGCGATCCGGTCGGCGGTGTGCACGACGGGACGCGTGGCCGCGAGCACGGAGTACCCGTGCTCCCTCGCGCCGAGCGCGCGGACAGCCGCGCCCAGGCACTCGGCGGCGCGGAGCGAGTCGTCCGCGGCGCCGTCGTGCAGCACCTCGAGCACGAACGAGACGTCCGAGGCGCCGCGCGCCGCCAGCCAGTCGGTCAGCGTGCGCAGCGGGAGCGACCCCTCGTCCACGAACGCCAGCGCGTCCGACCCGGCGAGCCGCCCGGACACGTGCACCAGGACCGCGTCTCCCATCGACACGCCCAGCAAGGCGCGCTCGACGTCCGCCCAGGGTTCCCGGCCGCCGCCCACGATGATCACGTGGAAGCCGTGACGCGATAGCTGCCCGCGCAGCCACCCCAGGGCCTCGCGGCGCGCGGCCGCGCTCCCGGCACACGGGTCCGACGGTGCGACGACGAGGGCCAGGCGCATGGTACGCGGCTCGAAATCTAGCTAGCGGACGACCGGCGGACGAGCGACGGCGCGCGCAGAATGTCGCTTTTCGAGAGATGCTCGAAAAATTGCAGTATCGCCTCCGCTCGAGCGGTGTGTCCCTGGCGGATCTTTCGCCGGCAGCCACAATGGGCCGCCCTTGCGCCGTGGAGCAGGGCACCAGGTTGCCCTGGATCAGGCGGCCCTCTGAAGGCCGGCTACTTCGTTGCGAAATCCGGCTGGCGAGCGGTTCCCTCCGCCAGCGTGCGGTCGTCTTGCTCCTGGGTGAGGCCGTGGGCGCTCGAGAGCTTGCTGTCGCCGTGGGGCTCCGGCGACGCAACGACTGACTGGGAATGCGCGAGCTCCGGCCCCGCCTCGGCGAGCGGGTGCGCGGCGCCGGGCCGGCCGGTCGACAGCGTCGGGCCTCGCTTGTGCTCGGCGGGCGGATGATGCCGCACGTGGGCCGGCGCCTCGGCCTCGCGGTCGGGCTGGACCATACGCTCCGCAACCGAGGGATGCAGCTGCTTGCGGACGCGGGCGAGGATCTCCTCGGAGCCCAGGCAGGCCAGCGCCTCGAGCACGGCCTGACCCGACTCCACCGCGCGACCGAGCGGCAGGCGGGTCCGGGTCGCGATCTCGGCGTAGAAGGCAGCGGCCTGCAATTCGCGCGGAGCGGCGTCGAAGTCCACGCCCCGGACCAGCGAAGGGCCGAGCCCCTGAACGAGGGCGCGCCGCGTCGACCCGTCCAGGCAGGAGCACACGGCCGCCAGCGTGGCCGCGAGCGCCTGCGTCACCTGCCGGGAGCGGCCGCCGGAGAAAGACCGGACCTTCTCGAGAAGCGCTACCTCGTCCATGCTCGCCTCCGTCCGCGGTGAAATCACGCCATCTGCACACTGCGAGATCCGTGCCGATGCTGAAGCCAGGCTGCTTCCTCAGGGAGTGATGCACTGCGACAAGGGGTCGCTGGCGCCCGTCGGGAGAAGCGCGGCGAGCGCGTTCGCGCAGGACGAAGCGCTCGTCTGCCCGGCGAGCCACGAGGTGAGGCAGACGTCGGACGCGTCGCCCTGCGCCCAGATGGGCCCGCCCTTGTGAGACTCCGCGCCGCGAGCCTTCCGGACCATCGTCAATCGCTCCGGGCTCGCGCCATGATCGGCGACGACCGCGCTCATCGTGGCTGGCTCGAGACCGACGACCGAAAGGTAGTCCTGGTCGATCTCGGCCTGCGTGTCGCAGACGGGGACGAAGGGACGGTCGCTCGCAGACAGGCGGAGCCCCGAGCTGCCGTACAGGCGCAGGTTGCGCAGCGCGGACCCGTGGCAGTCGACCGTGCCGCAACGGAAGGTCAGGAGCTGCGCGACCGGCGGGAACGACGCCGGGTCCGGCAGCGCCGTCTGCACGTAGCGAGAGTCGGCCGGCGGCGCGGAGCAGGCCGAGACGCCCAGCGCGACGAGGAGCCAGTGGACGCGGCGCGGGCTCACGGCGGCGTCCCTCCGTCGGCCAGCTCGAGGCTCACGTGCCCCGGCGAGCTCGACCCTGCCGGGTCCACGTGACACCCGCCGCACGCCCCCTGCTCGCCGATGAGCGTGTTCATCGCGGCGGTCGTCCCGCCGGCGGAGACCTTGACGATCATCGGATAGCGCGGCGACCACTGCCCGGTGGTGACGTAGAAATTGCCAGCGGCGTTCGTCCTGGCCGAATAGGAGCCCCCGCTGACGTCCGTCAGCGAAACCGTCGCGCCGTCGACCGGGACACGATCCTCGGGGTGCTGAAAGACCGTCCCGGCGACGCTGAATGCCTGAGGATCGCCCAGGGCTCCGTCGTGGCAGAGCAGGCAGGGCTGCCCTGGCCGGTGCAGGGGCCCCGTGCGCACGCCTGGAGCCTCGCCGCCGAGCGCGGAGACGGCGCTCGCGTGGACGGGGTCGCACGCCGACAGCAGCGCGACGAGGGCGCAGGCCTTCCAGGCGTGGCTCATGGCTGCGCCTCCAGCGAGACGCCGCCGACGACCGACAGGCGGTGCGTGATGTAGATGTCGTCGAGGTACTGGGTCCACGTCGCGTTGAGGTCGAAGCCCAGCGTCCACGAGGTCGGGCTCGCATCCCCGCCCAGCCCCACGCGAACGGTCCATCCGCCGGTCCCGTTCACCAGGGGCCCGAGCTCGCGATCGCCGGTGCGCAGCGCCGGGTAGTCGAAGCCCGGCTCGAGCAGATAGCCCCGCTGCCAGAAGCTGACCGGGGTCTGCGCGTGCAGACGCACGTGCGGCCCCGTCTCCACGCGGTCGTTCAGGTCGAACAGGTGCTGCAGGTCCGTCGTCGTGGCCTTCAGAGCCCACGAGTCGACGTACAGCCGCTCGTCGAGTCGGAGCGTGGCCATGTGGAACCGGTGCGCGAGGCGGCCCGAGAACGCGAAACGCTGGCGCGTCAGCGGGAGCTGCTCGAGCGGCCTCGCCGACGTCCGCGCGCCCGTGACCCAGTCGATCGAGGCCCCGAGCGGGACGTACGTTCCGGGCGAGAAGAGCGGGACGTAGCGGTACGGCTTGGACTGATCGCCGTTCTCCAGGACGGCGTCGGCGATGAGCGAGCCGACCGTGGTGCGCCCGAGGAGCAGCGTGGCGCCGGCCTTGAGCGCGTCGCGGTCGAGCGGGCGCGAGAAGACCGAGAAAGGCGTCGCCGAGCGCCCCGCGATGTCGTGACCGTGCTCGTAGCCGAGTAGCAGCGTGAGGTTCTTGGAGAGAAGGTCCTGCGTCAGCGCGCCGCCCGCCGACACCGACAGGTAGTCCGGCTCGCTCGACACCTGGCCGTTGGCGGACACGCCGAACGCGCCCGGCTTGTACTCGCCGCTCAGCGACCCGGCCTGCCGGACCTCCTCCCACCGCCGCGACGCCGTCGACACGATGTCGACCGAAGCCGCCGACACGACGTCGACCAGGTACTGCGCGTCGAAGCGCCACCCCTGCGTCGGGCTGGCGACCGCGCCGGAGATCGACGGCGTCTGCACGAAGACGTGGTCGGTGTCCGCGTAGGAGGCGAACTCCGCGCCGACCTGCACGTCCACCGTGGAGTCCGACTCGGCCTTCGCCGGAGGCGCAGGCTGCTGCGCGCCAGGCGGTGCCGGGGGCGCAGCCTCGCCCGGTGGAGACCGCTCGCTCTCGGGCCGCTGCGCTCGCGACGTACCGGCGACCGTCGCGAGCGTCAACATGGCCGCCAGCCCGGTCCGTCTTGCTGGCATCAGTTGCAGCCGCAACCGCCGCCGGCCGAGAACCCGCCGCCGGTCGCACCCTCCTGCACTTCACGGACGTGCTGTTCGCTGGGGGACGCGAGGTCGGCGGTGGTCATGCTCGGGTGCGCCAGAAGACCGCGCTCGTAGGGCGCCACGCGAGCGCACGCCCCCAGAACGGCGGCGACGACGAGCAGAGCGGCGAGTCTCATGTGCGGGTCTCGCCGCAGGGACGGCGCGCTTCGTAAAGGAAGCACCCGGCCGGGCCCCCCGCAAGGCCGCTGGTGGAACGAAACGGACGACGGGTCGGATTCAGAGGTGCGCGGCTCGCGTGCGCGCGCGCAGGGGTCACGCCGGCGCGCATCGTTTGCGCCGGCTGGCATCGGGGGGCTACGGTCCGGCCGCTGCGAACACGATCGCGAAGCTCCTGTCGCCGGTGCGAAAGAGCGTCGTGCGCCTGCCGAGCTTCGCGCGATCGTAGGCATGCCACCAGGGAAGCGAGCGCCACGTCTCATCGTCGCCGATGTACTCGGGTACGATCAGATCGACCGCGACGAGGCGGCCGCGGACGTACGCGTCCAGCTCCGGCGCGTACGACCAGCGCGCCGCGTCCGCCGCGGGCGCCAGGTCGTTGTGGAGCGCGCCTCCGTAGACGACGACGAGCTTGCCGCGGTCGGCGTCCGAGAGCGCGTCGCGGTCGACGAGGCGCTTCGCCTGAGCCGCCGTCAGGCGCGCGATCGTCTCCAGCGACCGGGAGACCGCCCCGTCGCCGGCGTCGCGGATCGCATCCAGATCGGCGCAGCTGGGCCGCAGCATGTCCGGCACGACGCCGAGAGCGCGGGCGCGCTCGCCCATCGCCACGTACTCGCCCTGGTCGGTGGGGGCTTGCCGCGACGTCACGGGCTGCTGCTCGCGGCGCACGTCGTCCGCCGCCTGCGCGCAGCCCTTGGGCGGCATCATCAGCTCGACGAGGAGGTCCGACGCGTGCGGTGCGAGCGCGGGGAGCAGGTCCTCGGTGAAGCGGCTGGCGGCGGACGGCGCGGAGGCTCCCCTGGGCGCGTGCGCTTCGCCCACTGCGAGGACGAGGGGGCCACTCTCGATTACCGCGAGAAAGGCGTCGCGCGCGGAGTCGAATTGCTGGCACGAGAGAGCGCCGCATGGGGTCCCGGTCGGGGCCGAGGTCGGGGTCGGGGTCGAGGTCNNGGTCGAGGTCGGGGTCGAGGTCGAGGTCGAGGTCGAGGTCGAGGTCGAGGTCGAGGTCGAGGTCGAGGTCGCGAGCGCCGGCGCCGGGCGGCGCGAGCAAGCCAGGAGAACGACGACGCCGAGCTTCCCGAGGCCTCGCACTCACCACTCACCCTGGTTCGGCATCGACGCCCACGGCTCGCCAGGCGGCAGCGCGGCGCCTTTCTGCAGCAGCTCCACGGAGTGCCCGTCGGGCGACTGGATGAACGCCATTCGCCCGTCGCGCGGGGGCCGGAGGATGGCGACGCCCGCGTCCCGGAGCTCGGCGCACTTTGCGTAGATGTCTTCCACCTCGAACGCGAGGTGGCCGAAGAAACGACCCGTCGGGTACGGGTCCTTCTGGTCCCAGTTGTAGGTCAGCTCGATCTCGGCGGCGTCCCCCGCGGTCTCCGTGGCCAGGAAGACGAGCGTGAACCGGCCGCCGTCGCTGGAGCGGCGGCGGATCTCGCGCAGGCCGAGCTTGCCGAAGAAGGCGACGGCAGCGTCCAGGTCGCGAACGCGGAGCATGGTGTGCAAGAAGCGCATCGGACGGAGAGGGTAGTGCGCGCCAGGCTGGCGCGCACCCTCCACGGGCCGTCACTTCGTGCCGGCGACGACGACGAGCTCGCACGGCCCGACGAAGCCGTCCTGCCCGCGCTCGAACTCGCCGAGAGCCCTGCCGACCTCCGCCCAGGCCGCCTCGCGGCCGGCCGCGTCGAGCGACGAGAGCATCTGGTGCAGAGCGCCGAACGACTCCTGCTCGAACCGCAGGCACTCGGCCGCCGACCGCATCCGCAGAGGGGCCACGACAGTGTCCTCGGTGACGTCGCGGAAGCCGGCCTGGCGCAGCGCAGCGGCAGCGACGCCGGGGCCGCCGAGGCTGAAGGGCCCGGGCTGCCCTGCCAGCGGGGGGCCGAGCCTGGCGTGACGGCGCACGACCCCTACCGGCACGCTGAAGAACCCGTTCTTCTCCGCGGGCCCGTACACGATGGCCGCCGCGCGGCCGCCGGGCACCAGGACGCGCCTCATCTCGCCGAGCGCCCGCTGTTGATCCGGAAAGTAGATGAGGCCCACCCTGGAGATGACGGCGTCGAACGAAGCGTCGGCGAGCTCGAGGTTCTCGCCGTCCATCGCCTTCGTCGCGACGTTCGCGATCCCGGCGCGCTTCGCCTCGGACGCTGCGAAGGCGAGGATCGCCGGCGAGATGTCGGTCGCCAGGACGCTGCCGCCCGGCCCGACCCGCGTGGCGGCCTGGAGGGTCTGGTCGCCGGCGCCCGCAGCGACGTCGAGGACGCGACACCCCGAGACGACGCCGGCGCGCTCGAGCATCCGCTCCGTGGCGGGGCCGAGCCACTCGCGCAGCGTGGGCCCCCAGCGATGCCACGCCTCGGCGGCAGCGTCCCACTGGGCGCGGGTGGTCTGCTTGTACTTCAGCGGATCGAAGGCGGCGGGCATGGTCATGGGTCGTCTCCCGTTGGGGTGCTTGCTGGCAGGAGCCCCTATCAGGGGCGGAAGAAGCAGATTCGCGAGGAAATCCGGCGCAGCGATGACGAAGCGGCGTTCGGCCGTGAGCGGGTCGAACGTCGTCCCGCCCCCGAGGAGGCGCTCGGAGTCGACGAGCACCTTGCGCAGCGGCAGGATGAGCGCCTCCGCCCGAGGCGTCAGGACCATCCCGCGGCCGGATCGCACGAGCAAGAGGTCGCCGAGCCGATCGCGAAGCTCGGCGAGAGAGTGACTCATGGCCGAGGGGGTCACGCGGAGCCGCTTCGCGGCGGCCGTGACGCTGCGCGTCCCCAGCAGGGCATCGAGGGCGACGAGCAGATTCAGGTTGAAGTTCGCGAGATCGATCCGGTTCATCGAGCCGCGAGAGTCGCATCGCCTGCGGTACGGGATACGTCCCGCGATAGCGAGTACACCGACTGGGCCGGGCTCGACCGCTTCGTGGGGGAGCTCTCGGCGGCCCTGGCCGCTTAGAGGAGCGCCGGCGCCTCAGTCCTTCGCCGTCCGCGCCGCGACGACGCGCAGCGCCTCGCGGACGAGCGCGCGCACCTCCGGCAGGACCTCGCCGCCGGTCTCGGCGCGGCAGAGGGTGAGCGTGTGCCTGAGCGACTCGCACGCCGCGTCGCAGCGCTTGCACCCGGCGACGTGGGCCTGCATGGCGGAGCACTGGGCGGGGCCGATCTCGCCCTCGAGGAACCGCGAGAAGAGCGCCACGACGTCGGGGCATCCGCTCGCGGCGGGGCGCTCCGCCGCACGCTCCCCCGGCGGCAGATACGCCTCGAGCTTCGCGCGCACCTCGGCGCGGGCGCGGTGCAGGCGGCTCTTCACCGTCTCGACGCTCACGCCGAGGACCTCGGCGACCTCGGGTGCGGTGAGCCCCTCCACGTCGCGCAGGACGAGGACCTCCCGGTTCCCCGGCTCGAGCGAGGCGATCGCCCGGTCGAGGAGCGTCGACAGCTCGCGCTCGGCGGCGACCTCGTCGGGCGCGCGCGCCGCGGCAGCGCCGGCTTCGTCTCCTGCAGCACGTCCTTCGCGTCCTCCGGATCGCGGCACATCTTGACGCCGAAGCGGTAGATGCCCGGCGCGTGGCGCGCGAGCAGCGGCCCCACCGCGGCGTCGTCGCCGGCGCGGATCGCGGCGAGCGAAGCTTCGTCGGCAGGGTCCATGAAAGCGCAATCTAGGGCTGGGCAAGCGAGAGAGGTCTCTGCGTGCACGATCTGCGCGACCATGCAGGCTCTGCGGAACGGCTCGACCGGAGCGTCACGAGAGCGCGCCCGGCTGGTACGGACACAGCGGGTCCTCGCCGAAGGGGTCACCGGTCGCCGACCACGCCCGCGCGCGGGAGCCGCCGCAGATGGCCCTGAACGCGCACACGCCGCAGCGGCCGTGAAACTCGGTCGCCTGGCGCAGCGACACGAATAGCGGGTGGCTCCGGTAGACGTCGACGGGGTGGTGGGCGCGAACGCTGGCCGCCGTGATGGGGAGGAACCCGGACGGAGAGATGTCTCCGGTGTGCGAGATGAACATCACGCCGTTTCCGTCGCGGACGCCGAAGCCAGCGCGCGACACCGGCGCCGCGTCGCCCTTGCGGCGCAGCAGGACCACGCGCCTGAACTGGGGGGCCTCGGTCGTGGTCACCACGGGGCCCCCGGGGCCGCGCGGCAGGTCGGCGACCCACTCGAGCAGTCGCTCGGCGCGCGCGGCGTCGATCGGCCGCAGCGCCGTGCCCCGACCGACCGAGACGAGGAAGAACAGGCTCCAGCGCGCGACCCCGAGCGCGGATACCAGCGCGTGGATGGCGGGGAGATCGTCGACCGTCTCGGCGCTGACGAGCGTGTTGACCTGGATCATCAGCGAGACCTCCGCGGCGATCCGCGCGGCGTTGACCGTGCGATCGAAGCAGCCCGGGACCCCGCGCAGCGCGTCGTGGCGCTCCGGCGTGGACCCGTCGATGCTCAGCGAGGCTGCGGCGACCCCGGCGGCGGCGAACCTGCGGATCACGCTCGACGTCAGCAGGGGCGTGGCGCTGGGGGACAGCGAGACGCCGAGGTCCAGCGCGCGCGCGTGGGCGATGAGGTCGAACAGGTCGGTGCGCTCGAGCGGATCGCCGCCGGTCAGGATGACGTGGGGGCCGGGCTCTCCGAACGAGGCGAGCTGGTCGAGCAGGACCTTCCCCTCGGCGGGCGAGAGCTCTTCCGGATCGGGCCGGGGTGACGCCTCGGCGCGGCAATGGGTGCACGCAAGGCTGCACGCACGGGTGATCTCCCAGTAGATCCGCATAGGTGCGCGATCGAAACGGAGAGAATCAGCGACCTTGCCCCGGGAGGCATGCGTGACGTTCACGCCTCGGGTTCATTCACGACCCGTGCCGTCGTCCGCGCGGGCCCCGGCCCCGGCCCTCACGTCAGGCCGCGGCGGTGCCTCTCGCGCGCGATCTCGTCGCGGATCATGTCCTCCGTCATCCCGACCTGTCAACCGCGCTCCGCGGCAGAGACGGCGCAGCGGTCGACGGCGTTGCAGGCCAGAGCGGGACCCGCTACGGGACTGCGCGTGAAGTTCGACGTTGAGATCGTGGCTCGCGGGGTCGACTACTCTCGCTTTCGGCAACTCTATTACTCCGAGGAGTTCAACCAGGCGGTCGCGCACGAGGCCAAGCTGAAGGAGCGCACCCACCTGGAGCTCGTCCGGCTGCCGGACGGCAAGGAGCGCCGGCGCGTGCGCATCGTGCCGAACGTCCACCTGCCGGCCGCGGTGCAGGGGCTGCTGAACGGGCAGCCGATCGCCTACGAAGAGATCACCGTCTTCGATCCGCAGGCGCGCAGCGCCACGTTCGCCATCCACGCCCCGGCGACCGACAAGGTGCAGGTCACCGGCGTGGCCCGGTACATCGAAGAGCCGGGCTGCGTGCGCCTGCGGTTCGACGGCGAGGCGCACGTCAAGGTGTTCGGCATCGGCGGCCTGGCCGAGCGCTACATCGTGAACGAGGTCAAGGGTCGTTACGACCTCGTCGCCCGCTTGCTCCAGCAGTTCATCGACGAGAACCGGTCGGTGACGACCAAGACGCTCATCCCCGAGCCCGCTCAGTAGCTCCCGGTGCGCCCCATGCGGTGGTCTCGCTGCGTCTCGTCCCTGAAACCACTCCTGCTCGTGGGCTGCTTCTCGACCGCCCCCTCGTCGGGTTGCGCTACACGACCTCGAACAGCCCCGCCGCGCCCATGCCGCCGCCGATGCACATCGTGACGACCACGTACTTCACCCCGCGCCGCTTGCCCTCGATGAGCGCGTGCCCCGTCATGCGCGCGCCGGACATGCCGTACGGGTGGCCGATCGAGATGGCGCCACCGTCGACGTTCAGCTTCTCCATCGGGATGCCGAGCTTGTCGCGGCAGTACACGACCTGGACCGCGAACGCCTCGTTGAGCNNGGACCGATGCCCATCTCGTCCGGCTCGCAGCCGGCGACCACCAGGCCGCGGTAGATCCCCATCGGCTCGATGCCGCGCTGCTGGGCGAGCTTGGAGTCCATCAGCACGCACGCCGACGCGCCGTCCGACAGCTGGCTGGCGTTGCCGGCCGTGATGAACTTGCCCTGCACCGGGTTGAGCGCCGCGAGGCCCTCGAGCGTCGTGGTGGGGCGGTTGCCCTCGTCCTTCGAGACGGTGACCTCGTGCATGCTCGTCGTGCCGGTGGCCTTGTCGGTCACCTCGGCCTTCGTGGTCAGCGGCACGATCTCGGCGCTGAACTTCCCTTCTCTCTGCCCGGCCGCCGTGCGCTGCTGGCTGACGAGCGAGTACTCGTCCTGCGCCTCGCGGCTGACCTTGTAGCGCTCGGCGACGATCTCGGCGGTCTCGATCATCGCCATCCACAGCGCCGGCTTGATCTCGAGCAGATGCTCCTCGGTGATGTTCTTCAGGTTCATGCCGCCCATCTGCACCAGGCTGATGGATTCGACGCCCGAGCCGATAGCGACCGGCGTGTCCTCGGTCATGATCTGCTGCGNNTCGGCCGGGTCGATCTTGGCGCGCTTCACGGCCTGCTCGATGACGAACCCCGCCAGGGTGGCTCCGTGCGTCTTGTTGAAGCCCCCGCGGAATGCCTTGCCGATGCCGGTTCGCGCGGTTGAGACTATGACTGCGTCGCTCATCCCGACACCTCTAGCATGGCCGCCAGCATCCAATCGACCAGGAGAAGACAGCCCTCATGAGCCACAAGCCGCGCCCCGTCGCCAGTGTCGTCGACGCCATCCGGACGTTCGAAGGCGGGGGTTTCCTCGTGCAGCGCCCGTTCCCCACGGCGGAGCTGTCGCAGTTCGATCCGTTCCTCTTGCTCGACG
>PLYU01000319.1 GCA_003153495.1 Myxococcales bacterium
GCGCGGGCGCGGGCGCGGGCGCGAACCACGTTACCCGGGGCGGCCGCGTCGTCCAGGACGAGCCTGGCCCACTCGAGCGGGATCCCCCGGCAAGGCGGTGCTCCGGTCTGCGTGTCCGGCGGACCACCCACGCATGGGTGGTGCCAGCGCCGTCGCGAAGGTGGTGCCCTCGTGAGCGTGGGTGGCGCCGGCGAGACCGGAGATCAAGGTGGAGACGCCCGGCAGCGAGCTCGACGCTGGCGAGCTTCAGCTCCCCACCGAGCCCGCAGATCACCTCCGCCACGGGCTCCTCCTGCCACGAGAGGACTTCCATTCGCCCGTCTCGCCCCTCGCGCACGTTCTCCTCCGGGACG
Organism: Myxococcales bacterium; assembly: GCA_003153495.1. GTDB lineage: Bacteria > Myxococcota_A > Polyangia > Polyangiales > Polyangiaceae > Palsa-1150. The sequence goes on from PLYU01000319.1 coordinate 354, forward strand.
AGGGGCTCGATCTCCTCCAAGCGTCCAAGCGCTCCCGGACCTCCATCACCCAGTTCGCCCAGACGGAGGGCGCCGGCATGGGGATCGGCTTGCCATGGCGTAGCGAGTACGCATTTCGTAAGTTATCGAGCGGATGTCCGGGACCTCGGGCCCGGGCACGTCATGACCTCCGCGAACGGACCCGCCAGCCAGGGAGACAAGCCGCCGTTCGAGCGCCTCGGCGGCTACGAGGTGCTCGCCCCGATCTCGGAGGGGGGAATGGCGAGCGTGTGGCTGGGACGGTCGAACGCCCACCCCGAGCAGCTCGTGGCGCTCAAGGTGATCCGGGCGGAGTACGGCCGCAACAGGGACTTCGTGGCGATGTTCGTCGACGAGATGCGCATCGCCTCCCGGCTTTCGCACCCGAACGTCGTCTCGATGCGCGAGGTCGGGCACGACGGGACGCGCCACTTCCTGGCGATGGAGGTGCTGCGGGGGCACACGCTCCTCGCCGTCCGCAAGGCGGCGCACGAGAAGGGGAAGCGTCTGCCCTGGGAGGTGGCCGCGTGGATCGGCGCGCGGATCGCCGACGCCCTCCACTACGCGCACGAGCTGGTCGACCCGGAGGGAAGGCCCGAGCACGTCGTCCACCGCGACGTGAACCCGGCCAACATCTTCATCACGCGAGAGGGCGTTCCCAAGCTCATCGACTTCGGGCTGGCGAAGGCGCGCGACCGCGTCGCGTCGACCGCGATCGGCGTCGTCAAGGGCAAGGTGGCGTACCTGTCGCCGGAGCAGGCGCTCGGCCACGCGGTCGACCGGCGCTCGGACATCTTCGCGCTCGGCGTGACGCTCTGGGAGCTGACGCTCGACAGGCGCCTGTTCCTCGCCGACACCGACGTGGAGACGATCCGTCGCGTGCGCGAGGGAAAGGTGCCCGAGCCGACGACGCTCCTCGCCGACTACCCGCGTGCTCTGGCCGACGCCGTCCTGCGCGCGCTCGCCCGCGAGCCGAAGGAGCGCTGGCAGACCGCCGCTGAGCTCCGGGACGCGCTCGACGCGTTCGTCGCGAGCACGGGCCGGACCGTCGACGAGTCGAGCGTGCGCGCGCAGCTCGCGGAGCTTCTCGGTGAGGAACCGCCGGCGCCGTGGGAGCGCTGGGTCGAGGAAGCCGCGGCCGACAAGGAGAAGACGCGGGTCTGGGAGGGCGCGCACGGCGAGCCGGCGCCCGCGACCCCGCAGCCGGCGGCCGCAGGGGCACGGCCCGGGCGGCGGCTTCCGGGGATGCCCGTCGCGATGCCTCCCAGGCTGCTGACGATCGCGGCCGCGTGCGGGCTGACGGGCGCGCTCGTCGTTGCGATGGCCGTGCGCGGCTGCCGGCCGGGTGACGGGGGACGAGGGCTCGACCAGCGCGTCGCCCGCATCGAGGCGCTCCTCGGCCTCGAGGACTCCGGAGCGACGGCCTCTGCGGATCAGCCCCCCGCGGCGGGCGCGCAGGCCGGCGCCGCCGCGTCCGACGCTCGCCCAGCGCAGTGCGCGGTCGCGAAGATCACGGCCTACCTGGCCTGGCAGGAGGCTCTGGCGAAGGCCAAGGTCAGCGCGAGCGTCGCAGAGTCGGCGTGCACGTCCTTCTGGAGCGACAGGAAGAAGCAAGCTTGTTACTACGCCGCCACCTCGGGCGTCCGGACCGCCCAGGCAGCTCGCGACGCGACCATCGCGGGGGGGGCGATTGCGCGGGACGCCGTCAAGGACGTCAAGGACGACCCGAAGAACGACGCCATCGCCCGCGCGCGCGCGTCCAGCGAAGCGGCATCGACCGCGTGCGACGACGACGCCGGCTCGTAGCCTCTCCTCGACGATGAATGACCGCTGCCCCGCGTCCGTCGAGCGGGCAGCTGGTCCTTGACCGTTCACCGGTCAAGACGCATCGCCGGCCCTGTCGCCGTAACGGTTCGAACGAAGTGGTAGTTGCGACCAGGCCCTGCTGGTCAGGAAGGAGCAAGAGATGATCTTGTGAAATTCTGAGAAGTCGTCCCGCGGGTGCAAATCCCGCCCGACCAGGGCCGAGCCCAGCCGGGTCGGTAGCGAGAGACTCCGGCGAATCGGGGAGCCGGTGACCNNGAGTCGGAGGGCCCCATACGAGCGACGAAGCCGACCTCATCGACGAGGCTGCGCTCAAGCGCGCCTACGACGGCGTCCGTAAGGACGCCGCCGTGGGCGTGGATGGCATCACCAAGGAGCAGGCGCATCGGCGTCCGAGCGTTCACGACACCACGGGAACGTTCACCGGGCCGAGCACCATCTCGGTCGTGCCCTGGCGCAGCGCCGCCCAGAGCATGCGCGGCGCGTAGAGCGACAGCGGGTGCGCCGCGAGGTTGAGCACGCGCGTGGTGCGCCGGTTGACCTCCTCGTCGGTGAGGGCAGCCGCGAAGAGGCGGTCCATGTAGCCCTGGGCCAGCGCCAGGCCGGGCGGCGGCTCTCCACGCGTGCCGGGTACGCGCAGGTCCGAGCCGGTGGCGGCGACCCATGGGAACTCGGCCACCTTGCCGAACCCCCGGTTCGCGCGCGGCGCGAGGCGCGGGTCGTCCGGCGGCATGCGACCGAGGAGGTCAGCGAGCGCCTCGGCCTCCATCGCCGCCACGGTCATGCCCTGGCCGTAGATGGGGTTGAACGCGCACAGCGCGTCGCCCATCACGACGAGCCCCGCCGGCAAGGACGCGCGCTCGTAGTAGCGCCGGCGGTTCGTGGTCGAGCGGGTCGTGCGCACCGGTCCGAGCCACTCGGCGCCCTGGAGGGCGTCGCCGATCACGCTGGACCTCAGCTGGCTCGTGTACGAGGCCATGGCCTTCGCGTCTTCGGGGCAGGGCTCTCCCCCGACGGCGAGCGCCGTAACCATCGCGCGGCCGCCCTCGACCTCGCTCATGGCGGCCCCGCGCAGGACCTTCGGCGGAGCGCCCAGCACGAAGATGACCTTCCATCCGTTGGGGAGCGGTCGGGCCAGCCTCACCATCGCGCTCGAATAGACAGTGCGTGCGTCGACCTCGATCTCGTGCGGCGCGGCGAGGCCTGCGTCGCGCAGCCAGTCCGGGAGCTTCGACCCGCGGCCGGTCGCGTCCACGACGAGCCGCGCATCGAGGATGCTCCCGTCGCGCGCCCGCACGCCGCGTACGGCCCGCCGGGACGGATCGAGGACCAGCCCCTCGACGCGCAGATCGTCGACCCACCGGATCCGCGCATCGCGGCGGAGCCGGGCCCGGACGTGCGCGTCGAGGAAATCCCGGGTAGCCCACACGCTCTCGAGCGCTCCCCGGCGCAGGGGCGGGTTCCAGCCGTAAGGTCCGAGCCACCCGACGTGCTTGCCTCCGTCGACGAGCACGGCGCCGTCTCGAATCAGCTCGCCCCGCAGGCCCGGGAACCAGTGCTCGAGCAGCCCCAGGCCGCGCGCGAGGAGCGCGTGCAGGTGCGGAGCCTGCGGCAGGCCGCGGCGCGCGTCCGCCTGCTCGGGCAGCGGGTCGCGCTCGACGAGGGTCACCGGGCCGTGGTCGGCCAGGACGCGCGCGGCGAGCATGCCCGCCATGCTGCCGCCCACCACGAGGAAGGGAGGAGGGGAGGTCGTCATGGGACGCCTTCTCGGATAGACCCTCCAGCAAGACCTTGACAAGTGGCAAGAGCGTGGGTGGCTGGTAGAAGGTCGAGGTGCCAACCGAGGTGCGCGCGCGCATCGCCGGACTGGAAGGGCCCGCCCCGGAGTAGGCGCGTCGAGATGGCGGCCCCGGATCGGCGGACCCTCCGCTACGCGCTCAGGTTTCCCCGTAACTCAGCACGGAATTCGGGCTCTCCTGCAGGTCTAGTGGAAGGGCGGCGTGGGGACCGAGCGGAGCGATTCGGGGCTGCGGCACACTCCTGCCGAGTGTGTCCGTTTTCCCCCGGGCTCGACCGAACGGCACACTCCGGCACCCCGCCGGCCGCTCCCGCCGTGATCCGCGTCGCCGAGGACGGTGTCGCGGTGGTCGTGGGGCCGCTCGCGACGATGACGAACGCACTTCCGTCCGTGTGAAGTCGACCTGCGAGCGTGACGGGCGACCTTTCGATGGTCGCGCGCGCGCCTGCGAGCGTCGCCAGGCGACTCGCGTCGGTCGTGACCCGTCCTGCGACCGTCGCGAGGCGATCCGCGACCGACGAGGTGTGCCACGCGACGGTCGTGAACCGACCCGCGAGCGTCGCGAGGCGACCGGCGTCGGTCGCGAGGTCGCTCTCGATCGTGATCGGTCGGGTCGCGAGCGACGAGCGGCGACCGGCGTCGGTCGCGAGCGGCCTCGCGAGCGACGAGAGGGCATTCATCATGGTCGGAAGACGGGTCAACACGGTCGTCGCCAGGCCCAATACGATCGAGGCACGCTCCATCAGTACCGAGATGCCAGGCCCGACGGGGGTGGGTCACGCCATCGTCACCTACAGTCCAGGCATCGTGCGACCCACATCGGCCACCTTCGCCATCGTCGCCGCCGATACCATGCCCAGCGGCTTTCCCAGGCGACGGGCCGACACGGTGCGCGTCTGCTCGCCGATGCCCGGCGAGCGTCACCGGTCTCTGACTGGATCGCCGCCCGGGGCGCGCCCTATCCTCCGCCCCACCTCCATGCTCCGAGCGGTCGCCCACTTCCTCCGCAACAGCCCCGAGGTCCTGCGCCTGCAGCAGCAGCTCAGTCGCGCCGAGCTCCTCGGCCCGGGCGCTCGCGTCGAAGCGATCGAGCCGGAGCAGGACTTCCTCGAGCTCGCGCTCGCCAAGGCGAGCCGCTCCGGCGGGCAGGTCCACGCGGCGGCCGGCGACGGCATGAGCCTCGCGTCCCCCGACGCGAGCTTCGACAGCGTCGTGCTTTGCCTCGTGCTCTGCAGCGTCCCTTCCGTCGAGCGCGTGGTCTCCGAAGCGTTCCGCGTGCTCCGCCCCGGTAGCACGCTGCGCGCGCTCGAGCACGTCCGCAGCGAGGGCGTCGTCGGCGGCGCGCTCATGACCGCGGTGAACCCCCTGTGGCTCGTCCTCAACAAGCAAGGCTGCAACCTGGACCGCACCCCGCTGCCGCGCATCGAGGCGCAGAAGCCCGGCTGACGCGGGCGGCCGCTGGCCTCAGGCCCCTTCGATCGTCACCTTGTTCATCTTCACCGGCACCACGGGGCGGTCGCCCGGGCCGGTCTTGGTCTTCTCGATCTTGTGCACCACATCCATCCCCTCGACGACCTTGCCGAACACCGGGTGCTTGGACGCTCCGGGGGAGAACCAGTCGAGGTAGGCGTTGTGGACGGTGTTGACGAAGAACTGGCAGCTGCCGCTGTTCGGCTGGCCGGTGTTCGCCATCGACAGCGTGCCCGGCTCGTTCGACAGCTTGGCGTTCGCCGGGTGCTCGTCTTTCAGGGGGCCGTCGGGGCTGTCGCCGGTGCCGGCGCGCGGGCTCTTGGGGTCCTTGCTGAAGGGGCAGCCGAACTGGAGCATGAAGCCGTCGATCACCCGGTGAAAGTGCAGCCCGTCGTAGAAGCCGCTCTTCGCGAGCTTGACGAAGTTGCCCGCCGTGATGGGCATCTTGTCGCTGAAGAGCTCCACTTTGATGTTGCCGAGGGACGTCTCGAGGAGTGCGGTAGGGTTGGCCATGGGGACCTACGCGTACTTGACGATCGCGGCGGCGGCAACGGTCTTGGTCGGGTGCACGCGACCGTCGGCTTCGCCCCCGGCCCCGGCCGCGCCCGACGCCGC
>PLYU01000131.1 GCA_003153495.1 Myxococcales bacterium
AAGCAGGGGATCGAGATCCCGCACTACTGCTGGCACCCGGGCCTTTCGTCGCCGGCCAACTGCCGCATGTGCGTCGTCGAGATCGCGCCCAAGCCGGGAACGCGCCCGGTGTCGCTCGACATCCTGGAGTACGACGCCGAGGCGGGAACGTACCGACCGAAGCAGAAGCCGAAGCTGCAGCCTGCCTGCTACACGCCGGCGGCCGAGGGAATGGAAGTTCTGGGTAACACCAGCGAGCACGTCCGGAGGGCACGGCACGACGTGCAGGAGTTCCTCCTCCTGAATCACCCGGTCGACTGCCCGATCTGCGACCAGTCGGGCGAGTGCAAGCTGCAGGACTACTGGCTCGAGCACGGCCAGTACAAGAAGCGCATGCGGGACGAGCCGGTCCACAAGCCCAAGGGGGTGGTCTTCGGGCCGAGCATCGTCTACGACGCCGAGCGCTGCGTGATGTGCACGCGCTGCGTCCGGTTCATGTCCGAGGTCGCGAAGGACCCCGTCCTGGACATGCGCGAGCGCGGCAATCTCAACGAGATCGTCGTGGCTCCGGGCCGGCAGCTCGACGGGCACTATACGTTCATGACCGAGCACGTCTGCCCGGTCGGCGCGCTGACCACCAAGGACTTCCGGTTCAAGGCGCGCGTATGGTTCCTTCGGGCGGCAGACTCGGTGTGCCAGGGCTGCGCGACCGGCTGCAACGCCCACCTCGACTACGACCCCCGGTACAACAAGGCCTACCGCTACCGCCCGCGCGACAACGAGCGGGTCAACAAGTTCTGGATGTGCGACGACGGGATGCTCACCTACAAAGCGGCGCACGAAGGGCGCGTCGTCGAAGCCAGGGTCAAGGGGGCGGCCACCTCGGTGGCGCGGGCTCTCGACGAGGTGAAGCAGCTCTTCGCGGGGGTTCCGAAGGACGCGGTCGCCATCGTCCTCTCGGCGCAGCACTCGCTGGAGGACAACTGGGCGCTCCGCGAGATTGGCTCTGCGCTGCTCGGAAGCAAGAGCCTCTACGCGAGCGGCAAGGCCGACGGCTACGAGGACGACATCCTGATTCACCGCGACAAGAACCCCAACACCAGGGGCGTCCACGAGCTCGCCGTGGGCGCGAAGCCAGTGCAGGCGCTGGTCGACGACATCGCGGCCGGGCGCGTGACCCACGTCCTCGCCCTCGGCGGCGCCGCGGCGGTCGCGACCGAAGGGCTGCGCAAAGCCAAGGTGGTGACGATTGCCGCGCACGAGGGACCGCTCACCGATTGCGCGACGGTGGTGTTGCCCGCAACGTCCTGGGCGGAGTCCGCCGGGACCTATGTGAACGCGAAGGGGTTGCGGCAGGTGGCGGCCAAGGCGCTCGAGCCCCAGGGAACGAGCCAGCCGGCGTGGAAGCACCTTGCGGACGTGGCGGCGGCGCTGGGCTACGAGGCGTCGTGGGCGAAGCTGAAGGAAATCCGGGCGCGGCTAGCTGGTAGCGGCGCAAATGCAGGCGTGGGCGCGGTCGCCCCGGCGCCGGCGGAGTGACCGATGAGCGCTAGCCAGATCGTCTGGACTCTCATCAAGATCCTGATCATGGTCGGGTTCCTGCTGAACGTGGCGGGGCTCCTCACGTGGCTGGATCGCCGGCAGAGCGCGATGATCCAGCATCGCATCGGCCCCAATCGCGCGGTGGTGAAGCTCTTCGGCAAGGAATTCCGCATCGCGGGGCTCCTGCACACGGCGGCCGACGGCATCAAGTTCTTCACCAAGGAAGACTTCATGCCGCCCAACGCGGATCCGCTGCTCTTCATGCTGGCGCCGATCATCGCGATGGCCTCGGTATTCGCTCTCCTCTCGGCGATTCCCTTCGGGGACACGATCTGCTTGCACCACTTCCGTCTGGGGTGGCCGAACGTCATGGTGGGACCGGCCGTGGAACGGCTGGGCACGTGCTCGGCGGACGCGAAGAGCGGCTCGTTTCCCGTCGAGCTCACGATCGCGCCGCTGGGCGTGGGCGTCCTCTACATCTTCGCCATGGCCGGGCAGGGCATCATCGGCGCGGCGATCGCCGGCTGGTCGAGCGACAACAAGTTCAGCTTGATGGGAGCTTTGCGCGCCGCAAGCCAGATGGTGTCCTACGAGGTCACGCTCGGGATGTCGCTGGTCGGCGCGATGATGATCTATGGAACCGTCCGGCTCGACGACATGGTCCGCTGGCAGGGCGAGCACACGTGGGGCATCTTCGTGCAGCCCCTCGCGTTTTTCCTCTTCTTTGCGTCATCGGTCGCCGAGAACAAGCGCATTCCCTTCGACCTACCCGAGGCCGAGAGCGAGCTGGTCTCCGGGTACTTCACCGAGTACGCCGGGATGAAGTTCGGCATGTTCTACTTCGCGGAGTACGCCGAAATCGTGACCGGTTCGATGCTGCTCGTGGCGATCTTCCTCGGCGGGTGGGCGCTCCCGTTCTTTCACCGCGACGGATTCACGCTGGAGATCGGCAGCGTCCAGGTCGTCCACTGGCTCATTCCGCACGTGTGGATGATCGTCATCGGCGTGCTGGCCTTCTTCGGCAAAGTCCTCGCGGTCTGCTGGGTCCAGTGCTTCGTCCGGTGGACCCTCCCGCGCTTCCGCTACGACCAGCTCATGAAGCTGGGCTGGAAGGTGCTGTTGCCCGCGTCCCTGGGGAACATCCTGGTCACGGGCGTGGTGACGCTCGCGCTCGACGAGGGGGGAGCCCAGGTCAGCGACTCGTTGAAGGCGGCCGCGGACGTCACCCAGGCGGTCGTCGCCGTGTCGACCCTGTACTTCTTCGGACGAATCGCGGTCGGCCTCCTGTCGGCCGTGAAGCACCAGCGCACCCTCCTCGGCTCCTCTGCCGAGGCGTCCGAGAAGCTCGGTGGTACGAAGACCACGCCGATGCAGGCGTGATGGAGAGAGGACCTTCATGGCCACCCTGACGTTCCCGAAGAAGCCCGCCGCGCCGCTCAACGCCACCCCCGTCGCCTACGCCGTGCGCGGCGTGGAGATGAGGAGCTACCTGCCGGAGGTCTTCCGCGGCGTGGGCGTCTCGATGAAGAACTTCTTCGAGAACACCCGCGACATGATCCGGGGTGACCGTCCCGACCCCGTGCTCGACAGGTTCGACGACGGGATCACGACGATCTCGTATCCCGAGCAGAAGCGCCCCTACCCGGAGCGGTTCCGCGGGATACACCGCCTGACGATCCGGACCGACGGGAGCATGCGCTGCGTGGCTTGCCTGTGCTGCTCCACGGCGTGCCCCGCGCAGTGCATCTTCATCGAGGCGGGCGAGTACCCGGAGGGCGACGAGCGGCGTGGCTACGAACGCTACCCGGTGAAGTTCGTGGTGGACGAGCTCCGCTGCATTTTCTGCGGCTATTGCGTGGAGGCTTGNNTGCGACGCGATCCGCATGGACACGGGGATGCACGCCGTACCGTATGACTCGCGCGACCAGTTCATCTACGACCGCGAGCTGCTGCTGTCGTTCGAGGGGCGTGACGGGACGTTCGAGACCGGAAACCCCCGCCACGAGCCTGGCGAGCCCACGCATCCGGGGGTGACGCGGGAGCACGGCCACGGCGATTGACGCGGCGTGTCGTCTGATTGCGGCGGTAGTGCGGGGGGGCGGCTTTGGGTAACCTATTGGGCCCCAATCGAGGCGGCCCCCGGTACTTCATGAATCCGAACATCGACATTCTCAGCGCCGAGCTCGAGCGCCTCTTCTCGCTCGACGAGATGACCTCGATGAGCAAGGGCCTCCTCGGGCTCGACCCGGAGGACGTGGGCGGCGCGATGGCCAAGGCTAGCTTCGCGCGCGCGCTCACCGAGCGGTGCGTCGACGATGACCGGCTCGACGCGCTGGTGGACGTGGTGGTGGCGTCTCGTCAGAGCGTGGACCCGCGTGTGCGGGACGTCGCCGCGCTCCTCGGGAAAGAGGAGCTCGCGCCGGGCGCTGCCTTCGGACCGTTCACCGTCACCCGCAAGCTCGGAGAGAGCCAGCTTTCCATCGTCTACGCCGCGCGGCGCGGCAACGAAGATCGTGTCCTCAAGCTCCTCCGGCGAGAGGCGTGTCGCGACAGGCGCGCGGTCCAGAGGCTCCTCACGGCGAACCGCATGGTGGCCGCCGTCGAGCACCCCGGGCTGCCCGCCGGCCTCGAGGCAGGAGAGCTCGACGGCGCGTACTGGGTCAGCTACCTACGGATCGACGCGCGCCCTCTGAGCGCCCGGTTCGCGCAGACGGGCGCGGCGCACGTCAGCGAGCTCAAGCCCACGCTGCGCGGCATCCTCGAGGCGCTCGCAGCCCTCCACCAGGCGCGGCTCGCCCACGGGGACCTCAAGCTCGAGAACGTCCTCGTCGGCGCTCGGCAGGACGTCACCCTGATCGACTTCGGCACCGACCGGCTCCGTCAGCGCGCGACGGTCGCGAACGGCCATACAGGGCTGCTGGTCGTCTTCGGATCTCCCAAGACCATCGCCCCCGAGCAGGTGCGAGGCCACCGGGCCGACGGCGCGACGGACATGTACGCGCTCGGGGCCATGATGTACGAGCTGCTGTCGGGCAAGCCCGTGTTCTCCGCGGAGACGGCGACCGACGCGGCGTTTGCACACCTCACCCAGGTGCCGGAGCCTCCGAGCTCCAGGGCGCCGGCCGGCTGGATCACCGCGGATGTCGACGATTTCGTCCTCCAACTGCTGGCGAAGGAGCCGAGCCGGCGGCCCAGGGACGCGACGGCGGTGATCGACGTCCTCGAATCGCTCGGTCACGCCGCGGCCACGCGCCGCGCGACGCACGCGGCGTTCTCGGAGGAGCGTCTCACGGGGCTCGTGGACGTCCTCATCGCAGCGCCGGACGACGCGTCCGCGGCGATTTCTCTCGAGGAGTCCATAGACGATGGGGCCGCCCCGGAGATCGTCGCAGAGGCCTTCGAGGTGGCGGCGAAGGCCGCCGACGTCGAGGACACGGACACGAAGAAGTCGCTCCTCTACCGCGCGGCTCGCATCTTCGACAGCGCGGCGAGGAACAAGGAGCGCGCCGAGAGCGCGTATGCGCAGATCGTCGCGCTCGACGCGTCCGACGACGTAGCGCAGCGTGCGCTCGACGAGGTGCGCAAGGCGCTCGGAAGATACGCCGAGGTCGTCGAGTCGCTGCTCGGGCGAAGCGATTCGGCCGCTCCGGGGGAAGAGCGCGCACGCATCTTCGCCGAGATCGGCCGCCTGTGTGCCTTCGAGCTGCAGGACCCCGATCAGGGGATCCTGGCCTACGCACGTGCCTTCGGCGAGACTCCGAGCGACCGGGAGCTCGCCGGTGAGATCGAACGCCTCGCGGAGGGCAAGGCCCCGCTCTGGAACGAGGTGCTCGCGTCGCTCGGCGAGGCGATAAACGGCGATGCGCTCTCGCCGGTGGAGCGCAGCGAGCTGCTCGTGTGCGTGGCGGGGTGGTACCAGCACAAGCTCGGGCGGGGCGACCTCGCGCTCCTGGCGTACCAGCAGGTGCTCGCGGCCGATCCCGCGAACGACGAAGCCTACGAGGGGCTCACCGGCATCTTCCGGAGGGCCCAGCAGTGGCGGGAGCTGGCGAACATCCACGTGTCACGAGCGAACGCACTGGGCAATTCGCCTCGCGCCCGCGACCTCCGAGCGGAGGCCGCCGAGCTCCTCGAGCTGCAGCTGAACGACGCGTCGCGCGCAAGCGAGATCTACGCGCTGGTCCTGGCCGAGGATCCGGGGCACGTGAAGGCGGGCGACGGGATGGCGCGCATCGCAGAGCGCACCGGAGACCACAAGACGCTGGTCGCCGTACTCGAGAGACGCGCCGAGGCGCGGCGAGGGCGCGAGAAGATCGACGCACTGCTCAAGGTGGCAGAGGTCTACGAGGACCAGCTAGAGGACCTCGCCGAGGCCCGCCGCCGCTTCGAGGCGGTGCTGGCGCTCGAGCCTGACGAGCTGCAGGCGCTGAAAGGGCTCGATCGCATCTATAACCGCACGGGCAAGTACCGGGAGCTGCTCGACAACCTCGCGCGGCAGCTCGCAGTCGCGGCGACGCCCCGGCAGAAGATCAACCTTTGCGAGCGAATGGCCGCCCTCCACGACGAGGAGTTCCTGGACCACGCGCAGGCCGCCGAGTGTCTCGAGGAGATCCTCGCGCTCGACCCCGAGTACGACGCTGCCCTCACGGCGCTGCCGCGTCACTACCGCGCGCTCTCCGAGTGGGAGCGCCTGGACGCCCTGTACGAGCGGCACGCGAGCATCACCAGGGACGACGCGCGTCGGGTCGCGCTGTTGATGCAGCGCGGGGGCGTGCTTGCAGAGGGGATCGGAGCGCCCGAGCGGGCCGCGCACGTGTACGAGCAGGTCCTCGAGCTCCAGCCGACCAACGCGCAGGCGCTCGAGGCTCTCGCCCGTCTCCGCGAGCAGGCGGGAGACGCGCAGGCAGCCGTGGACGCCATCGAGGTCCTCGCGGAGAACGCGCCGACCGCAGCGGCTCGTGCCGAGCTCTGGACGCGGGCGGCGCGCCTTCTCGAAGCCCGGGGCGATCGCGACGGGGCGATCGAGCGCTACAAGCTGGCGATCGAGGCTGCGCCCACCGACGCCTCGGCCGTCGCGGCCTTGCGCCAAGCGTACGCGGCCCGCGGCGACGCGGCCAGCGTGGTGGTGCTCATCGAGCAGGAGCTCGCCCACGCAGACGGCAAGCTGGCGAAGGCGCGCCTGCATGGCGAGCTCGCGCGCGTCCTGCGGGACAAGCTGCACGAGAACAAATCGGCGGAAGAGCACGCTCGAATCACGATCGAGAGCGATCCGACGAACGTGGACGCGCTGCTCGTCCTGGGCGATGTCGCGTACGAGGGCGAGCGCTACGTCGAGGCGAGCAAGCACCTCGAGCCGCTCGTCGGCCGCGCCGGCGGCTTGCCGAAGGAGGACGGCGTTCGCGCGCTCGTCCGCTTCGTCGAGAGTTACGGCGGCGGCCTGGCCGCCACCTCGTCGCCCGCGATCCAGGAGAGGAGAGACTCTGGCCTGTCTCTCGTCGAGTCGCACCCTCGACTGGCGGCAGCGGTGGAGGCCCTCGAACAGATCGCCCCGGAGGACGCCCAGGCCCTCGCCCGCGTAGCGCGGGTCATGTTCGACTGCAACGACGTCCACGCTTCGCGCAGGACCTACGAGCAGCTGCTCGAGCGGCACCATGCGGATCTGTCGCAGGGCGAGCGTGCGGACGCCCAGTGGCGCCTCGGCGAGTCGCTGCGTCGTCTCGGGGAGCTCGACATGGCGGTCGACCTGCTCCGGATCGCGGCGGACACCGACCCGTCGAACCCGGCTCCCCTGACGGCGCTCGCGCGGGTCTACGAGCAGACCGGCGACTGGGAGGAGTTCACACGGACCAAGCGCCGACGCCTGGAGATGGCGACCGGCCCGGAGCGCTTCGACCTGCTCGTCGAGATCGGAGACGTCGAGTTCAAGAGGCTCAACGACCGCGGTCGCGCGGGAAAGACGTACGTCGCGGCGCTCGAGGAGCGACCGGACGACCGCAAGTTGCTCACGAAGCTGATGCAGCTCTACTCGGAGGAGAAGGACTGGGGAAGTCTGGTCGAGGTCGTCCTGCGGCTGGCCGAGTTCCTCGAGGACAAGAAGCAGCGCGCGAAGTACATGCACACCGCCGCCATCGTGAGCGCGAGGCAGCTCGGCGAGATCGACCAGGCGCTCGCCTTCTACGAGGTGGCGATCGATCTCGACCCGACCCTCGTCAAGGCCATGGAGGAAGCGGCCGACCTGCGCCGCGAGAAGGGCGACCATCTGGGCGTCGAGCGGCTGCTCAAGACTCAGCTGGAGCACGCCAAGCAGGTGCAGGACCGCGAGAAGATCATCCAGGTCCTCGACCGCATGGGCGAGCTGTACGCCAAGCTGCTGAACGACCCTGGCCTGGCGATCGACGCGTACGAAGCCGCGCAGGCGTTCGACCCCGAAGGCAAGCTGCGGGCGGAGGTCCTTGCAGAGCTGTACGCGAGCGACGTGGCGCAGTACCTCGACAAGGCCGTCCGCGCGCAGGCGCAGATCCTGCGCCGCAACCCGTACAGGATCGAGAGCTACAAGCTGCTTCGGCGTCTGTACACCGAGGCGCGACGGCCCGACCCGGCCTGGTGCCTTTGCCAGGTGCTGAGCGTCCTCAACCTCGCCGATGCCGACGAGGAGCGCTTCTATCGTAGGCACCGGGCCGACAACGCGGCCTCCGCCCAGGCAGTGCTGGACGAGGACGACTGGGCGTCGCGCCTGGCGCAGGAGGACGCGGACCCGCTGGTCACGCGGCTCTTCTCGTTGATCCAGCCCACAATCATCCGCGCGCGCACCCAGCCGCTCGAGGCGCTCGGCTACGACCCTCGGTACCGGATCGACCTGACCGGTCAGACGGATCCCGTGTCACAGACTCTGTTCTATGCGCAGGGGGTCTTCGGCTTCGCCGCCCCGCCCGTCTTTCAGAACCCGAACGACCCGGCGGGCCTCGGGTTCCTTCACGCCCATACGCCCTCGATCGTCCTGGGGCGGGCGGCGTTCGAGAGCGTCGTCCCGAATCAGTCGCTCGCGTTCGTCGCCGGCAGACACCTGGCTTACTACCGCCCCGGTTACTACGTGAGGCACCTGGTGCCGACCGGAACGGGGCTGAAAGCGTGGCTGTTTGCGGCGATCAAGCTGTGTGTGCCACAGTTCCCTGTGGCGCCGGATCTACAAGGGCAGGTGAGCGAGGCGCTCACGTTCATGTCTCGCGACTTCCAGGGCGTTCATCGCGAGATCCTCGCGAGCACAGTGTCCAAGCTGCTGCAGTCGGGCGGCGCCATCGACCTCAAGAGGTGGGTGGCGGCGATCGATCTGACCGCCGATCGTGCAGGGTTCTTGCTCGCGCACGACCTGGGGGTGGCGAGCGAAGTGATGCGTGCCACCGAGGACGCGGCCAGCGTGCCCAGCAAGGAGCGGGTCAAGGAGATCGTGCTCTACAGCATCAGCACCCCGTACCTGGAGCTGCGGGAGAAGCTGGGCATCACGGTCGACTCATGAGGCGCGTCGCGGTGCTCTGCGCGGCGCTCGTGGCTGCCTGCTCGAAGGACGCGCCGAGGGTGCAGCCCGGCTCCTCCCTGGCTCCCGAGACGGCGCGCGGCGCAGCGTCCCAGTCGGCCTGGCACCCCGCGACTCCCACCCGCAAGGCGCTCGCGGGGCACCCTCGGGTCGCCGGTCCACCCAAGGACTGCAACGTGATCATGCTCTCGGTCGACAGCATGCGCGCCGACATGCCGTGGAACGGCTACTCCCGGCCCATCGCGCCGCGGCTCACCGAGCTCGAGAAGCGTGCGGTCAACTTCACGCATGCCTACTCCGTGTCGTCGTACACGGCGATGAGCCTGGGCGGACTGCTCGCCGGGCGCCTGCCGTCGGAGCTCAACCGGAGCGGCTACTTCTTCAGCACGTACAAGCGCGTCAACTTCTTCCCGAAGGACCTTCGGAAGGCCGGCGTTCGCACGATGGGCGTGATGGCCCACATGTACTTCAAGGGAGCCGGGTTCGACGACGCCTTCGACGACTGGAAGATCGTCCCGGGGGTCACGTTCGACCCGAACACGGACCGCGACGTGACGTCACCGCAGTCCGAGCAGGCGGCCGAGCAGCTCCTCGGCGATCCGGCCAACGAGTCGCGCCGGTTCTTCTTCTGGGCGCATTTTCTCGATCCCCACGACCTCTACCTGCACCACGACGGGATCGACTGGGGCAGCCGCGATCGCGACAAGTACGACGGGGAGGTGACCTTCACCGACCAGTACCTGGGCAAGCTGCTCGACTTCATCGCGTCGAAGTCGTGGGCGCCTCGCACGATCATCATCGTGACGGCCGACCATGGCGAGGAGTTCGGCGAGCACAACATGACCCGCCACGGGTTCGAGGTCTGGGAGACCCTCGTGCACGTGCCACTGATGATCGCTGCGCCCGGCGCGCCGGCGAGGAACATCGACGTGCAGCGCAGCGCGCTGGACCTCGCGCCCACGATCCTCGACTTCTACGGCGTCGAGAAGGACCCTGGCCTCGAGGGGACGTCGCTCCTCGGTGAGCTGTACGGCGACGCCGACGAGGAGAGGGACGTCGTCGTCGACCTGCCGGCCACGAGCGACAGCGCGAGGCGCAGGGCGCTCGTGCACGGCACCGAGAAGCTCATCTGCTTCGACAACGACAGCTACTGCAAGCTCTACTACCTCGACACCGACCCGATGGAACGCGCCCCGACCACGAAGGGCAGCGAGTTCGCGCAGATGAAGGAGCGGTACCTCGCCATGACCAAGTCCATGAAAGAGGTGGTCCCGTACGCCTGCGGCCCGGATTGCCTCAACACGGCGTACCGGAAGAAGGCGTCCGCCAACTGATGCGCGTCGTCCCGGTCCCGTGCCTCGCGGACAACTACGCCTATCTGGTCGTGAGCGAAGGCGAGGCGGCGATCGTCGATGCCTCCGAGGCCGCGCCGATCAGGGAGGCGCTCCGTCGCGAGGGCGTGGTCGCGCGCGCCATCTGGAGCACGCATCACCACTGGGACCACGTCGGGGGCAACGAGGAGCTCGCGCGAGAGCTGGGCATCGGCGTCGTGGCGCACCGGTCGGACCGCGAGCGCCTGCCCGGGCTGACGCATCCCGTCGACGCGGGAGACAAGGTGAGCGTGGGCCGGCTCGAAGCCACCTGCCTCCACGTCCCGGGGCACACGCTCGGCGCGGTGGCGTACTTCGTCGACGCCGGAGCCGAGAGCGCAGTGTTTACCGGCGACACGCTCTTCTGCGCGGGATGCGGGCGTCTCTTCGAGGGCACCCCGGCGCAGATGCACGCCTCTCTCGGGCGCATCGCCGCGCTGCCCGGTCGCTGCCGGGTCTACTGCGGTCACGAGTACACCGAGAACAACCTTCGCTTCGCCGCGCACGTCGAGCCGACCAGCGATGACGTCTGTGCGGCGCGCACTCGAGCCGCAGCCCTGCGCGGTCGCGGCCAGCCCACGGTCGGAACGACCATCGACGACGAGCGCCGCGTGAACCCGTTCCTGCGGGTCGGTTCGCTCGAGCTCCGGGCCACGCTGGGCATCGCCGCGGACGCGGACGACGCGTCGTCTTTCGCCGCGGTGCGCGCGGCGAAGGACGCCTTCCGGTGAGCGCCGGCCCTGCTCCTCAGCCCTGATCGGCGGCGCCGGAGACGATGGCGCGAACGTGGGCGCGCTCGCGCTCGAGCCACGGTGCGAGAATGGAGCGAAGGCGTGGGTCGGAGAGCCAGTGGACGGAACGGGTGATCGTGGGCACGAACCCGCGCGCACGCTTGTGCTCGCCCCCGGCGCCCGGCTCGAACACTTCGAGCCCCTGCTCGATGCAGTACCGGATCCCTTCGTAGTAGCAGACCACGAAGTGCAGGAAGGGGACGTCTCCCTCGGCGCCCCAGTAGCGGCCGTAGAGGCGCGCGCCGCGCCGAACGTTGAAGGCGCCGGCGATCATCTGCCCGGCGCCGTCGCGCGCGACGACCCACGCCAGGCGCTCGCGGAAGCGCTCGACGATCCTCTCGAAGAACGCAGAGTTCAGGTAGAGGCGCCCCCAGACTCGGTGCTTGTCGATCGTGCTGGCATAGAACCCGTACATCCGCCGTACGACGTCGGGCGTGTGGGCCTCTGGGGCGAGCGTGGCGACCGTGATCCCCGCCCGGTCGACCCCGCGTAGCTCTCGCCTTGCCTGGTTGCGCTCCTTGGAGGAGAGGCGCGCGAGGTACGCCTCGAAGGTTCCGGCGTTCTCCCGGAACCAGTGGAACTGGAAGCCCTCGCGTCGCAGATACCCGTTCGCCTCCCAGAGCCGCGTCTCGTCCTCGCGCGGGAAGAGGACGTGAACGTTTGGCGCGCCGATGCGCTCGCCCAGGGCGCGCGCGGCGCCGGCGATGAGGCGCGTGGCCTCCGCGCGATCCTCTCCGGGGGCCACGAGCACGCGGTCGCCCGTGGCTGGCGTGAAGGGGACCGCCAGGACGACCTTCGGATAGTAGCGAACGCCGAGGCGCCGCGCGAGATCCGCCCAGCTCCAGTCGAACACGAACTCGCCCTCGCTGTGCTCCTTGATGTACGTCGGAGCCGCAGCGACCAGCTCGGCGCCACGCCAGAGCGAGAGGTGGGCCGGCGTCCACCCCGAGTCGCCGCCCACGCATCCCGTCTCCTCGAGAACATCCAGCCACGCATGCTCCACGAAGGGCGAGCTCTCGTCGCCGAGGAGCCCGTCCCACGCCTGCGCGGGCACCTCCCGCACGCGGTCGAGCACGCGCAGCGTGTAGGCTCCGCCGCTCACGGCGAAGGCTGGGCGTCGGCGCGCGGATCCTCTCGCACCAGGACGAACCAGTTGTCCATCCAACTTTGGCTCTTCCTGGCGCGACCGATGGACACGTGCGTCGCGATGCCCCGCATGACGTCGACCATGCCGTGGTAGACGAAGCGGCCCAGCCCCCCGTTATTCACGATGGGCGGCCAGGCCGTTGCCTTCTCCTTGGGCACCATCGTGTAGTCGATGTCCATCTCTCCGGGCTCCGTCGAGGGGTGCATGACGAAGTAGCCCGGGCCCGTGAAGGCCGACATCGACTGGTGGTTGTACCCGTACGCGACGTCCTTCGTTCCCGGGTCGGCGGGCTTGCAGAAGCGTTTCTGGAAGTGGGTGAACAGGGGCAGAGAGTTCTTCCCGTCGTGGATGACCTCGACGAGAGGCCCGACGCCGGGCGGCACATAGTCGTCGAGCGTCACCGGACGTAAGCCCTTCGCGGCCTCCCAGAGGGTGGCCATGTCCGCGCGCGTCCAGTGGTGAACCGCCCAGACGCGCCCGGGGTGCCCTAGCTCGTCGAGGTCCTTCGAGAGGCGGGCGAGGTCGAGGTGCGTATCGATGAGGCTTCTGAGGTCCATGGGCGGGTAGCCGTGGAATATCGCAGCGCAGAGGGGCCCAAGGGAAGGGCGAGCGTTGCGCGGAGGTGCGACCGACCGTAGTTTGTACTCGAGACCGCCTTGGCTGCCCCCGTTTCTCGCTACGCCGAGGCCGACGTCCCCACGGCATACGGGACCTTCCGGACGGTCGTGTACAGGGTCGGGGCGGTCGACCCGCCGGAGGAGCACGTCGCGCTGGTCATCGGCGAGGTCGCGACCGGCGACGCCCCCGTGCTGGCGCGCGTCCACTCCGAGTGCTGGACGGGCGAGGTGATGCTGTCACGCAAGTGCGATTGCCGCGACCAGCTCGACGAGGCGCTGCGCAGGGTGGCCGCGGCGGGGCGGGGGATCGTCGTGTATCTGCGCCAGGAGGGGCGGGGGATCGGCCTGGGAAACAAGGTCCGCGCGTACGCGCTCCAGCAGAGGGGGGCGGACACGGTCGATGCCAACCGGCTCCTCGGCTTCGCCGATGACGCCCGCAGGTACGACGTGGCGGCGGCGATCCTCCGCGACCTGGGCGTCCACCGCGTCGCCCTGATGACGAACAACCCGACCAAGGTGCAGGGCCTGATCGATGGGGGCATCGAGGTGACCGAGCGGCTCAGTCTGAAGGCTGAGCCGAACGAGGACAACGTCGACTACCTGCAGGTCAAGGCGCGAAGGCTCGGGCATAGGCTCTAATGGTCTAGGCGCCGCTGACCGTCGCGGGAGGAGCCACGGGGACCTGCTCTGCCTCTGCGGACGGGTTCTCGCCCACGATCCGCCCGCCCGCGACCACGTGGGGAGGGGGAGCGTGAAGGTCCCAGACGAGGCCGAACACCGCTAGGAGGCGCAGCACGTAGTACGTGGGGTCGACCTCCCACCAGAAGAACCCCTGGCGGACCGACCGCTGGTAGTAGTGGTGATTGTTGTGCCAGCCCTCGCCCAGGGTGATGACGGCGAGCAGCCCGTTGTTGCGGCTGTTGTCCGTCGTGGCGTAACGACGGTTGCCAAAGATATGCGTCAGCGAGTTGATGGTGAACGTCCCGTGCCAGAGAAGCACGGTGGAGACGAAGAGCCCCCAGACCAGGGCGAACCACCCCCCGACGGCGAAGAGGCCGGCACCGAGCGCGGTCGGCGGAATCCACCACCACCGGTCGAGCCACACGAGCTCGTGGAACTTGGCGAGGTCGCCCACGCGGCTCGTGTCGGTGGGCTCGTACTTGCGCGAGAGGATCCACCCCACGTGCGACCAGAAGAACCCGTCCCTGAGCGCCGAGTGCACGTCCCCCGGCTGGTCCGAGTACTTGTGGTGCGTCCGGTGATGACTCGCCCACCAGAGGACGCCCTTCTGCGAGCTCGTCATCGCCAGCACGGCCAGGACCAGCTGCATCGCCCTGCTGGTGCGGAACGACCGGTGCGAGAAGTAGCGGTGATAGCCCGCCGTGACCCCGAACATCCGGACGACATAGAGCGCAAGGGCGAGGGCAGCCCCGCGCCAAGACCACCCGAGCGCGACCACCCCGGCCACGGCCGCCACGTGAATCAGTACGAACGGGCCTTGCCTGAGCCAGTCGATCTCTCGGTCGTCTGCCGCTTCATCCATGCCCGCGAAGCTAGCGCGACCATGGTCACGACTCGGTCACGGGAAGGACATGTCTCCGTTGACTCTCCCCGGTCGGTCCGGTCGTCGTCATTTGTCCCGCAATTCTGCGCCATTAGAGCGCGGACGAGGACGGCGTTAAGCTAGCCTCCAGGGACATGCAGGTCGCAGTCGTCCAGCTGAACACCCAGGAGGACGTCGTCCACGCTCTCTCCGTGGTGCGTCACCGGGTCGCGGAGGCCGCTGCAGCCGGCGCGAAGCTCGTCTGCCTGCCCGAGAACTTCGCGTTCATGGGCGAAGAGGCGAAGAAGCGCGAGCTGGCCGAGCGGCTGGACGGGGCATTTCCAGGCCCGATCCTGAGCGCTCTGGCCGAGTGCGCGACCAGGCACGGCGTCTGGGTCCTCGGGGGCGGGATGCCCGAGAAGAGCGACGACATCTCCCGGCCCTACAACACCTCGGTCCTCGTCGACCCGCAGGGCGGCGTCGCCGCGACCTACCGCAAGGTGCACCTCTTCGACGTCAGCCTCCCCGACGGGACCTCCTACCGGGAGAGCGCCGCCACGAGCCCCGGCGCCGAGCCGGTGACGACGGAGGTGCTGGGCGCGCGCGTGGGCCTCACCATCTGCTACGACGTCCGCTTCCCGGAGCTCTACCGGCACCTCGCCGACCAGGGAGCGCGCATCGTGATGGTGCCGGCGGCGTTCACCCTCACCACCGGCAAGGATCACTGGCAGGTGCTCCTGCGGGCGCGAGCGATCGAGAACCAGGTCTACGTCCTGGCGCCCGCGCAGCACGGCAAGCACGCTCGCGGCCGCCTGACGTACGGCAAATCGATGATCATCGACCCGTGGGGCGAGGTGATCGCGCAGTGCTCGGAGGGCGAGGGGTTCGCCGTCGCGAAGCTCGACTTCGACTACCAGGATCGGGTGCGCTCGTCGCTCCCCTCGCTCTTGCATCGAAAGTGGTGATGCGGGTCCCGCTCGTCGATCTGGCCGCCCAGGAGGCCTCCGTCGCCGACGACGTACTGGCCGCGATCGCGCGCGTCGGGCGAGAGGCGAGCTTCATCCTGGGGCCGCACGTCGAGGCCTTCGAGCGGCGCCTCGCGCGGGACTGCGGCACGGCCCGCGCGGTCGGCGTCGCCTCCGGGACCGACGCCATCGAGCTGACCCTGCGCGCGCTCGGCATCGGGGCCGGGGACGCGGTGGTGACGCCCGCGCTGTCCTTCGTCGCGGCGGCCGAGGCGATCGCCACGACCGGCGCCCGGCCTGTGTTCTGCGACGTCGAGCCGGGCACCATGAACGCGAGCGCGCGAACGCTCGAGGGTGCGCTCGACCGGGCGAGGAGCGCGGGGCTGCGCGTGCGAGCTCTGGTCCCGGTGCACCTGTTCGGAAGGTGCGCTCCGCTGCCGGAGCTGTGCGACCTGGCGCGCCGCGAAGGGCTCTGGCTGGTCGAGGACGCGGCCCAGGCCATCGGAGCTCGCGACGAGATCGGCCGTCCGGCCGGCGGCGCGGGCGACGCGGGGTGTTTCAGCTTCTTCCCGACCAAGTGCCTGGGCGCCTGGGGAGACGGCGGTGCGGTCGTGACCGCGCGGGAAGACCTGGCGGACCGCCTACGACGACTGCGCGCCCACGGCGCCGCGGCGCCCTACGTCCACGCCGAGCTGGGACGCAACAGTCGTCTCGACGCCGTCCAGGCGGCCGTCTTGTTGACGAAGATCGACCGTCTCGGAGCCTGGCAAGAAGCCCGCGCTCGCATCGCCGGGCGATATCGCGCCGAGCTGGCGCGTCTGCCCCTCGTGCTCCCCGACGAACCGGCCGCCCCCGCGGCGCACGCCTGGCACGCGTTCGTAGTCCGGTGCGAGGGCCGCGACGCCCTCGCCGAGCAGCTGCTGGAGCAGGGCATCCAGACGCGCGTGTACTACCCGGTGCCCCTCCACCGTCAGCCTTGCTTCGCAGCGCTCGACCCGCCGCGCCTGCCGGTCGCCGAGCGCGCGTGCGAGAGCGCCCTGGCCCTCCCCATCTTCCCGACCATGAGCGACGCGCAGCAGGCGCACGTCATCGAGCAGATCGAGCGGTTCTTCAGGTCTTGAGATGCTGGCGGGCCACGTCCGCCCAGGTCCCCGTGGGCTCCAGGTCGAGGTACCTCTTCCAGTGCGGCCTCGCCCTGGAGCGCTCGCCGAGCTGCTCCCAGGCCATCGCCAGGTTGAAGTGCGCGTCGGCGAAGCGCGGGTCGCCCTCGAGAGCGCGCTCGAAGTGAGCCGTGGCGACGCGGGCCTCCCCGCGTTCGAGCATCACGTAGCCCAGGTTGTAATGGGCCTCTGGTTGCCGCGCGTCGAGCTCGATCGCGCGCCGGTAGAGGACCTCTGCGCCGGCCTCGTCTCCTCGCCGGAACCGGATGTTGCCGAGGTTAGTGTGCGCGATGGCCAGCGACGGGTCGAGGCGGATGGCGCGGCCGTAGAGCTGCTCGGCCTCGTCGTACGTGGCCGGATCCTCGTCGAGCGTGCTCGCCTGGACGTAGAGGTCATAGGCCGTCCTCGCCCGGGTAGAGGTCGTCTCGGGGCGAAGGGTGCGCACGACATCGTCCCGCAGGGACTGGACGTCGAAGTCGAGCACCATCTGTCCGGTCAGCGGCTCGAAGCTTCCTGCGTCCGACCGCACCACGACGCGGCGTCCGTCGCCGACGATGCGCAGCTCCTGCAGGGGGCGCGTCACGCGCGGCAGGGTGGCCCGCAGAACGCCGATGGCGCGCGCCACGTCGCGCAGACGGACCCGGTGCTCGAGGAGCTCGCGCGTGGCGCGCAGTGCGATCAAGTCCTGAAAGGTATACGCGCGCTGCTTCCCGCGCTGACCCGAGGGGGACACGATCTTGGCCTGGTCCAGAGACCGCAGGCGCGTCTCCGACACGCTCAGCAGCTTCGAGACCTCGCGGCGAGTGAACAGGTCCGTGACCGGCTCGCGCGGGTCCGGCGGGGCGACGCTTGCCGGCGCACCCCCGGCCGCGCTCGCGGCAGCGGGCAGACCGTCGGTCCGGCCACCGCCGGAACCAAAGGTCACGTGAATGACCGTTCCCAGCTTGCGGCGTCGCCGTTTGCGGCCGCCGACGCCGGCGCTTCCGTTCGTAGTACGAGGCATGTTCCAGAGGGTCGTCACGGCGCCGGCCGAGAGACGGCGCGTCCCTCTATCAACGGCGCCTGAGCGTCCACGTCAATCCTCAGCCCGAGCGGGTCTCGTGTCACCCTGATTTCGCAGGAGAATCGCCCCAGCTTCGACGGCGCTCGCAGGCTGGCCTCGCGGTGAGCGGTCCGCAGGGCCCGCAGGCGCAGGTGAACGTCTCGTTCGGCGAGCGCGGCCAGCAGGGCCGGGTCGCCGTCGGTCGGAGCGATGGCGAGGATCATGCTCGTCGTGCCGTACCAGATGCGTCCCTCGGCCTCCACACGCGCGCTTCCCTCCGTGACGACGTCGGCGCGCTCGAACAGCGCTCGCCACCGCGCCTCGGAGGCGCGCACGAGAGACGTGGGGCGCGCGAGGAGCAGGGGCAGCTCGCGTGCCTTGGCGAGACCAGGGCGGGTCACGAATGCGATCGTGGCAGGCGCAGCGGTCCCGGATCCACTTAATCGCGCTCGCTACCCCTCGGTCGGGTGCGACGACCTCTGCGCAGCGTCCGCGCGCGGGCCTTCGAGGGGGACCGCGATCTGTTCCACGCTCAGTCCGCGCGGAGTCGACTCGATCCAAGTGGCGTGGGCGACGCGCACCCCCTCGCCCGGGGCCTCCCCCACGCTGCCCACGTTCACGACCCGAACGCCGCCCACCGTGCGCTCGAAGGGGACGTGACTGGCCCCGCAGACGATCACGTCGGCGGGGTCGTCGCCGATGAGCGCCGAGATCTCCTCGTCGCTCATGTCGTGGGTGAGCGCCTCCCCCGGATCCGCGGGAGAGCCGTGCACCAGGAGCAGCTCGCCGCCGTCCTCGAGCGGGACGCGGAGGTGAGTCGGCAGCCGCCGGATGCGCTGCAGAATGAGCTCGCCCAGCGCATCTTGGGTCTTCTGCATGCGCTCGACGCGCTCGCGCTCGTGATCGGTGCTCGGCGAGAGCGCGTCCGGATCGAGAGTGGCGACGGCGCGGTCGGTGAGTCCCTGGACCATCACGGCGCCCGCGGCCGTCAGGCGGCGCCAGGTCTCCAGCGGCTCCGGCCCCGGGAAGACGATGTCGCCCGCGATCAGCAGCTTGTGAAAGCTCCTTCGCTCGGCGGTCGCCATCACGGCGCGCAGGGCGTCGAGGTCGCCGTGAATGTCCGATACGCAGAGGAGCAGCATGGGCGGCCTTACGCGCTCGCCTCGTCGACGCCCGCGCGAAGCTCGCGAACGAGCTTCTCGACGCTCGCCTTGCGCTCCGCCGGGGTCTTGCCCTGCTCGATCGCGCGTACGAGAGCAGTACCCACGACGACGCCGCCCGCGTGTGCGGCCGCCGCCCGCGCCTTCTCCCGGGAGTCGATCCCGAAGCCGACGACGACCGGGCGGCCTACCTGCGCCTGAAGCTGGGACGCGCGGAGCCCCGCCTCGGCGGCGTCGAGCGCCGCGCTGCCCGTCACTCCGGTGACCGACACGTAGTACACGAACGGCACCGGTCCGCGCGCCGCCGCGGCCTTCGCGGCAGCGACGCGCTCGGCGCGACTGGTCGGCGCGAGCAGCGGGATCACGCCGATGCCGTGGGCGCCGGCCGCGGCGCAGAGCGGCGCGCTCTCTTCGACGGGCAGGTCGACCACGAGCAGCGCATCGACGCCCGACTCGGCCGCTTCCGCCGCCACGCGCGCCTCTCCGCGCACGAAGATCGGATTGTAATAGCCGAAGAGGACGATGCCGACGTCGGGCGCGGCCGCCCGGATGGCTCGCGCCGCGCGCAGCGTCGCCACGAGGCCGCCCCCTGCCGCGATGGCTCTCTGGCTCGCACGGGCGATCGCGGGCCCGTCGGCCGTCGGATCGCTGAAGGGAACGCCCAGCTCGAGCACGTCCGCCCCCTGCTTCACGCATGCGAGCGCGAGGTCGACGCTCTCGTCGACGCCGGGGTCGCCGACGCAAAGGTAGGTGACCAGCACCTTGCGACCCCGAGCGAACGTGGCATCGAGACGGTTCACGACGCAGTCTCCACGCCGAGGCGCGCAAGCAGGGTGGCCAGGTCCTTGTCGCCCCGTCCCGACAGGCCCAGCACGACCGACGCCGGGCCGTCACGCTTCGCGCCGACCGCTCGCGCGACGTCGCCCACGCGCGCGAACGCGTGCGCGGTCTCGAGCGCGGGGAGGATGCCCTCTGTCCGCGCGACGAGCGCGACGGCCGCGAGCGCGTCGTCGTCGGTGGCCGAAAGGTACGTGGCGCGGCCGGTCTCTCTGAGCCAGGAGTGCTCGGGCCCGACCCCCGGGTAATCCAGCCCCGCGCTGATGGAGTGCGCTTCCTGGATCTGGCCGCCGTCGTCGCACAGCACGTAACTCTTCGCGCCGTGCAGGACGCCGACGCGGCCGGCGCCGAGCGTCGCGGCGTGCCGTCCGGTGGCCACGCCGTCTCCTGCGGCTTCGACCCCGTAGAGGGCCACCGAGTCGTCCTTCATGAAGCCGCGGAAGAGCCCGATGGCGTTCGAACCACCCCCCACGCACGCGACCACGGCATCGGGCAGCACCCCCTGCGCGGCGAGGATCTGGGCGCGTGCCTCCTCGCCGATGATGGCCTGGAGCGTCGCGACGAGCTCGGGGTAGGGATGCGGACCGGCCGCGCTTCCGATGCAGTAGTAAGTGGTCGCTACGTTCGTCACCCAGTCCCGCATCGCCTCGTTCATGGCGTCCTTCAGCGTCCGGGACCCGCTCTCGACGGGACGCACCTGGGCGCCGAGCAGCTTCATGCGCCCCACGTTGGGCGCCTGGCGCCGGACGTCCTCCGAGCCCATGTACACCTCGCAGGGCAGCCCGAAGAGGGCGCACGCCGTGGCCGTGGCGACCCCGTGCTGGCCGGCCCCGGTCTCGGCGATGATGCGCGTCTTGCCCATCTTCTTCGCCAGGAGCACCTGCCCGAGCGCGTTGTTGATCTTGTGCGCCCCCGTGTGGCAGAGGTCCTCGCGCTTGAGCCACAGGCGGCCCAGGGTGGTCCCGCCCGGGTCGATGGCGCGGGCCAGGTTCCTGGCCTCGAACAGCGGCGTGGGGCGGCCGACGTAGGTGGCGAGCAGCGCACGCCACTCGCTCTGGAACGGCGCGCCGCGGACGATCGAGTCGAAAGCTCGAGATAGCTCGTCCAGCGCAGGCACGAGCGTCTCGGCGACGAAGCGACCGCCGAAGGGGCCGTAGCAACCGGCGCGCTGCGAGGTGTTCATGGGAGCCCGGAGTGCTATAGCGCAGGTCGCGGGTCCGGTCGCGATCCCGGTGAGGCGGGCGTCACCGTGGCTTCCACCTGGGGGCGCGGCGCGCGAAGAACGACTCGACGGCTTCCTGGTGGTCCGCTCCGGTCCAGGCCCCGACGAAGCTGGCTCGCTCGCGGGCTCGGTGGCCCTTCGCGGCGCCCAGCGTGCCGCGAAGCAGGGTCTTGAGCCGCGCGACGGCCCCCGGCGAGGCGCGCGAGACGTCCCGGGCCCAGGCTAGCGCGGTCGCCGCGCACTCCCCGGTCGCCGAGATGCCGTCGACCAGGCCGAGGCGCAGCGCTTCGGCGGCGTCGACCTCGTGGCCGGCCAGAAGGAGGCGCGAGGCCGCGCCGTGTCCGACCGTCGCCACGAGCTTGGGCAGGATGCCCCACCCCGTGGTGACGGCCATGCGCGCGTGCCGGAACGAAATGATCGCCCGGGGATCGGCGACGCGCAGGTCGCAGGCCATGGCCAGCTCGGCGCCTCCACCTATGGCCGGGCCGGGCAGGGCTGCGATGACGGGGACCGCGAGCCGTCCCAGACCGTCGCAGACGCGCCTCCCCGCGTCGACCAGGGCCGCCGCGTCCGTGCGGCCGGTGGCGGACCGAAGCTCTCTCAGATCGCCTCCGGACACGAACGCGTCGCCGTCGGCCGTCAGCACGATCGCGCGGAGCTCGCGATCGGACGCCGCGGCTCGAACGGCGGCGGCCAGAGCGGCGAACGCCGCGCGGTCCAGGGCGTTCTTGACCTCGGGGCGCGAGAGCGTCCACACCGCCACCCCCTGGTGCCGTTCGACGCGCAGGCGCTGGTCGGGGACCGTCCGCGAGGGCAAGGTCAGCCGGCCGTGCGCCGCCGCGCCCCGTGCGCGCCGGCTCGAATGCGTGACAGTCGGCGCTCGTCGTCGAGCGCGGTGTTGCGCTCGCGGCGGCTGGGGCGGATGAGGCAGCGCTCCGCGTGCATCACGATGGCGGTTGCGACGTCGATGCCGCTCGCTCGCTCGATGCCCTCGAGCCCGGGCGAGCTGTTGATCTCGAGTATCTTCGGGCCTTCCCGCGTCTCGAGCATGTCGACCCCGGCGACCTCGAGGCCCATCACGCGAGCGGCAGAGACTGCGGCGCGCCGGTAGCGATCCTCGAGCGTGGCCCGCACTCCGAGCCCTCCCCGGTGCAGGTTGGAGCGGAACTCGCCGGCCCTCGCCTGCCGCCGCATCGCAGCGACGACGCGCCCTCCGACGACGATCGCGCGCAGGTCGCGCCCCTTCGCCTCCGCGATGTACTGCTGGAGGATGATGTCCTGACCCATCGCCCACAGCGTCTCGAGCAGGGACGTGACTGCCTGGGGCGTCTCGGCGATCATCGTCCCGATCCCCTGCGCTCCTTGCTGGAGCTTCACGATGCACGGCGCGCCGCCGACGAGCGACAGGGCATGCTCGATGGATCCCGGCGTCCTGGCGCACACGGTGACGGGGACGTCGATGTTCTTCTTGGTGAGCAGCTGCATCGCGCGCAGCTTGTCCCGGGAGCGCGCGATCGCGACCGCCGTGTTGAGGACTGGCATGCCCATCAGGTCGAACTGCCGGACCACGGCCAGGCCGTAGTTCGTGATCGACGCGCCGATGCGTGGAAGAACGAGATCGGCGGCGGGGGCCGGGTGGTCGCGGAGGTAGATGGACGGCCGACCGCGCGAGATGACGATGCGGAAGTCGAGCGGATCGGCAACCGCCACGTCGTGTCCGCGAGCCCGGGCCGCGAGGACGAGCCGGCTGGTCGAGTACAGGGTGGGGTTGCGGGACAGGACGAGCAGGCGCATGAGCGCGACCGGAGCGGCCGGGCCGTCACGCGAGAACGCTGCGGCCGGTCGGGGACGGACAAGCTACGCGGAGCCCGGGAGGATGCAACCGTCCCGGGAAGCGCCCGTCACTTCGGCTGGTTCGCCACTGCTTTGCGGATCAAGTCCTCGAGCGAATCGCCGCCCGCTCCCGCAACGGCAGCCGCCTTGGCGCTCTTGGGAGGGGGCGCCTCGGAGGGGGTGGCGTCAACCTGCGCTGCGGCCGGAGCCGCGGCCACCGCCGGCTTCGGGGCCGCCGGCTTGGTCGCGGCGTGGGGAACGCTGCCCACCGCGGGAGAAACCTTGTGCCGCGAGGAGGGCAGCCCGCCGGCCGGGGGAGCGGACACGGTCCGCGAGGCGGGGGGGGAAGCGAGCTCCACCGCCTGGGCCGCTGCCGCCTGGGCAGGCGCTGGCGCCTGGGGGCTGGCCGGGGGCACGACGACTGGCTCTGCGGTGGCGGGCAAGGATGCGGCCGCTGCCGTGGTGACGATGATCGGCGCGGATTGCGCCGAAGTGCGGGACGCCAGCTGCCGGCCGAGGACTGCCCCGCCGAGGGCGAGAGCAACGCTGGCCACTGCCGCGATCGCGATGAAGCCGCCGCGTCGCCGCGACGGCGCGGGATCTCCATGGTCGAAGGAGCTGATCCGCGGCGGGGGAACCGAGGATGATACGACGGGCGGAACCGTCACGCCCGACGAAGTCAGCGGATGCTCGGCCGGAGGCGCCTCGGGCTCGTCGGCGTGGGCGCTCCACTCGTCTTGGGGCTCGACCTCGCGCAGCCGGTCGCGACCCATGGTTTCCGCCAGCTTCGCGAGCTCTTTGAGCTCCTGACGCATGCTCTCGCGCGTCGACATCGTTTTCCTCCAGCGCTTGCCGAGTGGTGCATGTTGGTGCCTCACCTGCTTTTCGCGCGACACATGCACGTCTCAGGTGCATTTGTGTCGTACGATGTGCGCAAGAATTGCGGCCTCGACCGGTGAGGCCCTTTGACAAGGGCGCTCGCGTCGGTAGCACTCGATGTCGATGCCCGGACCGCCGATCGCGCGCGACGAAGACGAGCTCGAGCGGTTGCCTCCGCTCGACGGCGGCGCCGGAGACGAGCCCGAGGGCGTGCCGGAGAACGAGGGACTGACCGAAGAACCCGAGCAGGACGCCGGCGCCGACGACGCCACGGGCGAGGACGACCCGGTCGACGCCAGCGAGCTCGGTCTCGACGAGGGCGAGAGCGGCTGGCTCGGCGAGCCGCCCGACGCGCCCAACCTCGACGTCGGCAGCGAGGTTCCCGTCGGGGAGGAGAGCAGCGAATCCCGTGTCGACGACGCGGAGGACGCGGGGGGCGCGGAGTGGGACTTCGGACTCGCGGACGGCGCCGAGCGCGCGGGGCTGGACACCGGTGACGAGGGACCCGTCGACGCCGACGAGGAGCTGCACGAGCGAGATCTGCCGGCGCTCGACGCGGACGACGAGGGCGATCTCGACGAGAGGACCCTGGTGGACGATCGCTTTGCGTCCGACGAGCTGCTCGGTCTCCCCTGGGCGGCCGAGCCGTGGTCGCCCGTCGGAGCTCCTTTCGCCATCCAGCGCGCGACGGCGGTGGCGTGCGCCGCGCGAGGAGCGCTCGTGGCGAGTCGCTCGGAGCCGGGCGTCGGCGAGCTTCTTCGCGTCGACCTGGAGGGCGCCCGGCAGCCCCTTTCCGCGGAAGGGCTCGCGGCGGGCGAGATCGGCGCGCTCGTCGGCGACGCCAGCGAGCTGGTGGTGGTCATGCGCGACGGGCGCATGTTCTCCTCGCGCGACGCCGGTGCGCGGTTCGAGCCGCTCGCCCAGGGGGTGTCCGCCGCCGACGCGGCGATGTCCGGTGGAGTGTACTGGGTGCGAACCAGGGCCGGCGCCCTTCTGGCCCGCGGCCCGGCGGACGAGCCACTGGCGCGGTGTCCCGTTCCCGGGCCCGTCGCGGCCATCGCGGGCGATGGCGCGGGCCTCGCGGCACTGGTCGTGGAAGACTCGGGGCGCCCGACCGCGCTCCTGCGCGTGGCGCCGGGAGGCGCCATCGGGCGCGAGGCCGTGGAGGCGCCGGGCGCCGGCAGTCCGCTGCCCCTCGCCGCCCGTGGCGTCGTCGTGGCGTATGCCGGGCGAACCGGGGTCGTCCGGCGCGCGCCTGATGGCGCGTGGCGGTGGTTCACCTGGGGCGGCTCGGTGACGGCGCTCGTGCTCCTCGATGACGCGGGCACCGTCCTCGCCGCCACGTACTCCGAGGCCGACGACACGACTGGCCTCGTGCGCCTGGACGCTGCCGGGCACGCATCGATCGTGGCCCGGATCGGCGCGTCGCCGGAGGACGTCGAGTCGGACGGTCGCGTCCTCGCCATGGCGTTCGACGAGCCCCGAGGGGTCGTCTGGGTCGCCGGTGGATTCGGCCTCCTCGCGTTCGCGGTTCGGTGATCCCGCCGCGGGGCCTAGGTAACGCTCTGAGCGTCCTCGATCGCTTCCGTCCGCCGCGGCCGGCGCGTCGTGTCGAGGATGGCCTTGCGCACGCGGACGATGTCCGGCGTGACCTCGACCAGCTCGTCGGCGTCGATCCAGTCCATGGCCGTCTCGATCGTCAGCACGCGCGGAGGAGCGAGCAGGACGTTCTCGTCCTTGCCGTGGTTGCGCACGTTGGAGAGCTTCTTCTCCCGCACGACGTTGACGTCGGTGTCGTTCGGGCGATTGTGCTCGCCGACGATCATCCCCTCGTAGACCTCCGCCCCCGGGCTCAGGAAGAAGCTGCCGCGCGGCTGCAGGTGGTGGAGCGCGTACGGCGTCGCGACGCCCGAGCGGTCCGAGACGATCGCCCCGGTCGCTCGCTTCATCATCGGGCCGCCCCACGGCTCCCAGCCGTCGAACATCGAGTTCTGGAGCGCAGTCCCGCGAGTCGCCGTCATGAGCTCACCGCGGAAGCCGATCATCCCCCGGCTCGGCACCCGGTACTCGAGCCGCGCGCGGCCGTAGCCCGGGTTGGACATCTTCATCATCCGTCCGCGCCGCTCGCCCAGACGCTCGGTCACGACCCCGATGAAGGACTCGGGAACGTCGATCACGAGCAGCTCCATCGGCTCGCACATCACGCCGTCGACCTCCTGGGTGACCACTTCGGGATTCCCCAGCTGCATCTCGTAGCCCTCGCGGCGCATGGTCTCGACGAGGATCGCCAACTGAAGCTCGCCGCGACCGAGCACCATGAACGTGTCGGGGGACTCGGTGTCCTCCACGCGGATCGCCAGGTTCTTCCGAATCTCCTTCTGCAGGCGCTCGCGGAGATGGCGGCTGGTCAGGTACTTCGTCTTCTTGCTCTTCCCGGAGAAGGGCGACGTGCTGACGCCGATGCGCATCTTGATCGTTGGTTGCTCGACGTGGATGCGCCCGAGGGCCCGCCCTTCCCAGCCGGGGGACAGATCGACGATCGTGTCGCCGACGTCGATGTCCTCGATCCCGGCGAGGGCGATGATCTCGCCTGCGGCGGCGTCCTGCGCGACGGTGCGCTTCAGCCCTTCGAACGTCATGAGCACCTTGACGGCCGACTTGATCGTCCGCCCGTCCTTGACGATGCCCACCGGCTGGTTCGCGCGAACGGTGCCGGCGACGATGCGCCCGATACCGAGGCGTCCCACGTAGTCGTCGTGGTCCACGTTGCTCACCAGGATCTGCAGCGGCGCGTCCGGATCCCCCGGGGCCGGCGGGACCTTGGCCAGGATGGTGTCAAAGAGCGGCTTGAGGTTCGTGGAGGGGTCTTCCAGCGTGAGCTTGGCGACCCCGTCGCGGCCGACCGCGTAGAGCACGGGGAAATCGAGCTGCGTGTCGTTGGCACCCAGGTCGCAGAAGAGGTCGAAGACGGCCTCGTGCACCTCGACGGGGCGGGCGTCCGAGCGGTCGATCTTGTTGATGACGACGATGATCGGGAAGCCGAGCTCCAGGCATTTTCGCAGGACGAAGCGCGTCTGGGGCAGGGGGCCCTCGGCCGCGTCGACCAGGAGCAGCGCGCCGTCCGCCATCATCAGGGTGCGCTCGACCTCGCCGCCGAAGTCGGCGTGNNGTCTTGCCATGGTCGACGTGGGCGACGATGGCGATGTTGCGGAGGGCGTGCGGACGCGGGGCGCTGCTCATGAGGGCGGCATGACGTAGCCTTCCCCAGGGGACAACGCAACCTGGCGGCGCTGTTCTTGCCTGGTATGCGCCTGGTCCGCGCCTCTTCTCAGCGGTCCAGACCGAGCCGGAACCGGGCCTCCGAGAAGGCGTCGGAGACGCCAAAGGCCAGCAGATCGCGGGCTTCGGGCGTTCGCACGACCCAGGCGAAGCGCTGTTCAGCGTTCGGCGCCCCGCCTGCGGAGCCGCCGGCCACCGCGATGGCGTCGAGCGCCATTCCCGGATTGCCGATCGCCAGGAGCGCCACGCGATTCGCCCAGGCCAGGGCGCCCGGGCCCACGGAGGCGACCTTCGTCTCCACGCTGCCAGCCACCTCCAGGGCGATGACGCCTACGTCCGGATCGAGCTGGCGGGGGAGAGCGGCCTGGACCCGGGCCCCGGCCGCTGCGAGCGCCGGTGCGGGGATCCCCTTCGGCTGCCAGGTCGGGTTGAAGCACTTGAGCCACGCCGAGACGAGGACCGCGAGCTCGGCGGGCGGCGTCCGCGCGAGCGCCGACGCCTTGACCTGCACCAGCTTGAGCGCCCGCAGCACCTGGAAGGTGCCGCCGCGCTCGACCCCGAGCGACTGTCCCACGACGATCGTCGGCGGCGCCGACCCGGCGGGGACGCAGACGGCCCCAAGCTTGGGGGAGACCATCACGCGGAGGCCGCTCAGCCCGATGGAGGCCCCGATCTTGGTCGCGAGCCGCGCCACGGGGGAGTCTGCCGGGCTCGGCGTCGCCTTGAGGGCCTGGAGGTCGAGGGGCATCGCGGCGTCGAGCGCGCTTCCGGTCTTGGCCAGCAAGGCGCGCAGGGCGGGGGTCATCACCTCGGGCGCGACGAGCTCGTCCAGGCCTGGGTCGAAGGCCCTCTCGTTCGCCCCCGGGAGGTCGGCCGAGCGTCCTTGCAGCGCGTCGAGCATCGCCCGGGTCGTACGAGCCGCGGCCTTCTTTCCGCGCAGCTCGAAGACGGTCGTCAGGATCTCGAAGGAGTCCTGCGTCCAGCGGCCCGCGGTGAGGTCGCGCCTCGCATCGGCTGCAGCCCGGTCGAGGATGATGTTGGCGGCGGCTGGCTGATGATGGCGCAGGTAGAACTCGGCCAGTGCTCGGAGGACGACGACGTCCCGGGGTAGCTCGCGCCGCGCGGCCTCGAGCGCCTGCTCGGCGCGGCGGTTGTCGCGGGCCGTGTGCTCGTGGATGGCCGAGAGCTCGAGGAGGCGCGCTCGCTTCTCCTCGGGCGTGCGCGCGTGCGTGACGAGCTCCTGCTGAAGCTCGGTGGCGCGCGCCGGGTCGTTCTGCCTCTTGTGGATGTCGACGAGCTTCTGGATCGTGTCGACGTCGTCCGGCATCCGGGCGAGGACTTCTCTGAGCGCGGCCTCGGCGCGCGACATGTTCAGCAGGTGGTGCGCGTAGAGGTCCGCCAGGCGCGCGTACGCGTCGCACTGCTGTCGCGGGGTCGGCAGCACCCTCGCGAGCCGCGTCAGAGCCTGCTCCGCCGCGGCCCAGTCGCTCTCGGCGATGCACAGGTCCACGAAGGCCGACAGGGCGTCGGTGTTGTCGGGGTGCTCCTCGAGCACGGACTGGAACGCGGCCCGAGCGCCTTCGGCGTCGCCCGCGTCGAGCAGGACGCGCCCGCGCAGCACCCCCATCGTCAGGCGCTCCTCGGGGCTGCTCACGCGCGAGATGCGCGAGGCGAGAAGCTCGGCGAGCTCGGGATGCATCTTCCGGGACGCGTAGACCCGGGACAGCCTGTCGAACACGTCCTCGTAGGTGACGTCGAGCGCCGCGGTCGCCTCGAGCGCCACCAGGGCGCGCCCCTCGTCGGTCGCGTCGTCCAGCCAGGTGCGCGCCGCGTCGTACCAGGCCTGGAGCTGGTGCTCTCGAACGAGACTGCTGCGCGCGAGCGATTCGCAAGCCTCGGCGGCCCGCCGGAAATCGCCCGCCTGACGACTCGCGTCGGCCAGCAGGCGCCACGCGACCACGTCGCTCGGATCCTCGAGCGTGGCTCGCTCGAGGAGCGCCGTGGCCTCGTCCCACCGGCGCAGCCGCAGGGCTGCTTCGCCCGAGCGCGCGAGCAGCGTCGCGACCTCGGCCGGCTGCGAGGCGCGGTCGACGAGCTGGCCGGTGGCCAGCAGGAAGCCCTCGTCGTCTCCGCGGGCGCGCGCGTGCGCCTGCAGGAGCCTCAGCGACCAGAGCGGCGGGTCGCCCTCCGCGAACGCCAGCTCCGCCATCTCGCGTGTGGTCTCCCACCCGCCGACGCCGCTGCGCATCCGCAGGCGCGCGGCCAGCTCGGCGTGGGCCGTACACTCCCCGGACCCGGTCCCGCGCAGCGCGTCCGCGATGGCGCTCGCTACCGGCTCCAGCTCGTCGTCGCGCCCCTCCCCGAGCAGGTGGTGCTCGACGTGACGGAGGCTCGGCTTGTAGTCCGGCAGCTCCTCGAGGATCCAGCGATGCCAGAGCAGCGCGCTCGCCGGGTCGCGGCGGGTCGTCGCATCGAGGGTCGCCAGGCGTTCGTAGGCCTCGCGGCGCAGGCCCACCTCGTCGGCGCTCTTGGCGAGGGACAGCAGCTCGTCCGCCAGCCTCGCCGCGCGTCCGGTCCGGAGCTCGGCGCGCTCGCGCGCGATGCGTCCGAGGCGTGCGTCCGTGGCGGCCGCTGCCTCCGCCGCGCGCAGCGCGCCCTCTTCGTCGCCCGCCTGCTCGTGCTCGTACGCGGCCTCGAGCAGGAGCAGCACCCGGGTCTCCCCCTTGGCCTCGGTCGCGCGTTGCTCGCGCCACGAGGCGCCGTCCGCCGGCGGCTGGGCCGCCATGCGCTCGTAGAGCGCTCGCAGCGCGACGTCGGCGGGCCGCGCCGAGTGGGCCTCCAGCATCCTCTCGCCCGCGACCTCCGGCTCCTCGTCGGCGACCAGCAGCGCCTCGCGTATCGCGTGGAGCGCGGACTCGATCGGATCTGCGGTACGCGCCCGCCGCTCGCGAGTCCATCGGACGACCTCGTCGATGTCTCCGCCGCGGCGGGCCATCTGCTCGGCGAGGAAGGCGGCGATGGGCAGGGACGGCTCGGCCCGGTGGGCGCGATCGAGCAGCTCGGCTCGCGTGGGCTCGGGCAGGCTGTCCTGACTGCGCACCACGGCCTCGATCCTCGCCAGCGCGCCGGGGAGGCCGTCGCCCAGCGCGTCGGCGAGCTCGCTGAGCTCCATGGGCATGTCGAGCGTTTCGAGCGAGGCGACGGCGAGCAGGGCTGCCTCGCACGCCGGGTCGAGCTCGCGAGCGGCGCGATAGGCCTCCAGCGCGCGCGGGACGTCGCCCGCGAGCTCGGCGATGAGCCCGGCCGCGAGCGGCCCGGTCGCGCGCTCCGCGGGAGACGACCGCCCGGCGGTCCACCCTTGCACGATGGCGCTGACGTCGGACGCCCGCTCCGCGCGTACGGCCATCTCGAGCGCCACCGCGCGCGCGGACGCCGGCCTGGTCCCCGACAGCGAGTCCACGGCGCCCTCGATCTCATGAGACGGAGCGGACGACGCCAGCAATCTGCCCAGGCGCACGAGGGTGCGCGACTCGAACGTGCCGGCGACCTGGCGGGCGCGCGCGCGGATCTGAGCCTCGCTGTCGGGCCCCTTCGCGGACATCGTGACCGCCGCGATCGCGCAGGCCAGGGGCCGGGTCTCGGCGGCTTCCGCCGCCGCCTCCACGTCCGGGTCGTCTGCGGCCGGGGGATCGACCGCGAGCGTGGCCAGGGTGACGCGCTCCGCGGCGGAGAGCGTCCCCCGGGAGGCCAGCGCGTCGACCACGGGGCCCCTGTCGCCGAGCTCGATCGCCCTGGCCAGCAAGGGGCGACGGGCGCCCTCGTCTCCCCGGTCGACGAGCACGCGCAGCCACCGCGCGGCGTCGCGGCGCGCTCCGCTCGGTGCGGCCAGCGCCGCGGCCAGCCAGGTCGCGCTTCCTGCGAGCTCGGGCAGCGCGGTGAGGGCGTAGACCGACGAAGCGGCGCTCGCCAGGTCCTCCCGGGCGAGGGCCTCTCGCGCGGAGCGCAGCAGCTCGCCGGGAGAGCGGCGCTCGGCCGCGACATCGGGGGGCTCCACGCCCCGCAGGCGCAGGGCGGCGGCGACGGCCTCCGCGAGGAGCGCCATCTCCGGGTTGTCGGGCAGCCTCGGCATCGCAGGCGCCGTCTCGCGGGTCCCGAGCGTGCGCGCGGCGCGCTGCAGGACGGCGCGCACGTCCGTCGTGGACATGCGCAGGGCCTGGTCGAGTCGCCTGGAGCCGCCGTCGGCGTCTCCGGATTCGTAGAGCGCGTCGGCCGCCAGCAGCGTCGAGTGCACGCGCGCGGCCCCGGCGGGCGTCATCTTCACCTCGGCATCGAGCGCGGCGACGTACTCGGCGCGGTCGGGGGACGACGGCATGAGCGCGCGCGCCTGCCGGTGCGCGAGCGCGACGGTGGGCCCGAGCTCGCGGGCCTCGGCGGCGAGGGAGTGAGCCCGGCTCGGGTCCCCCAGCGTGGCCAGGATCTCGCTGCACGCAAGCAGGCCGCGGGCGCGGGCCGTCTTGTCGGGAAGGGCGCGTGCCTCCTCTTCGAGCCAGGCCGCCCGCGTCTCGAACGCCTGACGGGCGCCCTCGTCCAGCCACACGCTCGCCGGCTTCTCCTCCTGCCACCCGCGGCTCTCGTCGGGACGGACAGGGGAGGGGTGGGGCTCCTCGATCTCCTCGAGCGCCTCGGCAGGCGCCTCGTCGAGGTCCGCCTCCTCCTCGACGCCCGCGCCTGCCAGGAGCGGCGGCGGGACGTCCGACACGAGCGTCGGTACGTCCGCCGCGACGCTCGGAGCGACCTCCGGAACGAACGCCTTCTCTTCCCACTCGGCCAGCGCCTCGTCCCAGTCGATGTCGCCCAGCTGCGGGGGCTTCTTGCCCTCTGTCATGCGTCGCCCTCCAGGCCCAGCGAGCGGCGCAAGCTCAGGTACTGGGGCGAAAGGACGAAGCTCAGGAGCTCCTCGGCGCGGGCCTTTCTCGCGAGCGCTTCCCCGGGTCCTTCCGCCGGCGAGGCGGATGCGTCCTTCAGGACCGCGCTGGGGTCTCCGCTCGCGATCGCGGCGATCCGGTCCTGAGACGCCAGCGCGTGGCCGCGCCACGCTCGAGCGTCCCCGCCGGCCGCCGCGATGCCGCGGCACACCTCCGCGATCGCCTTGCGCACCTTGCGGGGGATGGCCTTGCCGACGAGTCGCTCGATCTCGGCCAGGACGGCGTACGGCGGGTGGTCGACGCGCACCTCCGCCAGGTTGCAGGCCGCCACGACGATGGCGGCGATGGAGACGTCGTCGCGAGAGCGCAGCACGCTCGTCCCCCGCACGATACCCAGAAGCTCGCGTGCGACCCGGGCCCGCGTCGCGGGCGCGAGCGGGGCCTGGATCTCCGACCCCACGATGAGGGCGGGGGGGTTGCCTGGTACCCCCAGCACCGCGAGCGGATCCTTCCCGCCGACGTACAGGTCGAGCTCGTGGATCCCGAAGGCGCCGGCCCACGTCGCGATCTCGTTGCGGATCGCCAGCCCGCTGCGCGGGTCGACCTTCTCTTTTCGCCCGACGCCGCACGCCTGCGGGTTCGGCCCGAGCGCCTCCGCGAGCGTGGGCCCGAGGAGCACGAACAGGTCCGCGATGGGGCCAGCGTCGCCCGGGGCGAGGATCGCCCGCAGCGTTGCCTCGGGGACGGCCGTGCGCGGCGTCCGCGGCTTGCCGGCCGCGAGGCGGGCCAAGGCGCTCTGGCCTCCCGTGTCGGCGGCGTCGAGCGCAGCGAGAGCGCCGAGCGCGACCTGCTCGAGGGCCTTGTCGCCGAGGGCCACCGCGATCCGCACGAGGAGCGCCACCGCCGCGACGTCGCCGGGAGCGCGCTGCAGCGCCTCGACGAGGGCGTCACGCCCTCTCGTCAGGAGCGGCTCCTTCACCGCGGCGGGCTGGTGGCTGTCGAGGAGCATGTCGAGCGCCTCGCCGTCCGCCGGAGCCTCCTGGAGCAGCTTCGCGATGGCGGCGTCGGCGCCCTCGGGGCTCTTCAGGCGGTCGCGGTGAATCGCCATCGCGAGGCGCGCCGCCTCGATGCGCCCGGCCGGCTCGGGGCGCTCGCGCATGAGCTCCTCGAGTATGGCCGTGGCTTGCTGCCAGGCCCCCGTCCGGGCCGCCGATCTCGCCAGGCGCTCGCGCACGGGCAAGGTCGAGATTCCGGCCTCGTGGAGCGCCACGAGCACGCGCAGCGCGTCGTCGGGGCGATCGAGCTTCTTCTCGAACAGATCCACGGCGGCCACGCCGGCCGTGATGCGGTTCTTCGCCGGCGCGGCGTCCAGGGTGGCCAGGCGCGAGAGCGAGACCGCAGCCTCGTCGAACTTGCCGCGACGGATGTTGATCTCCCCGAGCAGCGCCAGGGCGCCCACGTGGTCGGGGTCCAGCATGGTGACCTGGCCGAGGGCCTCGAGCGCGCCGTCCTGGTCTCCCTTCTCGCGCAGCACCCGGGCCTGCTCCCAGTAGAGCTTCTGGATCTGCAGGGGCTCGTCGATGACCCCGAGCCGCCGGGTGATGATCGCGAGCAGCTTGTCGTTGTCCTTGCGCTCGCGGACGCGGCGGAACAGCCGGTCGAAGGCCACGGCGCGGGTGGCGTCGCGCGCGAAGCTCGCCTCGAGGGCGCGGTCCGCGTCGTCGTCGGCGCCGAGCTCGAGCCAGAGCAGCGCCGCCTGCTCCCAGAAGGCTCCGCCGCGCTGGGCGTCCCGACACAGCGCGCCCAGCTCCGCGGCTGCCCGCGCCTGCAGCCCCTTGTCGCCCGTCTGCTCGCCGCAGGAGCGCAGCCCCTCCCACGCGGCGAGGTCGCCGGGCCTCGCGGCCGCGACGTGCTCGAAGGCCGCGCAGGCGCCGTCCGTGTCGGAGAGCGCCAGAAGGGACCACCCGGCAAGGGCGGTGGCGTCCACCCTGGCGTCGTCGCCGAGAGACCCCTCCAGATCGGTCAGCACCGCCGCCCGGCGTCGCGGGTCTGCGCCCGGCGGCGCAAGCTCGAGGTTGGTGAGGCGCACGGCCGCCGACTGCCCGATGACGAGGGGCACGGGGGCATCGGGAGTCGCCCGGGCCTGGACGAGCGCGGCGCTCGCCAGCGTCGCCTCGCGAGCGTCCCCGGTGAGGCACGTGGCGATCGAGAGCCGCGCCCGCACCTCTTCGTCGGCGTCTGCGAGCGTCGTCGCGGCCGCGAGCCACTCGAGCGCTGCTGTCAGGCCTCCTCCGGCGTCGAGCCACTGGCCGGCGGCCTGCGCGACGTCGCGGGGCTCCCCGGCCTCGCGAGCGAGGCGCACCCGCTCGACCGC
>PLYU01000156.1 GCA_003153495.1 Myxococcales bacterium
CGGAGCTGTGGCCGAGCACGATCCTGCTCGCGGCGCGCGCGGGGCTGCGTCCGACGCTGATCAACGCGCGCATGACGGCCCGCAGCCTGCCGCGCTATCGCGCCGTGTCCTTCTTCCTGAAACCCGCGCTCGCCGCGCTGGAGCGCGTCCTCGCCCAAAGCGAGCTCGACGCCGAGCGCTTCCGCGCGATCGGCGTGCCGGACGGGAGCATCCTCGTGACCGGGAATACCAAGTACGACCGCTTGGCCGCGCACCCGGACGGAACCGCGGCCGCCGGCGCCCTGGAGACGCTCGGCTGGTCGGGCGCGCCGCTGTTCGTCGCCGGCAGCACCCATCCCGTCGAGGAGGAAGCGGTGCTCGACGCGTTCGCGCGCGCCGCCGACGAAGCCGTCCGCGCCGAGCCGGACCACGCGATCCGGGGAGCCCTGCTCGCGCTGCGGGCGCCCGTGGGGCTCGAGGCCCCCTCGCCCGAGCTCTGGACGCTCGCCCCGGCGCGCTCCATCCGCGTGGACGCCGCGGGATACCTGCACGAGAGCGCCGGGGAGGTGCCGCCGGGGCTCGTGTCCGTCGCGGCGGCCGAGCCGGAGGCGACCCTTTGCGCCGACGTCCTCGAAGCGCTCGAGGTGAGGCGCCCCGACACCCGCCCGCTCGCCCGCTGGATGGCCGACCGCAGAGCGATGCTCGCGACCGTCATCGCCGATGACGGCGAGGTCGAGGGCGTCCTCTTGTTGCCGGCCGTCGGTCGGGTCGAGCGGCCGGCGCTCGAAGAGGTGCGCGCGCTCAAGTTGCTCGCGAACCGGCTGGCCGTGGCCTGCCGCGCGCGAGGCACGCAGGCCCGGATGCTCGCCCGCGAGCGAGAGGCCGCCGCTCGCGCCGAGGCCGCCGAGCAGCGCGCCGACCGTCTGCGCCACGAGCGCGACCTGGACGTCGGCCGGGACGCGCTCGCGGCGTCCAGGCTCGCGCGCCCCGCCACGGTGGGCATCTACTCGGCCGCGTCGCGAATGGCGCTCGAGGCGCTCGAGCGCCGCACGGGCAACGGCGCGCCCATTGCCGTCGTGGCCCCAGCGGGGGTGGACCCGGTGCCGTACCTGGCGCGCGCCCACCTCGCCGGGGCGCGCGCCCGCGGTCCCCTCGTCCTGGTGGACGCGACGAGCGCGCGCGAGCACGACCCGTCGCGCTGGACCGATCCGACCGCCTCGCCGCTCGCGCTCGCCGATCGCGGGATGCTCGTCCTGCTCGACGGGGCGACGTTGCCGGAGGCCGTCCAGCGGCTGGTGGCGCGCGCCTCTGCGGAGAAGCGCGCCCCCTGGGAGCGGCCCGATCCGCTCGACATCGAGCTGGCCCTCACTGCGGTCGTCTCCCCCGA
This sequence comes from Myxococcales bacterium, assembly GCA_003153495.1. Taxonomy (GTDB): domain Bacteria; phylum Myxococcota_A; class Polyangia; order Polyangiales; family Polyangiaceae; genus Palsa-1150. The sequence goes on from PLYU01000156.1 coordinate 1,367, forward strand.
CGAGCTCGTCCGCGCTGGCCGGCTCGATCCTGCGCTGGCTTCGCGCCTCGGCGACGCTCGCTCGGCGCCCGTCGCCCTGCCCCGGCTTCGCGACCGTCCCGACGACCTGCGCGCGATCGTGACCGATCGCCTCGCTCGGGAAGGCCTGCGGGAGCTAGGACGGCCCGTCGGCATCGACTACGCCGCCTACACCCTCCTCGCGCAGTACGCGTTTCCCGGGGAAGACGCAGAGCTCTCGTCGATCGTCCAGCGCCTCGTCTCCGGGTGCTCGGGCGACGTCATCCGGGCCTCGGACGTGCAGGCCCTGGGTCTCCCGCCGACCGCGACCCGCGCAGATTACCGGAAAGATCCGCTGACGGCGTGAATCTCCCTCAGGAGGGGTGGGCGGCGCGTGACGGCGCTTGTCTCGCGCCTTTCGAGCGTGTTAAGCGTGAGGCCGCCGCGCTGTTTCTTGCGGGAGGAGACGCCTCGACATGCACACCTTCGCCAGCCGTGCCCTTCGCACGCTAGGCATTGCCTCGCTGGCCCTGGCCGCCTTCGGCTGCGGCGGGGAAGAGAACCCCTACAAGGCTGCGCCCGCGTGGTCCGGCAAGCAGGCCAACCTGCCGTCGCCGCCCCCGCTGCCGAGCACGCCCATCAAGCAAGGCGACGCCTACACCGTGTACGGGGCGGTCCACCATCTGCGCAGCCTGACCCACGTCAAAGAGGTCGTGGCGAACCCGATCTCGATCACCGGGTACATCGTCGACTCGAACATCCCGCGCGCGCCGGACTGCGCAGTCCACAAGACTGGCAAGAAGGACCCGGACGGCTGTACGCCCGAGGTGCCGAGCTTCTGGATCTCGGACGACAAGGGCAACGCCAAGGGGCCGAAGATCCGCATCGTGGGATGGGCGCGTAACTTCGCGGTCATCTTCGACGCGATGAAGGCGTACAAGAAGATCAAGCCCGGGGAGAAGCCGACCGAGAAGGAAGCCGTCACCGACGACATGCTCAACGTGACGGTGCCGTTCCCGCTGCCTTCGGTCGGCGCGAAGGTCAAGGTCACCGGCGCCTACAATGTCGCCAAGACGGTCGTGTCGGACATGGTCAGCGAGCCGTCCGGAGGCGTCATGTCGCTCCAGACGATGGATACGCTGGAGCCCGCGCCGGAACTCGCGAAGTTCGCCAAGCCGATACCCTGATCCTCCGCCCCGCGCGGCGGTCTGGACGGGCGGCTGGCGGGGCTTGCGCGGGGGAGCGGCTTCGTTATTGTAGAAAAGTGCTCACGGACGTTTCCCCGGTACGGACTGCACTCTCGACTGAAGGGATCGCGGATCGCGCTCGGCGGTGACGCAACGTGAAGCGTGAAGGGACGCGACGGATTCCGCCGTCGCGGCCTGCCTCCCGATTCCGCGGCCGATTGGATGGACAGGCACCGAGTGGGCGCTCGGCATGAGCGCGCGAGACCGCGAGCGAGAGAGAGACACTCATGGGAACGCGTCTGTATGTCGGGAACCTGTCCTTTTCGTCCACGGCCGAGACGGTGCGCGAGGCGTTCGCGCGGATCGGCGAGGTGACGGACGTGCACATCGTGACCGACCGCACCTCGGGCCAGTCGCGCGGGTTCGGGTTCGTCACGATGGGCACCACGGCGGAAGCGCAGAAGGCCATAGAGACGATGAACGGCGCGACGCTCGACGGACGTCCGCTGCGCGTCAACGAGGCGGAGGAGCGTCCCCAGCGAGGCGGCGGTGGTGGCGGCTTCGGCGGTGGCGGCGGTGATCGAGGCCGTCGTGGTGGCGGTGGTGGCGGTGGCGGTGGCGGTGGTGGTGGTGGCGACCGGCGCAACCGCTGGTAGGCGTACGCCCCGCCGGCATTCGCGCGCGCTCGTGCCGCCCCTAGAGCGCCGATCATGATGATTCCACAGTGATCTCGATCCCTTCCGAGGGGGGATCGACAACCACAGGTCCGTCATGATCTCGTGTCTGCCGGAGGTACGAGCATGCAACGGTGGACTCCCCCGGTGGCGCTGTCGCCGCAAGAGAAGATTCGCGGTCACGGACCCGGGCGGACCGCCGGCGCGCAGCCGTAGAGAGCGGCTACCGCCAGGGCCAGGTGGCGAGCACTTGCCATGCCCGTTCTCCGTTCCCGTGTTCGCACGCTTCCGGAGTTTACTTGCGCCGCGCACCCCTGGTGCCGTTCACTGAAAGGTACGTGCCCAAGTCTCCTCTCCCGCCCCCGCCCTCCGCCCCCCAGGGCGGCCTCGACGAGGTCGAGCGTGCGCTCTCGACGCTGAAGGGCCGCCATCCGGAGCACGAGAGGACCGAGCGCGAGACGCGTGAGGCCGGCGAAAAGCAGCGCCTCATACTCGAGCGCAAGCGGGCCGAGCGCACGAGGAGAGCGATACGGCGCGCGCTCCTCGTCATCGTGAACGCCGCGGTCATCGGCGGGGCGGGCTGGGTCGGGTGGAAGCTCTTCGCGCGCGCTCAGGGCGTGCGCGCGGACCTCAAGCCGCTCGAGGCGCGGTGGGCCGCGCGCGGGTTCGCCGAGCTCGGGTCCAACATGCTGACCGCCAGCCCCGTGCTCAAGGTGGACGCGCCCGGGTCCAGCTGCTTCGCCGCCGTGTCGACGAGCGAGGCCCCGATGCGCGTGCGCGCCGGCGCGGCGACCCTCGAGGGGTCGCGAGCGATCAACTGGTGCGCGTGCGGCCCCGGCCTCGTGAGCATCGAAGCCACCCAGGGAGCCGTGCCCGTCGGGCTGGCGCTGCTGCGCATCGACGCGAGGGCGACCGGAGGCATCCTGGCCCGCGCCAACCCGACCTTCCCTGCGAGCGCGTGGATCGACGGCGGCCAGGAGTGCGCCGACGCGACCCTCGACGGGTGGATCGCCGAGCGGCTCTGGCCCAAGCCGGCCCTCGACGCGGCGTGGCTCACCGCCGCCCCCGCGCGGGCGGCGCTCGCCCACGCAGGATTCCGTCTGGTGTCGGCGCTCGAGCCGGCGCGTCCGCTTGGCGTGGTGGAGGCGGCCGCAGGCGACTGCATGCTCGCGGTATCGACCGGGGACGAGGAGCTCTCTCTCCGCGTCTCCGGGGGGCAGTGGCTCCTGACGCACGCGCACGGGGCGCTCGCCTGGTGCGACTCGGCGGCCGCGACCACGAGCGTCTGGCGCGAGGGGGCGTCGCCCGTGGTCGTGCTGGAGGGGTCGGCCGCGGCCGTCGGCGGCCTGCTCGGAGTCCGCGAGGTCGCCGAGGCCGCGCGGATCCACGTCGCGCCGGGGGCGACGTGGCTGAAGGACGCGGACCTCACCTGGGACGTCGGGCTGCTGCTCCGGGCGAGCAAGCTCTCCGACGTGACCCAGGGGTCGCTGCCCACCGAACCGGCCACGCCGACCACGGGGGTCGTCGCGCTCGCACTGGCCGCGGGCGCCACGGTGGCCGAAGAGCCGGAGGGGGTCCTCGTCGCCTGCGATCCGCGCCTCGACTCCAGCGCAGGCCAGCGCGAGTCGGTATGCGCGCACGCGGCGCCGGTCGCCTGGTGGCGGCGAAGCGACGTCCCGGCGTCGTGGGCGCACGCCCCCGTCCCCCTCTGGCTGACGCTCCTCGAGCCTCACCACGAGCCGGATGCCATCGCGCGCATCCCGGAGCTCGTCGCGCTCGCGCGCCGCCTGGGGCGCGACGGCTTCGAGCCGACGATGCTCGAGGGGGTGACCGAGCTCCCGGAGGGGGTGCGCATCATCGGACGTGCTCACGAAGACGCCGTCGTGGCCGTCGGCCTGGGCCCCGGGCCCCCGTGGGTCTTCCCGTACACCGACAAGGTGCCGTGGGACATGGGCGACGCTCCGCGCGTCGTCGCCCTCTTGCCCGGCTCGAGCGTCACGCTCAAGGCGTCACCGCCGCCCAGCGCGCCCGAGGCGATGCGCCGGACGATCGTCTTCCGTCACGGCGCGCCCTGACCCGACGGCGGCGCGGACGGGCGTGGCGCCACCGGACGCACGATACGGCTGCCGGTCAGCAGGCTCGCCTCGAGCAGCGCGTCGCGTCTCGGGCGCTCGAGGCAGCGCACGAGAAGCGTCGACTCGTCGTGCGAGGTCACGTGCACCGTGTGAGGCGGCATGGGGGCTCCGGGGACCTCGCGTGACCACCGGAGCACCTCCGGATCTTCCTGGCGCTCGATCTCGAAGCGGCCCCCTTCGCACTCGATCGTCACCCGCACGATCGTTCCCGGCGCCACGTCGGCGCGCGCGCGCGCTTCGAAGCGCCCCGCGACGCCCCCGAGCCGGACCTCCGCCCAGCCCTCGCCGCGCGTCCACGCGGCATGCTCGGAGGGTAGCGCGAGGGCGTGGGCCATCCAGCCGAAGAGCAGGCCCGCCTGCGTGCTCGCCGCGTCGGTGTCTCCCTCACGCGGGCTGAACTCGATGATGATGCGCCGGAGGGCCGGCAGCAGCGCCCGCGCGCTTTCGTCGTCGAAGAACCGGGCGACGAGATCGAGCAGCGGGCGCAGCCGGATCCACGTGAGGTCGGCGAACGCGCAGCCGTGGCGACCGCGGACGAGGTTCGACAGCTTCTCCAGATCGCGCAGATCCATCTCGCACGAGTTGACGACGACGCGGTCGGCGCCCAGGAGCATCCGGTCGAAGAGGCGGTCGTGGTCCGGCAAGTCCCCCACCCACCAGAGGCACACGGGGAGGTCCGGCAGCGCGAGACGCTCGATGTTCTCGGGCAGCCAGTCGCGAGCGGCGCCGATCGCCTCGACGGTGATCGCGTCGCCCCGGGCGGGGCCGTCCGCCGACGCGCGGTGAAGCGCGACGTCCGCGGTGATCCCGGGCGGCGCGCCGGGCCTGCAAAGCGCGACGACCGTCCGCGAAGGATACTCGCGCGCTACGGCGGCGACGACCTCGTGCGCCCGCTCGAGCAGGCGCTCCTCGCTGACGAGGGTCACGAGCGTCAGGAGCTCCATGCGCGGCGCACGCGACCGGCGCGTCTCTTCCTGCCAGAGGCGGGCCAGCTCTCGCTCGACGGCGTCGAGCGGAAGCCTCACAGGCGCCTCCACGCGCGACCGTCGCGTTCGAGCAGCTCGAAGGCCGCGGACGGGCCCCACGTGCCTGCAGCGTACGCAGCCGGCTCGACCTCTGGCGTCCGCGCCCACCCCTCGAGGATCGGGGTCACGAAGCGCCACGCCGCCGTCACCTCGTCCGCCCGGGCGAAGAGGGTCGGGTCGCCGAGCATCGCGTCGAGGATGAGCCGCTCGTACGCTTCCGGGCCGCTGCCGCCGAACGTCGAGCCGTAGCGGAAGTCCATGGTGACCGGGCGCAGCGTCATCGTCGGCCCCGGCACCTTGGCCACGAAGCGGAGCCCGATCCCCTCGTCGGGCTGGATGCGCACGACCAGCACGTCCGGTTCGAGGGGCCCCTCCTGCGCGAGCAGAGCGTGGGGAACGCTCTTGAAGTGGACGCTGATCTCGGTGACGCGCTTGGCCAGGCGCTTGCCCGCCCGGACGTAGATGGGGACGCCGGCGAATCGCCAGTTGTCCACCTCGAGCTTCATCGCCACGAACGTCTCGACGCGCGACGCCGGGCTGACGTTCGCCTCCTGGCGGTACCCGAGGACCGGCTGACCGCCGAAGTTGCCCGGTCCGTACTGGCCGCGCACGGTGTACCGCGCGACGTCCTCTCCGCGGATCGGCTTGAGCGCGCGCAGCACCTTGACCTTCTCGTCGCGTACCTCGTCGGCCTTGAAGGCCACGGGCGGCTCCATCGCCGTCACCATGAGCAGCTGCAGCAGGTGGTTTTGCACGATGTCGCGCGTCGCGCCGGCCTCCTCGTAGAACTTCCCGCGCGCTTCGACGCCGATGTCCTCGGCGACGGTGATCTGGACGTGGTCGATATGGTTTCGGTTCCAGAGCGGCTCGAAGATCGCGTTGCCGAAGCGCAGCGCGACGAGATTCTGCACCGTCTCCTTCCCGAGGTAGTGGTCGATCCGGAAGATCTGCCGCTCGTCGAAAACGCGGTGCAGGCTCTGGTTCAGCTCGTTGGCGCTGGCCAGATCGCGCCCGAAAGGCTTCTCGACGACGATGCGCGTGTACCGGGTCGCGTCGTCGGGGGCGGCGACGAGGCCGGCCTTCGCGAGGTTGTCGTTGATGACGGCGAACGTGCTCGGCGGGACGGCGAGGTAATAGAGCCGATTGCCCCGCGTCCCGCTCGCGGCGTCGATCTGCTCGAGCCTCTCGCGCAGGCGGGCGAAGGTGCCGGGGTCCTCGAACTTGCCGGACTCGTAGAACAGCCGGCTGGCGAAGTCGTCCCACACGGCCTCGTCGATCGGTTTGCGTCGCGAGAACTCGGCGACCGCGTCGTGCATCGTCGCCCGGTACTGCTCGTCACCCATCTCTCGCAGCGAGACGCCGACGATCGACATCCCCGGCGGAAGCAGGCGCGACACGGCGAGGTTGTAGAGGGCCGGCAGGAGCTTGCGACGCGACAGATCCCCCGAGGCGCCGAAGATGACGAAGACGCAGGGCGCGGGGATCCGGTCGGTCTCGAGGCCGCTGCGGAAGGGGTTGGCGGCGTGCATGGAGAACCGTTCTCAGCGGGACACGGTCGAATCGCAATCCATCAGGCTTCGCACCGACGTCGTGCTGCGGAAGCACGTGTAGTCGATGTACTTCACGTGCATGACGCACTCGGCGAACCACGAGGAGTCGTCGCCGGTCGTCCGGTGCTCGACGTCGCCGCACCAGCCGTCGACCTGCGCCGACCGGAGGGTGGCGCGGTCGCGGCACGCATCGACTATCCACTGCGCGAGCGAGCCGCATTCGCTCTTCGTCAGCGCGCGCAAAGCGGGGTCGGCCGGCGTCGCGGCGGCGCGGGGCGCCGCGGGCGCGGGCTCCTGTCCGCCGCAGGCGGCGAGGAGCGCCATCGAGAGGATGCCGAGGACGGCGCGAGCCTGCGCGTGGACACGGACCTGGACGCGAACCTGGACCATGGACTGGAGCATCTCTCCATTCATCGGCCCCGGGTGTCAAATGCAGGATTGATCGTTCTTGTAGATCGCGATATCGTCGCCGATCGAGATGAAATCCATACTCGCCTCCCTCGCACTCGTGGTCACGACCCTTGCTGTCCTGACGATGGGCTGCTCAGACAACTCCCCTGCTCAGATCCGCGCCGCGCTGGCGGACGCCGGGCTGCTGAACGACGCCGGTCTCTTGCCGGACGGGTTCACGCTCGCGCCGGACGGCGCGGTGCTTCCTCCGCTTCACTCGGTGGGGGGGACGGTCGTCGGGCTCCAGGGCTCCGGCCTGGTCCTCGAGGGCGACGGCGTGGAGGACATCACCGTCGCTCCGAGCGGCGGCGCGAGCGTCCCGTTCACGTTCCCGACGTCGGTTCCGGCGGGGACGCAGTATTCGATCGCCGTCAAGACGCAGCCGGGCGGACCGTCGCAGACCTGCCACGTGACGGCGGACGCCGGCACGGTGGGCAACGCCGACGTGACCACAGTCGTCGTCAACTGCGCGACCAACGCCTACACGGTGGGGGGCAGCATCGCGGGCCTGCTCGGCACGGGGCTGACGCTGCAGAACAAAGCCGGTGACACGCTGGCCGTGAATCCCGGCGCCACGAGCTTCGTCTTCGCCACGCCGGTCGCGAGCGGCTCGGGCTTCGCCGTGACTGTCAGCGGCAACCCGACGGGGCCGAGCCAGAACTGCTCGGTCACCCCGGGTACGGACGCTGGCACGGTGACCAGCGGGGACGTGACGTCGGTGCAGATCGTGTGCACCACGATCGCGTACGCGGTCGGTGGCTCGGTCACCGGTCTCCAGGGCACCAACATGGTGCTGCAGGACAACGGGGGCGACGACCTGACCGTCAACTCGAACGGCAAGTTCACGTTCTCGAAGCACGTGCTCAGCGGCGGCAAGTTCGCCGTGACCATCAAGAGCATGCCGTCCAATCCGGGCCAGACGTGCACCGTCTCGGGCGGCAACGGAACGGTCGGCTCGGGGCCGGCGCTCAAGGTGGCCGTGGCCTGCACGTCGAGCAGCTTCCTCGTCGGCGGGCGCGTGACCGGCCTGCAGGGCGGCGGGCTCGTGCTCTCGAGCACCTCGGGCGGGCTGCTGTCGATTGGCGGAAACGGGCCCTTCTCCTTCCCGCTGGTCTCCAGCGGCGTCGGCTACACGGTGACCGTGAACACCCAGCCGTCGACGCCTCCCCAGGCGTGCACCGTGACGGGCGGCTCGGGCACCGTCACGACGATGAACGTCACCAACATCCTGGTCTCGTGCATCTCGTCCGGCGGGTTCTCGGTCGGCGGCACGGTCACGGGCCTCGGCACCCACGGGATCACGCTGGTCAACAGCAACGGCGACTCAGTCCAGCTCGCCGCGGACGGAGCGTTCCAGTTCCCGACGCTCCTCGCGGACGGAACCGGCTACGACGTCGCGGTGGGCACGCCCCCGGGCGGCCAGATCTGCACCGTCAAGAACGGCGTCGGTACCATCGTGGGCGCCAACGTCTCGAACGTCGTCGTGAACTGTCCGACCCGGGTCGGGACCGCATGCAACTACCGCCCGAGGAAGGGATCGGCTCCGTTCCTCGACGCTTGCGGGGTCGAGCACGACACGGCCGTGGGAAGGGACGGGGGAAGCTCGGAGGGCGGCACCAATTTCGACGACTGCCAGACCGGAACGCCGCGCGAGCTGCCGTTCGCCTTCCCGCTCTGCGGCGTCCCCTACACGACGTTCGACCCGAGCATGGATGGCTGGGTGGAGTTCGGCTCCGGAGAGGCGAATCCTTGCGCCTACGGCAACACCGCGCCGTTCCCGGATCCGCAGAGCCCGACCCCGGCGATCTTCGTCTACGACGAGGACCTGAATCAGCGCAATCCGCTCTGCCTCGCGACGTTCGGAACGGCCCCGAACCGGCAGTACGTCATCGAGAGCAAGGACGCCGAGGTCTGCTGCGACAACCCCGATCAGCACATGACGTTCGAGCTCATCCTCAACGAGTCCGACGGCAGCTTCGACCTCGTCTACCAGACGCTCACGACCGCCACCGAGGCGATGGACGGCAGCAACTGCCAGGTGGGCGTACAGGACACGTCGGCGAACGCGTCCGTCACGTACGAGGCTTTCACCCCCGGTACCATCTACCCCGGGCTGAGCCTGCACTTCGCGCCGTAAGGCGCGGAGCGCTCATCGCCGCCGGGACCCGGGTCTCGGCGGCTTGTACCGCTTTGGCCGCACCTGATACGATTTTAGGATGGCCAAGGTATTCCGCGCGCAGTGGCTGGCGCTGCTCGCCGTCCTCGTGCTTCTGGCGTGCAACAAGCCCACGGTGACGGCGACCGCGACGTTGCTGTCGTCGTCGCCGAACCCCTCCGTCACCGGACAGGCCGTGACCTTCACGGCGACGGTGACCCCGACCGGGGCGACGGGCACGGTGACCTTCACTGTCGACGGCGCGGCGCAGCCGCCGGCTGCGCTCGCAGCGGGCGTCGCGACCTGGTCGACCTCCACCCTCTCGCCTGGCGCCCACACGGTCGGGGCGAGCTACGGCGGCGACGTGAATCACTCGAGCAGCGCCGCGACGGCGCTCAGTCAGGTCGTCAACCTGCCTCCCGCGACTGTGAGCGTCTCGTCCTCGTTGAACCCGTCCAGCTTCGGCGACCCGGTGACTTTCACCGCGACGGTCGCGCCGGCCACCGCGAGGGGGACCGTCACGTTCACCGTGGACGGAGCGCCCGGACAGGCGCCGACCCCCCTCAGCGGCGGCTCGGTCACGTGGACGACGGCGACCCTTCAGTCGGGCTCCCGCACCGTCAAGGCCAGCTACAATGGCGATTCGACCAGCGGTTCGGGCTCGGGGACGGTCACCCAGACCGTCGGGCGCCCCTCCAGCACGGTCACCGTCACCTCCTCGGGCAGCCCGTCGACCGTCGGGACGGCAGTGACGTTCACGGCGGCCGTCACGCCACCGGCCGCGACCGGCACGGTGACCTTCACGCTCGACGGGGCGGCGCAGCCTCCCGCTGCGGTCGGCGCGGGCGTGGCCACCTGGTCGACCTCCTCGCTCACCGCGGGCGATCATGCGATCGGCTGCTCGTACAGCGGAGACAAGAACGTCGCCTCGAGCACCGCCTCGTCGATCACGCAGTCGGTGCTGACGGCGGTCACCGTCGTGACGGTCACGTCGTCGGCGAACCCGTCGGCCTACGGGCAGACGGTGTCGTTCACGGCGACGGTCACGCCGGCGGGCGCCACGGGGACGATCGCGTTCAGCATCGACGGCGCTCCCCCCCAGACGCCGCTGCTGATGAGCGGCGGCATGGCCATCGGCCCGATCGCGACCCTCTCGGCCGGCACCCACACGATCACGGCCACGTACAACGGCGACAAGACGCACGCGACCGCGACCTCGACCCCGCTCACGCAGACCGTGAACCTGGCCCCCTCGACGACCTCCGTGGCCTCGGCGCCGAATCCGTCGCTCTACGGCCAGGCGGTGACCTTCACTGCCACGGTCGGGCCGACCGGCGCGGCCGGAACCGTCACCTTCACCATCGACGGCACGCCGCAGCTTCCTCTGACGCTCACCGGAGGCCCGGTGACCCTGACCACGTCGGCGTTGTCGGTCGGTGCTCACGCGATCGCTGCTGCCTACGGCGGCGACTCGAACTTCAGCCCGAGCAGCGCCGCAGCGCTCACCCAGACCGTCAACCAGACGCCGACGACCACTGCGCTCGGGTCGTCGGTGAACCCCTCGGTCTTCGGGCAGGCCGTGACCTTCACGGCGACGGTCACGCCGGGGGCCGCGACCGGCCCGGTGGTGTTCTCCATCGACGGGGCCGCGCAGCCGGCGGCGACGCTCGTCGGTGGCGTGGCGACCTTCACGACCACGACGATGTCGGTGCTCAATCACAAGGTGACCGCGGCGTACGGCGGCGACGGGAGCTACATCGGCAGCACGTCGTCGCAGGTGATGCAGACCGTCAACAAGTCCCCGACCACCACCGCGCTGTCGTCCTCCCTGGACCCGTCGCCCTCCGGGCAGTCGGTGACCCTCACGGCGGCGATCACACCGTCGACGTCGACGGGCGTCGTGAGCTTCACGATCGACGGGACCGCGCAGCCCGGCGCGGTGATCAGTGGGGGGATGGCGACGCTCACGACGTCGTCGCTCGCCGCAGGCGCACACAGCGTGGCGGCGTCTTACGGCGGTGACGGGAACTACGTCGCCAGCGTGGCGACGCCGGTCACGCAGACGGTCACTCCGAGCGTGGACGGGGGCGCGGGCGACGGTGGGCTGCCGTGCACCGTCAACCCGCGCTCGATCGCGCTGCAGGGCGGCGCGGACGCCGGGGCAGGCGGGTACCTCGCCATCTCGGGCAACCAGCTCGCCATGACCGTGGCCAGCCCGCCTTACCTCGAAGTGGTCAACCTCGACGGGACGGGAGGCCAGTGGCTGGACCTGCGCGCGGGCGGCGGCGACGCCGGGATCAGCGCGACGCAGGCGTACCGCATCGCGTTCGCCGGGACTGCCGTCGCGTGGGCGGAGGTCAACCCCGGCTTGGGCATCCTCGCCTCGTCGCCCCACACCGGGCTCGCGCAGTCCCAGGTGGCCGGTCCCTTCAAGAGCCCGCTCGACGTGCTCTTCGATGGCGTTGCTCTCTTCGTGACCGAGAATGACCCCACCGCAGGCGGCGTGGCGTCCGTGCTGCCCGACGGCGGCGGATTCACCACGCTGGTCGCGGGTCAGAAGTTCGCCCAGGGGCTCGCGCTCGACGCATCGTACGTCTACTGGGAGTCCGACGGCGCGAGCGACGCAGGGGGCACGAGCCCGCAGATCTTCCGCGCGCCCAAGGGCGGCGGGGCTCCGACCGTGGTGTTCTCCAATCCGTCGGCGCTCCCCCTGGGAGGACGCCTCGACGTCGACGGTACATACGTTTACTTCGGCGACGGCGTCTCGGCCGTGCTCTACACCGCGAAGGACGGGAGCACCCCGAGCGCGGCGCTGGCGCTCTACTCCGGTCAGACGGGCGCGGGAGACGTGAGGATCGACGGCAACAACCTCTACTGGTACAGCGGCGCGGTCATCCGGAGGGGCGGCCGGGTCGGGGTGGACGCCGGGGCGCTCGTGAACGTCGTCGGCACCGCGTCGGCGCCGGACTGGGTGACCGACGCGACTTGCCTGTACTTCCTCGACAGGACGGGGCTGTTCGCAGTCGCCAAGTGAGAGCGGCCGGCCCCGTTGCCTTCGGGCGCCAGGCGCGTTAACGGGTTCCCTCGTCAGCCGGGGCGCCTGCCGGCGCCTCCCTGTCCAACACACTCGAGAGGGTCGACCCAATGAGCTCCTTCCGCGTCATCGCACTCGGCACTGCATTCACGATCTCCTCGGCGGGCGTCTGGCTGGCATGCAGCGACAGCACGGTCAGTCCGGGAACCCCGGGCGGCAACGACGGCGGAGGGGTGGCGGACACCGGGGGTGGAAGCCCGGACGGCAGCGGCAGCCCGGACAGCGGTGGCAGCCCGGACAGCGGCGGCAGCCTCGACGGCGGCTCCGCGGAAGCCGGGGCCGTGAGCTGCACGGCGTACTGCACGGCCATCATGCAGACGTGCACGGGCGCCAATGCGCAGTACGCCAGCAACGCCGAGTGCATGAACGCGTGCGCGCACCTTCCCCCGGGCGCACCTGGCGACTCCTCGGGCAACACGGTCGCCTGCCGCGTCACGCACGCGGCCCTGGCCGCGAGCGCAGGGGTCGTCCCGCACTGCTGGCACGCGGGCCCCTACGGATTCGGCGCCTGCGGCGACGAGTGCGAGGGCTTCTGCGCCGTCGCGACGTCGTACTGCGCCGGCGCGGGCGGGTTCGACGGCGGGGCGGCGCCTTACGCGTCGCCGGCCGCGTGCGCCGCCGCGTGCGCCGGGTTCCGTAGAGTCAACGGGTCGGACGCGGGGATCGGGGTCGACGGCGGCTACACCGCGGCCGGGCCGACGGGCGGAAACACGCTCGACTGCCGCGAATATCACCTCGGGGCCGCGCTCCAGAGCGCCTCGAATCAGCAGCTCCACTGCAACCACGTCGGCGTGAGCAGCGCGACCTGTTTCTGAGCCGGCGCGCGACGGCCGGGCGCTACGATTTCTTGACCGCGTGCCCGCCGAACTGATTCCGCAACGCCGCGAGGAGCTTCGCTCCGTAAGACTCGTCCTGCCGCGACCGGAAGCGGGTCAACAGCGACAGCGTGATGACGGGGGCAGGCACGTTCTGATCGATCGCCGCCTGCACCGTCCAACGGCCCTCGCCCGAGTCCTCCACCCAGCCCTTGATCGACCGGAGCTCCGCGTCGCCCTCGAGCGCCGACTCGAGCAGCTCGAGCAACCAGGAGCGGACGACCGACCCGCGCCCCCAGAGGCCGGCGATCCGGTGCAGGTCGAGCCCGAACGGCGACGTCTTGAGGATCTCGAACCCCTCTGCGTACGCCTGCATCAGGCCGTACTCGATGCCGTTGTGGACCATCTTCACGTAGTGCCCCGCGCCGGCGGGCCCGACGTGCGCGTAGCCGTCGGGCGGCGCCAGCGTGACGAAGATGGGCTCGCAGCGCTTCACGGCCGCCGGCGCCCCGCCCACCATCAGGCAGTACCCGTTCTTCAGCCCCCACACGCCACCGCTCGTGCCGGCGTCGCAGAAGCCGATTCCCCGCCGGGCCAGGCGCTCGGCGCGCGCTTGCGAGTCCTTCCAGTTCGAGTTGCCGCCGTCGACGACGACGTCGTCCTTCGCCAGACGCTCGCACAGCTCGTCGATCACCGCGTCGGTCGCCTGAGCGGGGACCATGACCCACACGACGCGCGGCGACGCGAGCTTGCCCACGGCGTCGGCGACGCTCTCGGCCGCGATCGCCCCCTTGCCAGCGAGCTCGCGCGCGGCGTCGAGGTTGCGGTCGACCGCGACCACTTCATGTCCGCCGCCGAGCAGGCGCAGCGTCATGTTGTAGCCCATCTTGCCCAGACCGATCATCGCGAGGCGCATAGGCTACTCCCCAGGGTGTCACCCGTGAGCAGACACTACTCGCGCGCGCCGCGTCCGCCTAGGCACTGCTATGGAAACGGCGACGTAAGTCGTTGAATTTCCATCCAGGGTGGTGGGCCATTGGCCCATCCCGTCTGCTATGGAAACGGCGACGTAAGTCGTTGAATTTCCATCCAGGGTGGTGGGCCACTGGCCCATCCCGTCTACTGCTGGATCTGTCGTTCGCACCCGAAGGCTCGGAACGGTCCTCGTTTGCACTGGCCCCCGGGCTGAAGCCTCCCACTTCTACGGAAGCGACGCCGGCTCGCCACATAGGCGTGCTCGCCACATAACGCATCTCATGTTGTCGACAACATGAGATGCGGGAGTGCCGCCCGTCCGGTTCGGAGGGGGCCGGAAAGAAAAGGCCGGCCTCCCTACCCCTACGTAATCCCAGGAGAGCGGTGCGCGAAGCCCGCCGCTGGCAGCCGCTGGCGGGCTATTGTGGGCAGCGTGTCGAACGACGTAGCCCGCTCCTGCGGGCTTCGCGCTTCGCTCTCCGTGGGGGTGCCCCGGGCTTCAGCCCCCCCAGGTGGGGTCATCTGATCAGCGGGCCAGCAGGCCAGGCCGCCGTCGGTGCGGACCGCGCAGCCTTGACCTGCCAGGCCGATGCCCAGCGCCTTGAACGGCTCGCCCCCGCGCCCCTCACACCACGTCGAACGGGTACCCCCCGTCCACGTACGTCTTGCTCGCGACCGCCTTGCGCAGCTCGTCGTCGTTCTTGTCGACCGCCGCGACGGTCTGCGCCAGGCGCCGCCCGGCCTCGCCGACGAAGATGCTGGTCAGATCGATCTCGCGACGCGCGCCCTCCTCGCCGCGCCGCTCGATGGCGCGCGTCGTGCGCGTGATGCAGGCGGCGATCGCGTAGAGGTCGATCGCCATGTCGGCGGTGCGCTTCTGCGTGTACTGCATCTCGGCGATGTCCCGGCCGTGCTTGCGCAGCACCTGATCGACCTCGCGCGCGAGCTGCTGAACGTACTCCTCGAAGACGACCGCCTCGCGATTCAGCACGGGGTGATGGCGCGTCATCCGGGCACGACCCAGGGTCGCGCGCGCCTTGCGGATGGCGAAGTCGCTCAGCAGGCCGAAGCCCTTGATCGGCTCGCGCATCGCGCGCGCCACGTCCGCGAGCTCCCGGCCGGGCCCCTGCATCCCGCTCAGGGCGATGAACGCGCGAAGGATCTCGTTGGTCCCCTCGAAGATCAGGTTCACCCGCGCGTCGCGCAGCATCCTCTCGTAGGGGTACCCGGCCATGTAGCCGGTGCCGGCGGCGATCTGCAGCGCCTCGTTGACCACCCGCCAGCATGTCTCGCTCCCGTACACCTTGCAGATCGCGCTCTCGACCGAGTAGTCGCGCCCGCCCGCGTCGATCATCCCCGTCGTCAGGTACGTCACGCACTCGAGCGCCCAGGTGTCGGCCATCATCGTCGCGATCTTGTCCTTGATCAGGCCGAACTCGCCGATGGGCCTCCCGAACGCGCGGCGCTCCTGGCATCGCTCGACCGCCAGCTTCAGGACGCGTTTGCAGAGGCCGAGCGCCCCGCTGGCCAGCCCGAGCCTCCCCGAGTTGAGGACCTCCATCGCCACCTTGAAGCCTCGCCCCGCCTCGCCGAGGACGTTGCCCGCGGGCACCCGCACGTTCTCGAAGTGGATCTCGGTCGTCGAGCTGCCGCGGATCCCGAGCTTGTGCTCGTTCGGCCCGCTGGTGACGCCGGGGCCGCGCTCGACGACGAAGGCCGTGATCTTCGGCTTCACGCCCTCCTCCGAGCGGGAGGTCCTGGCGAAGACCGTGAAGACGCTGGCGAACCCCCCGTTCGAGATCCAGATCTTCGACCCGTTGAGGACGTAGCTCCCGTCGGCCTGCTTGTCGGCGCGCGTCTGGATGGCCGCCGCGTCGCTCCCGGCCCCGGGCTCGGTCAGCGCGAACGCCGCGACCAGCTCGCCCGTCGCGAGCCGGGGCAGGTACTGCCGCTTCTGCTCCTCGGTGCCGAAGAGGAGGATGCCCTTCAGGCCGATCGACTGGTGGGCCCCCAGCGTCACCGCGAGGCTCGGGTCGAGCCCGGCGACCTCCTGCACGACGCGCGCGTATCCGGTGTTCGACAGGCCGACGCCACCGTAGCTCGCTGGCACGATCATCCCGAAGCAGCCGAGCTCCTTGAGCCCCGCGAGGACTCCCTCCGGGATGCGCGCTTGCCGGTCGATGTCGGCCGAGTCGACCTTCTCCTCGAAGAAGCGGCGGACGCTGTCGAGCATCGTCTGCAGGCCGGCAATCTCGGCGGCCGCAGGCTCCCGCCAGGGGAAGACGAGGTCCTCCTCGATGTCGCCGAAGAAGAGCCCCTTCATGAACGACTGTTCGCGCATGGTTCCTTCCTGGGGATGGCCGGGGATCTCGAGGAGAGCGAGGCGTTCCCCTCGACCGAGATCGCGACCATCGCACGTTTTGCGTCTCCCGCCCGTGTTTCACGTTGCCCGGCCTGGCTCCGGTTGCTAGCCACAAGAGAGGCGACGAAGATCAACCGATTTCAGGCGATGCGGGCGGGCAAGTGTCTCGGAGACTAGAGGCGTTCCAGAGAGTGCTCGATCGAGCGCGGGCCACGAGGGGGCTCGCTCTGATGGGCATCTGCAACGTCACGCCGGACTCCTTCAGCGACGGGGGTCGCCACCTGGCGCCCGCGGCCGCGCGCGCCCGCGTGGACGATCTGCTCGCCGAGGGCGCGGACGTCGTCGACGTTGGCGGCGAGTCGACCCGGCCGGGGGCGCACCCCGTGCCGCCCGCCGAGCAGCTGGCCCGGGTGCTCGACGTCGTCGGGTACGCGGCGGGGCGAGGCGCGTGCGTCTCGATCGACACGACGAGCCCCGAGGTCGTCGCCGCCGCGCTCGACGCCGGCGCGTGCGCGGTCAACGACGTGTCGTGCCTCCGCGGCGGCGGGCTCGCCGAGGTCGTCGCCGGCTCCGGCGCGGCCCTCGTGCTCATGCACTCGCGCGGCACGCCGGGGGAGATGCGCGGCTTCAGCCACTACCCCGACGGCGCGTACGGCGACGTCGTGCGCGACGTGTGCGCCGAGTGGGAAGAGGCTGCGGCGCGCGCCCGGTCGGCCGGTGTGCCTCGCGAGGCGCTCGTCATGGATCCGGGGCTCGGCTTCGCGAAGAACGCGCGGCACAGCGCCGAGCTCCTCGCTCGCCTCGGCGAAGTCGTGCGCGCGGTGGGCGTACCGGTCGCGATCGGGGCGAGCCGCAAGTCGTTCCTCACGATGGTCGACGCCGAGGCCCCGCCGTCCGAGCGGCTCGGGGCATCGCTCGCGGCGGCGGTTCACGCCGCGTTCGCCGGCGCCGCGCTGCTGCGCGTGCACGACGTGCGCGCGACCCGTCAGGCCGTGGACCTCGCGCGGCGCCTGGCGCCCGGCCCGGGACCCGGGGGGCGGCCATGATCGAGGGGCTGCGCCACCTGTTCGCGCCGCGGCCGCTCGGGCTGGTGCTCGTCGACGTCGCGGACATCCTGCTCGTCGCGTACGTCGTCTACCGGGCACTGCTCGTGCTCCGGGGGACGCGCGCGATGCAGATCGGCACGGGCCTCGGCGTCGTCGTGCTCGTGTACGTCGTGTCGAAGTGGGCGAACTTCATCACCCTCTACAACCTGCTCGACAAGCTGTTCGCTTCGATCGCGCTCATCGTCGTCATCCTGTTCCAGAACGACATCCGTCGCGGGCTCATGCGCGTCGGCGCGCGGACCTTCTTCGGCGGCGTGTCCCGGCAGCAGGAGTCGAAGGTGGTCGACGAGGTCGTCGCCGCGGCCACCGAGCTCGCGCGCCACCGCATCGGGGCGCTCATCGCGTTCGAGCAGGAAGCCAACCTGGACGAGTTCGTCGTGGGGCAGGGGACACTTGTCGACTCGGTGGTCCAGCGCGACCTGCTCGTGGGCATGTTCGTGCCCGATCGCCTGAACAAGCTCCACGACGGCGCCGTCATCATCCGCAACCTGCGCGTCGCCAAGGCGGGCGTCTTCTTCCCGATGCCGGACACCAAGCTGCTCGACAAGTCGCTCGGCTCGCGCCACCGCGCCGCGCTCGGCATCACCGAGGAGACCGACGCCGTGGTGGTCGTCGTGAGCGAGGAGCGGGGGAGCATCAGCTTTTGCTTCAACGGCAACATCGTGTCCAACCTCGACGGGTCGTCGCTCCGCCAGGCGCTCCTCGGCCTCTTCGGGCAGCGGGGCCGCAAGCGCACCAAGCCTCCGTCCAGGCGCGCCGGGACGGTCGTCCAGACGGGGACGGGCAGCTACCGGATCACTCCTCCGCCCCCGAGCGTCGGCGAGGTGCGGGCGGTAACGCGGTTGAGCGACGTTCCTCCCCCTCCGGAGGGGACGTCGACCAGCACGCTCCCGCCCACGCTGCGCGCCGACAATCCCCCGAAGACCGACGGCGAGTCAGCGCCTCCGATGCGCCCGATGGCCTCCGCCAAGCCCATCGAGACGCCCAAGGCGATCCCCGCGCCCGACCCGCCCAGCGGCTCGAGGGAGGACTGACGACCGATGGCTCTCGACCTCGGCCACCGGCTCAAGGCGCTCGTCACCGACAGCCTGGGCCTCAAGGTGACGTCCCTGTTGATGGCGCTCGTCCTTTACTCGCTGGCGCACGCGTCGCAGGACGCCCAGCGCTCTCTCATGCTGAACGTCGTGGCGCTGACGCCGACCGAGCCGTCGAACCGGGAGCTCGTCACGGCGATCCCCGCCCAGGTCCGCGTGACCGTGCGCGGCCCCCAGTCGATGCTCGACGACCTGCACGCCGACGATCTCGGCAGCGTGCAGCTCGACCTGCGCGAGGGCAACACGCCGCGGATCACTTTCGAACCGTCGATGATCGCGGTGCAGCCGGGGCTCACGGTCGCGCAGATCGACCCGCCCGCGGTGGATCTCCGGTGGGAGGAGCGGATCGTGCGCGACGTCCCCGTGGAGGTCGGCATCGTGGGGTCGGCGGCGCCGGGGTTCGTGGTGAAGGGGGTCCCGGCGGCAGAGCCGGGCACGGTGCGCGTGAGCGGGCCGAAGAGCGAGGCGATGGTGGTGCAGCACGCGCGGGCCGACGCGTTCGACGTGTCCGGGCTGACGCAGGGCAAGTACACGCGCCAGCTCGCGATCGAGCGGCCGTCCGGGCGCATTACCTACGACGTGCCGAGCGTGACGGCGTCGCTGGAGATCGGCCGCGAGGTGGCGGAGCGGACGTTCTCGCGCGTGCCGATCGCGACTCTCGGACACGCGAACGCCAAGCTGCAGCCCGTGGAGGTCGACGTGCGGCTCGCGTGCCCGCCCGAGGTCGTGCGCGCGCTGCGTGTGGAGCAGGTCGTCCCGCGCGTGCGCGTCGCCTCTCCCGCGGAGCACGGATCGGACGCGCTCCCGGTGCAGCTCACGATCGACCAGTGCGAGGTCCACGTGACCCCGCCGAGCGTGGTGGTGAGGTGGTGAAGGGGGAGGCCGCGTCCTCCTCCGGTGTCATCCCGAGCGAAGCGAGGGACCCCCCAGCTGCCTCCCGCGCGTGAAGTTCGGGCGCGGCTGCTGCTCGCCGGTAAGCGCCTCGCCCTCCGGGCGCTCGGCCGGGGCGTGAGCACGTCCTCTGGGGTCGCCTGCGTCGAGGCCCCGGAGGATCTCCTCGGATTGCGCGCTCATCGGGGCCAATGGTAGCGCGTGACCGCCGCGGGCCTTCTCGAGACGGCGCCGGCGAGCACCGGCCGCGCCCGAACTGTGCGCGCGGGAGGCGACCGGGAGGTCCCTCGCTTCGCTCGGGATGACAGGCGGGGAGCGCCCTACACCGCCGCGACCACCGCCGCGCGGTCCTCGCGGCGCTCGTCCTTCTCGACGTGACCGTCGCGCAGCGCCATCACGCGCGGCATGCTCGCCGCGAGGCTCTGGTTGTGGGTCACCACGACGATCGTCGTCCCGCGCTGCTTGTTGATAGCGAAGAGAAGATCGTGGATCTGCGCGCTCGTCGCCGAGTCGAGGTTGCCCGTCGGCTCGTCGGCGAGCAAGAGCTTGGGCTCGAGGAACAGCGCGCGCGCCAGGGCGACGCGCTGCTGCTCGCCGCCGGAGAGCTCGCCGGGGCGATGAAGCGCCCTCTTCTCGAGACCGATCTCCTCGAGCAGCGCGCGCGCCCGCGGCAACAGCTCGTGCTTCGTCTTGCCCTGGACCAGGCCGGGCATCAGGACGTTCTCGAGCGCCGTGAACTCCGGCAAGAGGTGGTGGAACTGGAACACGAAGCCGATCGTCCGGTTGCGCAGCTCGGCGAGGCGCGATCCCGGCAGGCGCGTCACCTCCTCGCCTGCCAGCAGGATCGACCCGCTCGTCGGCACGTCGAGGGTGCCGATGCAGTGCAGGAGCGTGGACTTGCCCGCGCCCGACGGGCCCACGATCCCGAGCATCTCGCCGTCGCGGATCTCGATGTCGACGCCGCGCAGCACCTCCAGCGTCCGCCCCATGTGGCGAAACGACTTCTTCACGTCGGTGGCGACGACCAGGGCGTTCACGGGCGGAGCCTGACGTAGCACACTTATCCCCGCGCCAGGCTCCCGGGCTCTTCAGGCCCGGGGCCTCGGGCTGCACCCTCCCCTCGAGACGCCTCGACCATACGTCTTCTTGACCCGATGTCCCGTGGATGCTTGATGGGCTCGAGTGACTTCGCGCGCTTGGACGAGCGGACGGGGGCGTCTCGCGGCGGCGTGCGCGGTCGCGGCGATCTCCGCAGGGGCCTCTCGCGGCTCCGCTCCGGGGCGGGACCTGCGCGAGCTCGCGGCCGAGCTGAGCCGCGCCGCCGGCGGAGCGCGCGTGACTCCGGCCGACGTGCGCTGGGAGACGTCGGCGGGAGATTTCACCGACGCCGTCCTCGGCCGCTGGTCGCTCTTCCTGGCGGGTGACGACGCCCGCGACGTCTGGCGCGCCCGCGTCCGCGTCTCGCCCGACGGTAGCGTGATCGCGGTGGCGGACGCGTACGATCTGACGAGCACGCCTCTCGGAGACGATCACCAGCTCGTCGTGCGGGGCGCGCACGCCGCGTTCGCGACGCGCGCGTACGGCCAGGAGCAGAGCGTGACCGTGCTCGATCTGGCGGGCGACTCGACCGTGAACCGCTCGGCGCCGCTCGCGGAGCGCGTGATGGCGGCGGTCAGCAGCCTGCTGCGCACGGGGGCCGTGGCAGGAATCGGTCGGGTCGACGTGATCCTCGAGTCGCCGGCGCGGGCGGTGGGCCTCGCGCTCGGGGACGCTGCGCTCGACATCACGCTGCTGCGCGGCGATCCGCGGCGCCCGCCCACCTCGACCTCGGCGCGGTTCGACCTCACGCGCGGAGACCTCGACCCGCCCGTCCCGGGGCTGCGCGTGGACGGGGTCATCCACGTGCCCAAGCGCTTCTCGCACTGGGCGGTGGACACTCTGCGGGCCGTGCCCTGGATCGGGCCGGCGCCGATCGCCTGGCTCGAGGATCAGGCCCTCGCCGCCCGCGACGCCTACCGGCGGTTCGCCTTCCAGGCCAAGGGGGAAGCCGCCGACGTCGTGGCCACCGCCCCACCGCCGCCCCCGGTGCTCGACACATCGGACCAGTCCGTCCAGACGGCGCACTGGCCTCCGCCCCGCGTCGCTACGATCTGGAAGTCGCCCGAGGCCGGCGAAGGGGAGTGGGCCGTTCCCACCATCCCCTGGCTGCGCCGCGTGCCGGCCGCCGCACCCGACGCGCCCTCGCCATTCTACCAGACGTACCTTCGACCCGACGAGGAGAGGCCGTACTCCCGGGTGCTGCTCGTGGCGATGGACATGCGGCAGTTGGACCTCGACATGGAAGCCGGCGTGGAGGACCCCGAGCCGCTCACGGGACCTCCGGGCAGCGGGCGAATCCCGCGCGACCCCGCGACGTACACGCGCGTCGCCGCGGCGTTCAACGGCGCCTTCAAGACGGAGCACGGTCACTACGGGATGATGGTGCACAAGCGCGTGCTCCTGCCGCCGCTCCCAGGGTCGGCCACGGTGGTCGTCCTCGACGACGGTCGCGTCGGCTTCGGCACCTGGGGCGCGGATCGCAAGGTGGGCGGCATCGGGGGCGTCGACGACGGCGCCATCGCGTCGTTCCGCCAGAACCTCGACCCGCTGGTCGATCACGGGCGCGTCAACCCGACCGGCCGCAACCTGTGGGGCTTCACCTTGCCCGGCAAGGGAGCCCAGACCGAGCGGACAGGGCTGTGCGTGACGACGAGCGGCCACCTCCTCTATGCGTGGGGAGACGACCTGAGCGCCACGGCGCTCGCCCGGGCCATGTCGGCCGCGGGGTGCGACTACGCGATGCACCTCGACATGAACCCGTACCACACGGGGTTTCTCTTCGCGGCCATCGACGACCTCCCCGGGAAGAAGCTCAAGAGCCAGCTGCTCACGCCGGGGATGTCGATCCCGGTCGACCGGTACATCCAGTACGCCCCGAAGGACTTCTTCTACGTGATGGTGCACGATCCCAGGCCCGCGCCGGTCGAGGGGGCGGGGGCCTGGCGGGTCGACGGCGGCCTCCAGCCTCCTCCGGCGTGGCTGCCGGGCGTGTGGACCACCCGGGCGGATGGGCCGGACGGAGGTGTGGAGCTCATCGACGTCGAGCCCGGGCGCGCGAGGTGGTGCGTGCGGGCCGGGTCCGGGGACGCTCCGGCGGCGACGTCGCCGCTCCGCGAGCTCGCCGGCGACGACGCGCGCGGCGTGCTCTTCGCGCTCGGCCTGGGCGCCTCCCACGAGAAGCGCCCGCTGGGGCTGGCGACCGACGGGCGGCTCGGGGTGGCGGTCCGCGGCGGCGCCGGCTCGGGTGTCCTCGTCGTCGGC
>PLYU01000375.1 GCA_003153495.1 Myxococcales bacterium
CACGCGAGCGCGGCGCGGCCGAGGCGCCAGCGCCAGACGGCGCCTTCCGCGGCCGCCGACCCGGCCGCGCGGCAGCTCGCCCGCTTCGAGCTCAACCCGAAGCGGTACCCGACGCTCGTCTCGATCGGCAGGAACCTGACGCTGGCCGCCGCGCGCGGAGAGCTCGACCCGGTGCTCGGGCGCGAGGCGGAGATCGACCGCACGCTGGACGTGCTGGCGAAGAGGCACGGCAACTGCCCGTGCCTGGTGGGCCCCGCCGGCGTGGGCAAGACGAGCGTGGTGCGGGGGCTCGTCCAGCGCATCGCCGAGGGCCGCGAGGTCGCGTCGCTCGNNCCGGCGTGCGCGGCGCGCTCGCCGAGCGGATGGCGCAGATCAAGGCGGAGGTGCTGCGCTCCGAGGGGCAGATCGTCCTGTTCTTCGACGAGCTTCAGGCCATCCTCACGGCGGACGAGGAGGCCGTGGGCGAGCTGAAGGTCGCGCTGGCGCGCGGCGAGCTGGCCTGCATCGGGGCCACGACGATCGAGGATTACAAGCGCGTCGTCTTGACCGACGCGGCGCTCGCCCGGCGCATGACCGCGATCGAGGTGGCCGAGCTCGCGCCCGACGAGGCGGTGCTGGCCCTCGAGCGCGTCGCGCCCGCCTTCGAGAAGCACCACGGCGTGAGCTTCGCGCCCGAGGCGATCGCGGCGGCCGTCGCGTGGAGCGCTCGCTACGTCCCGGAGCGGGCGCTGCCCGACAAGGCGGTGAGCATCCTCGACCTCGCCGGGGCGAGGGCGCACCGGCGGGGCGAGTCCCATGTCGGGCGCGAGCAGGTCGCCGATGTCGTCAGCGAGACGAGCGGCGTGCCGGTGGAGCGCCTGCTCGAGACGGACGGCTCGCGCATGCTGCGCCTCGAGCAGCTCATGGCCGGACGCATCGTGGGTCACAAGGACGCCCTCGAGCGCATCGCCCGGGTGCTGCGACGCAACGCGAGCGGCTTCCGCTCGGAGCGTCCGATCGGCTCGTTCCTGCTCCTGGGGCCCACCGGCGTGGGCAAGACGGAGACGGCGAAAGCGATCGCCGAGTGCCTCTTTCACTCCCCGCACGCCATGACCCGCCTCGACTTCTCCGAGTACTCCGAGGCCCACTCGATCGCGCGCCTCGTCGGGGCGCCACCGGGCTACATCGGGCACGAGGCGGGCGGGCAGCTCACCGAGGCCGTGCGCAAGCGCCCCTACCAGGTGCTGCTGCTCGACGAGATCGAGAAGGCGCACCGCGACGTCCTCGAGGCGTTCCTGCAGGTGTTCGACGAGGGCCGGCTGACCGACGGGCGCGGGCGCACGATCGACTTCACCAACGTGGTCATCGTGATGACGTCCAACCTCGGCGCCGACGCGGCGCGGCCGACCGCGCGCGGGCGCATCGGGTTCGGCGCGTCGACCGAGCGGGACACGGTCGCCTACGAGGAGGCCCTCTGCGGAGCGGCGCGCGCGGGGCTCCCGCCCGAGCTGTACAACCGGATCGACGAGGTGATCGCCTTCGCGCCGCTCGGGCGGGCCGACGTGGCGGAGGTCGCGCGGCGGATGCTGCGCGGCCTGGGCGAGGACCTGGAGACGACGCGCGGCGTGCGGCTCGACGTGAGCGACGACGCCGTGGGCGCGCTGCTCGACGCCGGCGGGTTCGACGCCGAGTTCGGCGCGCGGCCGATGCGACGGGCGATCGCGCGGCTCATCGAGGCGCCGATCGCCGAGATGCTCCTGAAGGGCGAGCTCGAGCCGGGGGACGTGGCGCTCGTCGAGGTGGAGGACGGGCGGGTGGTGGTGGACGCGGTGAGGCCGCGGAGCACGAAGGCGACCGCCTGAGAGAATCTGAACTCGCCATATTCGCGAAGTGGTCACTTGACGACTAGTGACTCGAGCGCTAAGGACTCGAATATGGTCCCCGCGTCGCTCCACGCCACCGCGCTCATGCGCGCGTCCCGCCGCAGCTCCCACGCCGCCGCCGCGAGCAATCGTCTCTGCCCGGCGCACCCGGCGATGAACACGCTCGAGAGCGTAAAGACGATTTGGGACGCGAGGTCCCAGCCCTAGGCCAGGCTTTTTCAGCGCGACAGCGCATCGAAGGCCGCCCGGGGCAACCCGAGGCGGCCTTCGCGTTTTTGGCCCTCGAAGTCGACTCGTGCACCGACGGTGCACGCTGGATGCGCCCCTTTGTCCGGAGGTCTGTCATGTTCTTGCCCAAGACCCATATTCATTTGGACGTGGATGACGCGGGCGAATCGGCCGCGTTCTACGAGGCGCTCCTCGGCGCGCCCCCGGCGCGGCGGAGCTCCAGCGCGGCAGTCTTCGTCTTCGACTCGCCGCCGCTCGTGCTCACGCTCGAGAACCCGCCCCGGAGGAAGGCCGGGCGCCGCCGGCGCGGCGTGGACACGCGCTTCGCCCTGCTGGTGACCGAGCCCGCGCACGTCGGCCACGCCGCCATCGCCCTGCGCCGCGCCGGGGTACGGCTGCGGGTCGAAGATCAGGGAATAGAGGTCAGCGATCCGGACGGCAACGCTTGGCGGGTCCGGTTCACTCCGTCGGCATCGGGCCGGTCCGTCGTCGCCACCAGCGGGAGAGACGAAGATGAAAGAGCCTGAGCGACCCGCCTTCGGCGTGCTCCTGGCGATCTGCACGTGTCACTTGATAAACGACATGCTCCAGTCGCTCCTGGCGGCGGTATACCCCACGCTCAAGCCCGAGTTCGGCCTGAGCTTCGCCCAGATCGGGCTCGTCACCCTCGCATACCAGCTGACCGCGTCGCTCCTGCAGCCCGTCGTGGGCCTCTACGCCGACCGGCGGCCGACGCCCTTCTCGCTGCCCATAGGCACGCTGTTCACGTTCGTCGGGCTGCTCACCCTGTCGGCGGCGCAGAGCTACCCGCTGCTCCTCACCGGGGCGTGCGTCCTCGGGATGGGCTCGTCGGTGTTTCACCCCGAGTCGTCGCGCGTCGCGCGGATGGCGTCGGGCGGCCGCCCCGGCCTCGCCCAGTCGCTGTTCCAGGTCGGCGGCAACGTCGGGTCGGCCCTCGGTCCGCTGGGCGCAGCGATCGTGGTCGTGCGCTGGGGGAGGCGCGGCCTCGGCGGGTTCTCGGTCCTCGCGCTCGTCTCGACCGCCATCCTCCTGGGCGTCGGCCTCTGGTACAAGCGTCACGGCCTCGCGCGCCTCGCCGGCGGCCGGCGCGCGCCCCGGGCGGCGAGCGCGACCGGGACCCTCTCCCGGTCCCAGGTGAAGCGCTCGATCGCGGTGCTGATGGCGCTCGTCTTCTCGAAGTTCGTCTATCTGGCGAGCATCGGCAGCTACTACACGTTCTATCTGATGCACCGCTTCGGCGTGTCGGTCCAGAGCGCGCAGATGCACCTCTTCGTGTTCCTCGCCGCCGCGGCGGCCGGGACGCTCACCGGCGGTCCGCTCGGTGACCGCTTCGGCCGCAAGCACGTCATCTGGTTCTCCGTGCTCGGCGTGCTCCCCTTCACCCTCGCCCTTCCGTACGCCAGCCTGTTCTGGACGGGCCCTCTCACAGTCGCCATCGGCCTCGTGCTCGCATCTGCGTTCCCGGCCATCGTCGTGTACGGACAGGAGCTCATCCCGGGCAGGATCGGGCTGGTCGCGGGGCTCTTCTTCGGCCTCTCCTTCGGCGCCGCGGGGACGGGGGCTGCCCTACTCGGCGTCCTGGCGGACGCGACGAGCCTCGAGCTCGTCTACCGCGTGTGCGCTTTCCTTCCGGCGCTCGGGATGCTCGCCGCTCTGCTCCCGGATCTCGACGGCGGCGCCGGCCAGCCGTTGCCCGCGCCGCAAACAAGGGGGGAGGCGCTGCGGGCGGACGGGCAAGCGAGCGTGTAGTCTAGCTTCGTGGGAGACCGCGTCCTCCACGGCGATCGCGCGGCGAGGCTGGTCCTGGTCAAGGACGTGAACAAGACGGTTCAGACCTTCCTCGTGCAGAACCCGCGCATCACCCTCGACGAGATCCGTTACCTCGCCGGCTTCCGCCAGGCCAACCCGGACGTGCTCGCGACGATCGGCGCGCACCGCGAGTGGGGCCAGCACCAGGGCATCGTCGCCGCGCTGATCCGCAACCCGAAGACCCCCACCTCGACCGCGCTGAAGCTGCTCGACAAGGTCGCCGTGAGCGAGCTCCGGCGGCTCGCCAAGAGCAACGACGTGTCCCGCGCGGTGCAGGCGGCGGCTCGCAAGCGGGCGACGGCGTAGCGCGAGGTCAGCGCTTGCGGCGCGCGAGGGCGATGCCCAGGAGCGCCGCCGCGGCGGAAAGCTCCCACCGGCAGTCGAGGGGCCCCGGCCCATGGATCGCCGCGACCCCGCAGCCTGCCGACACCGGCCCGGAGAGCGCCGCGGACGGCGCCGCGCCCGAGTCGCTCGCAACGCAGTCGGCGCACCCTCCCGCGTCGACGGGGGCGCCG
>PLYU01000231.1 GCA_003153495.1 Myxococcales bacterium
GTAGGGCTAGCCATCGCTCGGTCTCGGCCGAAATACACCGGTCTCCTGCGCGGTGAGGTGCCGCGGGGCGCGGCGAGGGAACGCGTGCGAATCGCCAGTCTCCTCGCCGCGCAGGAGCCCCAGGTGGTCTTCGCCGAGACCGAGCGATGGCTAGGAGGGCGAGCGAGGGCTACTACGCGTAGCTCGAGCGAGCCCGACGACGCCAGCGCGATGGGATCGGCGAAAAACACCGGGCTCCTGTCTAGCCCCCGTCGCCTCTCGGGTAACGCGCGACGTCCAGCCCGAGTCTCGCGCAGACCCTGGCGAGGACCTCGTCGGTCTGGCGCGCGACGTCCGCGAGCGAGCCGCTCGTGTCGATGACGTCATCGGCCGCCGCCACCTTCTGCGCCAGAGGCATCTGCGCGCGGATGCGCGCGCGCGCGTCGTCTTCCGAGACTCCGTCGCGCGCGCGCAGGCGCGCGACCTGGACGCTCTCCGGGCACGCGACGACGACGAGGGGCCGGAACATCTCGGCCAGCCCGTTCTCGACCAGGAGAGCCGCCTCGTAGCAGGCGAGCGGCTCCCCGGAGCGCCCGAGCTCGGCGGCCCGCTCGGCGGTTCGTTGCCCGATGAGGGGGTGCGTGATCGCGTTCAGGCGCCTCCGCGCCGCGTCGTCGGCGAACGCGATCCGTCCGAGCTCCTTGCGATCGAGGGTCCCGTCCGGTCCCAGCACTCCCTCGCCGAAGGCCTCGACGATCGCCCGGAGGCCGGCGGTCCCCACCGCGACCACTTCACGCGCGACCTCGTCCGCGTCGATGACCGGCACGCCCCGCGCGCGGAGGCGCGCCGCCACCGTGCTCTTGCCCGACGCGATTCCGCCCGTGAGACCGAAGAGGTGCACGCTGGCCCTGCAGGTGCGTATACATTCGCCAGCGGCATGATGCGAGCAGCGAGCGACCGGACGGGCCGCATCTCGCGTCGGCGCGCCCTCGGCGCGGGGGCGGCGCTCGCCCTCGTGCTCGCCGGGGCGACCGTCGCCGCCGTCCGGACGCGCGGCTACGCCGTGCCTCCCGGTCGTAGGCTCGTCGCACTGACTCCGTGGCAGTTCGTGGTCGTCCGGAGCGCCGCGCGACGCATCGCGGCGCCCGACCGCGAGGGAGACCCGTCCATTCCGAGCGCCGACGACACCGACGTCCCCGGCAGCATCGACCTATGGGTCTCGCGCATGCACGGGCGCGTGCGCCGCGACTTCGGCCGTTTCCTCGCGTACCTGGAGCACGTGGCCCCCGTGGGCGCCGGTTTCGCGTCGCGCTTCACGCGCCTTTCGCCTGCCGACCAGGACGCCGTGCTCGCGGCGCTCGAGCAGTCGCCCCACGATCGGCTTCGCGCGGGCTTCGAGGGGCTCAAGTCTCTCGTGTTCATCGGGTACTACCGCGACGTGCGCACCTGGAAGCTCGCCCGGTACGACGGCCCTCTGCTCGCGCGGCCGTTGGGGGGCTGGCGGTGATAGCGGGCGTCGTCCGCGGCCGCGAGGTCACCGGGGACCTCGTCCTCGAGGTCGACGCGGTCGTCGTCGGCACGGGGGCGGGAGGGTCCGTCGCGCTGCGCGAGCTGGCCCGTGCCGGTCTGAACGTCGTGGCCCTCGAGGAGGGGCCCTGCTCGACGTCGGGCGAGCTCACCCAGCGCGAGGACGAGATGCTCCCGCTGCTCTTCCAGGACGCGGGCGCCCGCATGACCCAGGACCTGGCGATCCGCGTCCTGCAGGGCAGGGGGGTAGGCGGGAGCACGGTCCACAACACCAACCTCTGCAAGCGCACGCCGGACGAGATCCTGGACCTCTGGGCGCGCCGGTACGGCGTCCTCGGCGCGGCGCCGGGCGACCTGCGCCCCGCGTTCGAAGCCATCGAGCGAGACCTCTCGGTGTCGGAGATCGACGCGCCGATGCGAAACGCAAACAACGACGCGCTGCGCGCCGGGTGCGAGGCGCTCGGGTGGCGCGGGGGGCCGCTGAAGCACAACCGCGTCGGCTGCCAGCAGAGCGGTTTCTGCGAGCTCGGGTGCGCGTACGACGCGAAGCAGAACGCTCTCAAGATCGTCGTACCGCAGGCCGTCATCGCCGGCGCACGCGTGTACTCCGACGTGACCGTCCTGCGCCTGTCGCACGACGGCGCGCGCGTCACGGGCGTGCACGCCGAGGCGCGCGACGCGGCCGGGCTGCCGCGGGCCCGCGTGGAGGTGCTGGCGCCCGTGGTCGTCCTGGCCGCGAGCGCCGTGGGCAGCCCCGCGCTCGCGCGCCGGAGCGGCGTCCCGGACCCCTACGGGCAGCTCGGGCGCGGGCTACGGATGCATCCCGGTGCCATCGCAGCCGGTCGCTTCGACCGCGAGATCGCGGGCTGGCGCGGCATCCCCCAGAGCTACGAGTGCACCGAGCACCTGTCGCACGAGGAGGGCAGCGACGAGCGCGTCTGGATCGTCCCGGCGTTCGCCCATCCCATCGGCGCCGCGGCGACGCTGCCGGGCTTCGGCGCGGCGCACATGGCAGGCATGCGCGCGTACTCGAACCTGGCCGTCCTCACGGCCATGGTGCACGACGAGACGAGTGGAGAGGTCGCCGTCGACGACGACGGGGGCCCCGTCCTGAGGTACGCGATGAGCGAAGCGGACCGCAGGCAGCTCGCGAAGGGGCTCGTGGCCTGCGCGCGGCTCCTTCTGGCGGCCGGGGCGCGCGAGGTCACCATCCCGGCGGTCCCGGCATTGCGCGTTCGCACCGTCGCGGAGCTCGAGCGGCTCGACCTCGCGGTCATCCGCCCGCACTCCGTGCCCATGACGGCCGTGCACCCCATGGGCACGATGCGCATGGGCGAGGACCCCCACAAGAGCGTGGTCCGCTCCACGGGCGAGCACCATCAGCTGCGCGGCCTGTTCGTGGCCGACGGGTCGCTCTTCCCGACGAGCATCGGCGGCCCGCCGCAGATCAGCATCTACGCGTTCGCCCTCCACCTCGCCCCGCACGTCGTCGAGCGCGCGCGGGGCAGGTAGAGGGGCTCGAATCAGTCGCCGCCGCCGTCGACGTTCACGATCGGCGGCTTGTCCGTGCAGAAGAGGCCGACCTCGAGCGTCGTGTACCCGGCGACCACCGGTATGGCGATCGTGTGCGGGGGATTCGACAGCGGGAACCCGTTGCTGCCGAACTGGAACGAGATGGGGGCGCAATCGTGCTTCGAGTCGGCCACCTTCAAGTCGTAGGCGCCCGGCGGCACGTTGTAGAACCAGCCCTGCGCATCGACCACCGTCGAGGCGTCGAGCTGGAAATCCCCGCCCATCATGTAATAAGGACCGTCGCCCGCCGACGGGCCGAGGCTGATCACGGCCCCGGGATCGCCGCTGAAATCGTTACCGCCGTCGGGAGCCGGACCGATGACGAAGAAGCCGACCTGCCCGGTGTGCTGCCAGTCGATCGTCTTGTTGATCGGCGGGGGCGGGTCGCTCGACCGAGACGTGAGCAGGGCCCCTGCCTGCCCTACGCCGTCCATGTCGTTGTGGGAAGTCTCGATGGGCTGGAGGATGGCGTTGTATCCGGCCTTCGTGACCGTGAGCACCACGTCCGTGCCTGCCGGCAGCGGCAAGGCGAAGTTGCCTTGCGCGTCGGTCGTCGTGCAGCCGATGTTGCCGGCCGTCCCCCCGTCGGGGGCCGGGATGACCGCGCCGCCGTCTCCCCAGAGGTAGGCGCAGACCTGGGCGCCGGTCACGGGCGGAAGCGGGGCCGCTCCGCCGTCGGGCAGCTTCCTGCCTCCGTCGCCCAGGCCATACGTCGTGGGCGATTCCTCGATCTGCCAGGTGAGCACGCGATTCGTGCCGCCGTCTCCGGGGGACGCGGCGTCGGTCGGCGCCGCGCTGTCGGGTTGCGCCGATGCTTCCGACCCCGCCTCCGACGGCGAAGCCCCGGCCCCGCCATTCGTCGTGGAGCTGCACCCGGCCGCCACCGTCAGCGCGGTCGAGAGCGCGCCCGCGACACACGCGAGCACCAGCCCGCGAATCCCGACCTTCCTGGAAGACACGCTCATCATCGCCCCTCTCCTCGTCATATCTCTTCGTCTCGGACGCTCAGTTGAGCGTGCACGTGAAGTCGTACGGCTTCATCGGATCGTCGGCCGGGACCATCGTCCCGGTCATGATGCACATCTCGCCGGTTTCGACCTCGTTGCGGAACGTGAGCACCGAGCCGCCGGCGGGGTTGTCGACCTCGCACTCCCACTGCAGGTACTCGCCCGGCTGGAACGTCAGCGTGCCGGAGACCGCGCCGGCCGTCCGGGTCGTCGGGTCGGGCACCGGGTTGTGCGGGTGCACGCTGTCGAAGCGGAAGTCGTTCGGATTGGCCCAGTCGTACGACTCGTAGATCTTCGTCGCCTGGCCGCTCGCGACTTTCCACGCCGACATGCGCGTGGCGTGCACGTGCATGTGCGCGGCGAGGTCGAGGACGCGCGTGGGACGGTCCGGCGTGCACGAGTACTGGTAGGTCTGGTGCGTCCCCGGGTCGATGCGGAAGCCCACGCCGCCGACGAGGAACACGTTGCCGCGGATCCCCTTCACCTGGGAAGGGTCGATGTACATGTAGTTGAGCCATGCCTCGCGGAGGATGGGCTTGGTCCCCGTGTTGATGACGTGGAAGTTGATCACCGCCTGCGAGTTGGCCGGCACCTTGACCGCCAGACCCGCGTTCTCGGGGGCCGGGTCGCTCAGCTGGTCCACCTTGGGTGTCTCCGAGCCGCCGAGGATGCCCGGAGACTGGTCGTTCGCCTGGCACATGCCGAAGCCGGCGTCCTCCGCCTGGCCGTTGATGTTCATGTTCAGGTGGTGGCTGCCCGGGCGCATGTAGAACTGGTACCCGGAGACGTAGCGGTCGGTCGTGTTCGGAGTCTTCTGGTAGACGCAGTCGACCGTCTCCTTGCCGGGCTCCAGCACGAAGGGGGAGACGTCGCTCGCGTACTCCGTCGGGCCGTAGTGAAGCTGAAACCCCTGCGCGGGGTCGGGCGCGGGCAGGCACGCGTTGTCCCCCTGGAACCCGGTGCCGGTCGGGCAGCCGGCGTCCGTCATCCCAAGCGTGGGGCCTGCGTCAGCCACGAGGGCGTCCGCCGCGACGTTCGCGCTCGCACCAGCATCGCTGACCGGACCCGGCGTCGCGGAGCTGGACGAGCTGCAGGCGAACGAACCGCAGGCGAGGCTGACGAGGAGCGCGCGCGCCGGAAGGCGCTCGAGGTGACTCATGGAACAGG
This sequence comes from Myxococcales bacterium, assembly GCA_003153495.1. Taxonomy (GTDB): domain Bacteria; phylum Myxococcota_A; class Polyangia; order Polyangiales; family Polyangiaceae; genus Palsa-1150. The sequence continues at coordinate 5,253 of PLYU01000231.1, forward strand.
TCCTTCCCCCGGCCTGTTAGGCCGAAAAGCACATTTTACCGCCGCGTGAGTAACAGCGATCGGAAGCCGCGTCAACGTAGGTTAATGACTACGCGCCGGGCCGTTCTCAGAGGTGAGTCGCGCCGAACGTGTCGCACGCCGCGAGCGTCGCCTTCACGAACCCCCGACGGAACCACCGCATCCGCTCGTCCGCCGATCCGTGCGTCCAGGTCTCGGGGCTCACGGTTCCCGTCGCCATTCGCTGCAGCCGGTCGTCCCCCACGGCCGCCGCCGCGCCGAGCGCCGACTCGATGTCGCCGCTCTCCAGCAGCTCGCGCTGCGCGCTCGATTGCGCCCAGATGCCCGCGAAGCAGTCGGCCTGCAGCTCGAGCCGCACCGATGCGCCGGTGGCGCCCTCGGTGTGTCGCATGGCCGCGACGCGCTCGCTGATGCCCAGGAGCTTCTGCACGTGGTGCCCGAGCTCGTGCGCGATGACGTACGCCTGCGCGAACTGACCTCGCGCGCCGAGCTTGCCGGACAGCTCCTGGAAGAACCCGAGGTCGACGTACACCTGCTCGTCTTCCGGGCAGTAGAACGGCCCCGTCGCGGCGTCGCCCAGGCCGCAGCCCGTGCGCGTCGAGTCCGTGTAGAGAACGAGCCTGGCGTGGCGGTAGGACCGCTGCTCGCGCGCGAAGAGGGCTTGCCAGCTGGCCTGCACGTCGTCGAGCACGAACGACACGAAGTGGACCTCGGGCGTCTCCGCCTGGGCTCCGGCTCCCGGGAGCGAGCCGCCGTGGGCGCGCTGCGCGTCGGGGCCGCCACCCATCCACATCTGCACGCCGAGGACCACCAGCCCGACGAGGAGCACGACGCGCCCCAGCCGGCTGCGCATCAGCCACGGCACCAGGAAGAGCAGGTTGCCGATGCCGCCCGCCTCGCGCACCGGCGCGTCGCCGCGGCGGTCGATGAGATCGGGGCTCTCGTGCGAGTCGTCCCAGCGCATGGTCGTGCGGGATGGTACGACGTGGGGGTCTTGTCCATCCAGTGGTACCCGGGTCACATGACCAGGGCTCGGCGCGCGATCGCCGAGTCGATGGCGAAGCAGGACGTGGTGATCGAGGTCCTGGACGCGCGGATGCCGCGAGCCAGCGAGAACCCCGTGGTGACCGAGCTGCGAGGGGGAAAGCCTTGCGTGAAGGTCCTGAGCAAGAGTGACCTCGCCGACCCCGCGGTCACGCGCGCGTGGCTCCTGCACTTCGAGAAGGTCGGGGCGGTGAGCCGGGGGCCCGGGGGACGGGTGCTCGCCGTCGCGGTGACCACCGCCCGGGCGCCCGAGACGCGCGCCAGGATCGCCGAGGCCTGCGCCGCGCTCGCCAGGCCGACGCGCGGCAGGAAGGCGGCGCGCGCGATGATCGTCGGCATCCCCAACGTGGGCAAGTCGACCCTGGTCAACACCCTTGCGCGGCGCAAGGTCGCCAACGTCGGCGACGAGCCGGCGGTCACCAAGGGCGAGCAGGTCGTGGTGCTCGAGGGCGGCATGACGCTCTCGGACAACCCGGGCATCCTCTGGCCGAAGATCGAGGACGAAAGAGGCGCGCTGCTGCTCGCGTTCGGCGGCGCGATCCCGGACGCGGCGCTCGACTACGAGAGCGTGGCGCTCTTCGGGGCCGGCGTGCTGCTCGAGCGATATCCGGCCCTCCTGGCGAGGCGATACGGGCTCGCCGCGCTTCCCGGGGACGCCGATTCGCTCCTCGTCGAGATCGGCCGGCGCCGCGGGTGCCTGCGGGGAGGGGGAGTGGTCGATCGCCACAAGGCGGCCGACGTGCTCATTCACGACTTCCGGAGCGGAGTCCTGGGCCCCATCAGCCTCGAGCGGCCGTAGGCGCCCCTCGCGGTCGAGAGCTGGGACCTGGTGACGGTCCTCGCGCCCCGCGCACCGCCGGCGTAGATTCGTCTGCGATGCCCGCCGAGTTCGTCCACCTTCACGTCCACACCCAGTACTCGCTGCTCGACGGCGCGGTGAAGGTGAAGGACCTCGTCAAGCGCGTGGCCGCGGCGGCGATGCCCGCCGTCGCCGTGACCGATCACGGCAACATGTTCGGCGCGATCTCGTTCCACAAGGCCGCCAAGGAGGCCCAGGTGCAGTCGATCCTCGGCTGCGAGCTGGACGTGGCGGGGCTCGGCGGGCGGGCGTGCCATCTGCCGCTTCTGGCGGCGAGCGCGGAGGGGTACAAGAACCTCATCTGGCTGGTGTCGCGCGCGCAGGTCAGCGGGGCTCCGGTGACGCTCGAGGATCTGGCCGGTCGGTCGAAGGGGCTGGTCGCGCTCACCGGGTGCATGGGCGGCCTCGTCCCGCAGGCCGTCCTGGAAGAAGGGCAGGTGCGCGGGCAGGAGATGCTCGCCGCGCTCCGGGACGCCATCGAGCCCGGCAACCTCTACGTCGAGCTGCAGGACCACGGCCTCCCCGAGCAGCCCGTGCTCAACGGAATCCTGCTCGACGTGGCGCGCGCGCTCGACCTACCGCTCGTCGCCACCAACGACGTGCACTACGCCGAGCGGACCGACGCCGAGGCGCACCTGTACCTGTCGTGCATCAAGACCGGTCGCTCGCTCGAGGAGGCGAAGATCCGCCACCACGGCTCGAGCGAGATGTACCTCAAGTCGCCGGGCGAGATGGCGAAGCTCTTCTCGGCCCACCCGGAGGCCGTCAAGGCGACGCTGGCGATCGCCGAGAAGTGCCGCACCTCGCTCGAGCTCGGCGAGCCGATGCTCCCGAGCTTCGCCGTGCCCGACGGCTACGACACCGACGGGTACTTCCGGCACATCGCGCGCGATGGACTCGACGCGCGGCTGCGCGAGCTGGAGGGGCGGGGGACGCCCGTCGACCGGGAGGCCTACGCGAAGCGCCTCGAGACCGAGCTCGACGTCATCGCCAAGATGCGGTTCGCCGGGTACTTCCTCATCGTCTGGGACTTCATCCGCTACGCCAAGGAGAGCGGCATCCCCGTGGGCCCGGGCCGCGGCTCGGGCGCCGGCTCGCTCGTCGCGTACGCGATGCGCATCACCGACATCGACCCGATCCCGTACGGGCTGATCTTCGAGCGCTTCCTCAACCCGGAGCGCGTGAGCATGCCGGATTTCGACATCGACTTCTGCATGGACCGGCGCGACGAGGTGATCGCGTACGTCCAGAAGCGCTACGGCGAGACGAGCGTCGGGCAGATCGCGACGTTCGCGGAGCTCAAGAGCAAGAGTGTCGTGAAGGACGTCGCCCGGTGCATCGGCATCACGCCGACCGAGGCGCAGCAGATCGCCAACCTCATCCCGCGCAAGACGCCCGCGGAGACGTACACGATCGCCGAGAGCCTCGAGATCGAGCCGAAGCTCAAGGCGATGTACGAGCGCGACGAGCGGGTGCGCGAGCTGCTCGACCAGGCGCGCAAGCTCGAGGGGCTGACGCGCCACGCCGGCAAGCACGCGGCCGGCATCGTCATCAGCGAGGGGCCGCTCTGGGACCACGTCCCGGTGTTCAAGGACGACAAGACCGGCGCGCTCGTCACGCAGTACCACAAGGACGACGTCGAGCTGGCGGGCCTGGTCAAGTTCGACTTCCTCGGCCTCAAGACGCTGACGGTGCTGGACGTGGCGGTGCGCCTGGTCGACGCCCGGCCGGAATTCGTCGCCGAGGGCAAGAAGCTCGACCTCGCGCGCGTCCCCATGGACGACGCCGCGACGCTCAAGCTGCTCGCGTCCGGCGAGACGAAGGGCGTCTTCCAGGTCGAGTCGAGCGGCATGCAGCAGCTCTTCAAGGACCTGCGGCCGGACGGATTCGAGGACGTCGTGGCCGCCGTCGCGCTGTACCGCCCCGGGCCGCTGGGGAGCGGGATGGTGGAGGACTTCGTCAATCGCAAGCACGGCCGCGCCGCGATCGCCAGCCTGCACCCGCTCGTCGACGACCTGCTCGAGCCGACCTACGGCGTCATCGTCTACCAGGAGCAGGTCATGCAGATCGCGCAGAAGCTCGCCGGCTACACGCTCGGCAGCGCCGATCTCCTCCGGCGCGCGATGGGCAAGAAGAAGGCCGAGGAGATGGCCAAGCAGAAGAGCGCCTTCGTGGAGGGCGCGAAGAACAACGGGGTCGAGGAGGCCGACGCCGAGCGCATCTTCGCGCTGCTCGAGTACTTCGCCGGGTACGGCTTCAACAAGAGCCACTCGGCGGCCTACGCGCTCATCACGTACCAGACGGCGTGGCTCAAGGCGCACTACCCGGTGGAGCTACTGTGCGCGATCCTCACGAGCGACAAGGACCGCATCGACAAGGTCGTGCGGACGATCGCCGACGCGCGCTCGATGGGGGTGACCGTGCTGCCGCCGGACGTGAACGAGAGCGACACGGACTTCAAGGTCGTCTACACGAACCCGCGGGGCGACAAGGGCATCAAGCGGACCGACAAGGTCAAGGACAGGCTGGGCCCGCAGATCCGGTTCGGGCTGGGCGCCGTGCGCGGGCTAGGGGGCGCGGCGCTCGAGGCGGTCTTCGAGGCGCGGCAGGGCGGGCCGTTCCGGGACCTCTTCGACCTCGCGGCGCGCGTGGACGCGAAGCGGGTGAACAAGGCTGTCTTCGAGGCGCTCGTGCAGTGCGGGGCCTTCGACACGACGCTCACGGCCCAGGGGGTGACGCGCGCGCGCGCGTTCGCGTCGGTGGACATCGCCCTCGAGCGCTCGCGCGCGGCCAGCCGCGACCGCGAGGCCGGGCAGACGTCGATGTTCGGGCTGTTCGACGCGGCGCCGAAGGCGTCGGCGTCGGCGCTCGGCTCGGCGCCCACGGCGGGCGACTACGTCGACAGCCAGCCGTGGGACCGGCGCGAGCTGCTGGTGCGCGAGCGGCAGGCTCTCGGGTTCTACGTGTCGGGGCACCCGCTGGACCGGTACCTGAAGGGCGACGCCGGGCTCGCGAAGCTCGGCGCGGCGCCAGTGGCTGAGTGCGCGGGCATGGACGACTGGGCGGCGGTGAAGCTGGTGGGCATGGCCGAGGGCTACCGGGAGCGGATCTTCAAGGACGGGGGGGGCAAGGTGGCCTTCTTCGATCTGGAGGACCTGACGGGGCGGGTCGCCGCGAAGCTGCGCTCGCGCGAGATCGAGCAGTATGCGCCGCTCCTGGCCGCGGGCGAGCCGGTGCTCGTGATCGGCAAGGTGAGCTTTCCGCAGCGGCC
>PLYU01000174.1 GCA_003153495.1 Myxococcales bacterium
TCGCACCCGCCCCCACACCTGCGCCCGCTCCCGCGCCGGCACCCGTGCTTCCGCCGCCGCCCCCCCAGGCTCCCGCGCTCGCGCCCCTGCCCGAGCCCCAGTTCCAGCCCCCGCCTCCGCCCCCCTCCGACGAGACCCCGGATCACGACCGGGTCGTGGGCCGCTTCGGCGTGACTTACTTCAACCTCGCCGCGCTGCCGATCGCCAACCCCTTGCCGGTGGCGGGAACGGCCGTTCCGACGCCGGGTCCAGGCGGCGTGCAGGGGACGACCATCTCCGCCCCGGTGGTCGGCGTCCGGTACTGGTTCCAGCGCAACCTCGGCGTCGACCTCGGGCTCGGGCTCGGGTTCCAGGGTGGCGCGACGGAGTCCGTGCAGGGGTCCACCGACACGACCGCGGACAAGCCGTCGGCCTTCGGCATGGCGCTGCACGCCGGCCTGCCCATCGCCTTCGCGCACGGGCGCCACTACTCGTTCCTCGTCATCCCCGAGACGACGATCGGATTCACGAGCGGCACGGCGAAGTCGTCCGCGCCGCAGCANNGCTTCATCGGCGTGCCGCAGCTCGCGCTGCAGGCGACCGTGGGGCTCAGCTACCGGCGGTCCACCTTCAAGTGGAAGTCGGACGCGAACTCGGCGTCCGACGGCACCAACACGTTCGGCACGAACGTGGGCGCCAACCCGTGGGCCATCTTCACCGACGGCATCGCGGCGACGTATTACTTCTGAGCCAGGATTCAGCCGCAGAGGCGCTAGGGCGCGAATTCCACGCGTACCGGGCCGTCGAGCAGGCCCGCGGCGTGCGCGCGCGCGTACATCTCGTCGATCGCGCGCCGGACGTCCGCCGGCGCGTCGAGGGTGTCCGCGTTGGCGTACATCGCGAGGTACCGGTCGAGCATCGCCCGGTCCAGGGCGAGGTCGGCGCGCGATTCGCGCCCGAGCAGCTCGGCCATCGTCTCGTCGCGGTGCTCGAGCGCCCACTGGATCGAGCTCTTGCAGAGCCGGGACACCTTCGCGACGAGCTCGGGCCCGAGCCCGCGCCGGATCGCGTTGCCGCCCAGCGGAAGCGGCAGCCCGCCGGTCGCCGCCGCCCAGGCGACCCCGAGGTCGCACACGAGGGCCATGCCTTCGCGCTCGTAGGTGAGGCGCCCCTCGTGGATGAGGAGCGCGGCGTCGACCTCGCCGGCGCGCACGGCCTCGAACGCGCGCGAGTAAGGGCTGATGGGCACGACCACCGGCTCGAAGCGGGGCATCAGCAGGCGCAGCACGAGGCACGCCGTCGTGCGGAGCCCGGGGACGCCGATCCGCTCGCCCTCGAGCGACGCGAGCTCGCGGGGGCCGCCAGCGACGACCACCGGGCCGTAGCCGCGGCCGACGGACATACCGTGCGGCAGGAGCAGGTAGTCGCGCGCGAGCGACGGCCAGCGCGCGATGGACACCGCGACGACGTCGATGTCGGCGGCGGCCGCGCGCGCGTTCAAGGCCTCGGTGTCGGCCCGCTCGGCCTCGAAGGAGAGGCCTTCGGGGTCGACCTTCCCCGCGAGCAGAGGCCAGAACATGAAGATGTCGTCGCTGTCGGGCGAGAACGCGAGGCGGATGCGGGTCATCGGCGGCACACCTTAGCGCGTCACGGGGCGCCACCCGACGCAGCTTGAGCTAGCTTCCCGCCATGCGCATCGCTCTCCTTCGCACCCCTGGCGGGGACCGCTTCGCCCGCCTCGACGGACCGCGTGCCCACGGGCTGGACGCCGCCCCGTGGCTCGGGGGCCGCGAGACCGTCGAGACGTGGACCTGGGGCGAGGCGGACCTGCGCTGCCCCGTCCGCCCCTCGAAGATCGTCTGCATCGGACGCAACTACGCGGCGCACGCGCGCGAGCTCGGACACGACGTGCCCAGCGAGCCGCTCCTGTTCCTCAAGGCGCCGTCGTCGCTCGCGGGGCCCGGCGACACCGTCCGCCTCCCGCCGGAGAGCTCGCGCGTCGAGCACGAGGCGGAGCTCGCCGTCGTGATCGGCTCGCGGGCGAAGAACGTGTCTCCGGGCGGCGCGCTCGCGCACGTCCTCGGCTACAGCTGCGCGTGCGACGTCACCGCGCGCGATCTCCAGCGCAAGGACGTGCAGTTCACGCGCTCCAAGAGCTTCGACACGTTCTGCCCGGTCGGGCCGTGGATCGAGACGGAGCTCGACCCGGCCGCGCTGGAGGTGAAATGCCGCGTCGACGGGCACACCCGCCAGGACGGCTCGACCCGTCACATGATCTTCGACGTGCCGACCCTCGTCTCGTTCGCGAGTCACATGATGACGCTCGAGCCGGGTGACGTGATCTTGACGGGGACCCCCGAGGGGGTCGGCCCGCTCGTCGCGGGGGCCTCGCTCGAGGTGGAGATCGGGGGCATCGGCGTGCTCGAGTTCGGCGTGGGGACCTGAAGGGTGCGTCTGGCGCTGCCGGTCGCGGTGGTCGTCGTCGCGGTCGGGGCCGCCGTGTGGGTGGGGATCGCGCTGCGCGGGCGAGACGACGGAGCGCGCTGCGGACCCGGGTTCCTCCCTCGCGGCGCGCGCTGCGCCGTGCCAGCCGGCCCGTGCCCGGCGCCTCTGGCGAGCACCCCGCACGGCTGCGACGCCCCCGACGTCCGCGTGCTGGTGCCTGCCTGCACCCTCACGGTGGGCCCGTCGGACTGGGAGGCGGAGCGCACCGTCTCGCCCCGGACGCTCCGGGTGCAGGCGTTCCGCCTGGACGCCTTCGAGGTGACCCGCGGCCGCTGGGGAGGGGACGAGGGCCCCGACGCCGCGCGGGCGGCGAGCGGGATGACCCGCGACGAAGCGGCGACCTTCTGCGCCGCGCGCGGCGGGCGCCTGCCGACGGAGGACGAGTGGATGGCCGCTGCGGCTTCGGCCGTGGACCCTCCGCGCCGGTATCCCTGGGGAGACACGGGCGCGGTCTGCCGTCGTGCGGCGTGGGGCCTGGCCGGCGGTCCGTGCGCGAGCGACGGCGATGGCCCGGATACCGTGGGCGCGCACCCCGACGGGGACTCTCCGCTCGGCCTGCACGACCTCGCCGGGAACGTCGCCGAGTGGGTCGCCTCCCCCGAAAGGGGGATTGCCAAGGGCGGTTCGTGGCAGACGGCCCTGGCGAGCGACCTGCGCATCTGGGCGCGTCTCGAGCTGGACCCGGGCGCTCGCGACGCCAAAGTGGGCCTGAGGTGCGCCTATGCCCCTTGAGGGCCGAGAGGTGCGCTACGCTCGGTGGTCCCGATGACCTGCGCGGTGCTGTCGATTGGGACCGAGCTGACGCGCGGAGAGCTCGTCAACTCCAACGCGGCGTGGCTCGGGGCCGAGCTGACGGCCCTCGGCTTCGAGGTCACCGAGCACCTGGTCGTCGACGACGACCGCGATCGCATCGTGGAGGCGCTCCACAGGCTGAGGTCTCACGCGCGCGTCGTCGTATCGACGGGGGGCCTCGGGCCGACGACGGACGACGTGACGACCGAGGCCGTCGCGCGCGCGCTCGGCCTGCGCCTCGTGCGCGACGAGGCGTCGCACGACCAGATGCGCCGCCGCATGGAGCGGTTCGGCCGGACGATGAGCGCCACGAACGCCAAGCAGGCCGACTTCCCCGAGGGCGCGGACATCCTGCCGAACCCCGTCGGCACCGCGCCGGGCTTCGGCGTGGTGCTCGGCGATTGCGTCGCGTACTTCATGCCCGGCGTCCCGCGCGAGATGAAGCGCATGTTCGAGGAGCAGGTCGTGCCTCGCATCCGCGCGCTGGCGCCGAACACCCTCTACCAGTCGCGCCTGAGGACGTTTGGCCTCCCCGAGAGCGTGGTCGGCGAGAAGCTCGCCGGCGTCGAGGCCGCGTACCCGGGCACGGTCATCGGCTACCGGGCCCACTATCCCGAGATCGAGGTGAAGGTCCTGGCGCGCGCGGCGTCGCACGCCTCCGCCCGGGCGCTCTGCGAGCGCGCGACCGTCGAGGTGCGCACGCGCCTCGGCCGCTACGTGTACGGCGAGGCGGACGACACGTTCGCCGGCGTGGTCGGGCGAGCCCTGCGCGCCCGCGGCTGGACGCTCGCCATCGCCGAGTCGTGCACGGGCGGCCTGGTCGGTCACCTGCTGACTCGCGAGCCCGGCGCGAGCGATTTCCTCTTGCTCGACGCCGTCACTTACGCGAACAGCGCGAAGTCCAAGGTCCTCGGCGTCGACGAGGAGACCATCCGCTGGCACGGCGCGGTGAGCCACGAGGTGGCCGCGGCGATGGCGGCGGGCGCCAGGCACGTATCCGGGTCGGACGTGGCCCTCGCCCTGACCGGCGTCGCGGGCCCGAGCGGCGGAAGCGACGACAAACCCGTGGGCACGGTGTACATCGCGGTGGCCGGCCCGGACGGCACGACGGACGTGCAGCACCGCGCGCTCGGCGGAGATCGCGGCCAGATCCAGACGCTCGCCGCGTACGCCGGCCTGCAGATGGTGCGGGAGCTGTGCGTTTCGCGCGGCGCCGAGCGAGACGCGGCGGGTCCGGGCGAGCGGCAGTGAAGCGCTTGCCAGCACCTGCGGCCATGGAGACGATCCGCGCGTTCGTCGCCCTCGAGCTGGACGCAACGAGCGTGCGGCGCGTCATGCGGGTATCCGACCGGCTCCGGATGGCGAGCGGCGCGCCGAGCGCGACCTGGACGCCACCCGCCAGGGCGCACGTCACGCTGAAGTTCATGGGTGAGCTCCCGGCCACCGCCGTCGCCCCGCTGGGCGAGGCGCTCGCTGCGCTCGCCGGGGGCAAGAAGGCGCCGCGCCCCGGCACCTTCCGGCTCGAGGCGTTCCCGTCGGCCCAGGCGGCGAGCGTCGTCGTCATCGAGCTCGAGGATCCCGACGGCGGCGTCGCCAAGCTCGCCACGAAGGTCGAGAAGCTCGCCGAGAAGTACGGCGTGAAGCGAGAGTCGCGCGCGTACAGGCCGCACGTCACCCTGGCGCGCTTGAAGATGCCATACGATGCGCGCCGGTGGCTCAAGCGCGAGCTGGCGGAGGGCGCGGGGGAGTGCCGGGCGACGCGGCTCACGCTGTACCGCAGCGATCTGGGAAGCGCGGGATCGGTCTACGTGCCGCTGCGAACGTGGGAGTACGAGGTACCGAGCAGAGGAAGTACTGCGCGGTGGCGAAGTACCGAGCGTGGATTGTTGACGTTTGTCCGAAGGCTCAGTCCAGGCCTTCGCTCCGCCTGCCTCGCTTGGTGATGCGCACGGGGCTGTCGGTCCGCTTCGCAGCTCCGCTCGGCCGAAGGGGATCGATCGGTAGTCGGGGGGAGCGCGGCCGCTCCCCCCAATCCCCCCAACCGAACGGGGGATACACGGGTGGAATGCCGTCGACACCGCAGGGCCGTCGCTGCGGGCGACCCGGGGAGCTGCTACAGTCCCGGCGATGCCCCCTTCGATTGTGGTCCTGTTCGCGCTCGTTGCTTCGGTCGGCTGCACGATCACGGTGCCTCCGAAGGCCGACAAGCCCGGGGCCGGCGAAGGTGGGGCGCCTGTGTGCTGCAGGACGGACCCCGACGCCGCGGCCCAAGGGTGTCTCTGCGAGCCAGCCTCGACGAACATCGTGGTGGTCAGCGGCGCCACGTGCTCGGTGTCGACGACGCTGAACGGCCAGGTGATCGACTTCACCGGCATCAGCGTGTCGACCTGCAACTAGTCTCGTTCAAGATCCATGGAGGAGGACGCGACGCCTCGTCAGGCCGGCGCGCGCGCCGCGCGGCGACGAGGCCCAGCACGCCGGCCACGGCGGCGAGGGCGCAGGGGTCCCCGCCGGCGCCGTGGGTCGCCGGCACGAGCCACGGCGAAGGGTGGAAGAGCGCCACGAGGTTCGTCGCGAACAGCACCGAGGTGAACGCGAGGGTGCGTGGGCTGACGACGGCCGCGATGGCGAGCAAGGCGAAGATCGCGCCGCTGCCGCCGACGAGCGGGTCCGCGCTGGGCGCCAGAAGACGTGCCTGAGCGCGCCCAGGACGGCGCCCGCGAAGTACACGGCGACCAGGCGCAGGCTTGCCCATCCAGCCCTCGACGATCGAGGCGACGAGGGCCAGGAGCACGACGTTCCCGCCCACGTGCAAGAGGTTGTCGGGGTCGTGTAGGAGCGGGTAGACGAGGAGCGGGAGGACGTCGCCCGACCGGAGCCCCGCCGCCGTCACGCCGAACCGTTCGCACACCGGCATGCCGCCGCCCACCAGCTCGGCGAGGTAGCCGACAAGGGTAGCCAGAACGAGGGCAACGGTGGCGAGGGGCAGCGGGCGGCGGCTCATCGGCGGTCGCACGGTTGGACGGTCGATGGGCCGGATAGAGTCACCGGTGGGTGCCCTATCCAGTGACGATGTGGTACAGGTCGCCGGGGCGCCTCCAGCATCAGGCGACCCCCCGGAGTTCAATCCGGCTGTCCTCGCGGGGCAACGATGGAGTCAGGGGCTCCCCCCAAAGCCCCATACGCGATAACCCAAGTCGT
>PLYU01000076.1 GCA_003153495.1 Myxococcales bacterium
CTCTTTGCGAAAGTAGGGCTAGGCCAGCTACTTTGCGGCCGAGCTCACGCCGCCGGAGAACGGCAGGATGGTCTTGAGATCGTCGTCGGTGAACCGCAGCTGGAGGCCGAGGAAGTACTCGCGCCGGTCCGGCAGGAACAGCTCGTCGACGCCTCCGAGGAGCCACAGGCGCTTGATGAACTCGTAGGTCAGGTAGACGCGGTAGCGCGGCTGGATCTCCTCGCCGAAGCCGAACAGATCGTTCACGATCTCGAATCTGTCCTTCAAGAGGTGCAGATCGAGCCCGATGCCGCCGGTCGACTCCTTGATCCCGAAGCGGCCGGTCAGCGGCCCGAGCCTCTTCGCGAACTGCAGCGAGAACCGGAACGCGTTGGTCGTCGTCGTCGAGATCGTCCGGTAGTGCGCCGGCTCGTTCGGGTTGGTCGTGTCGACGTTGGTATCGCTGACCGTCGTGAGGCCGCGCGGATCGTTGATCAGCTCGATCTCGTAGTACTTGTCCTCGCGGGGCTGCAGGCGAAGCGTGACGTAGCTCTTGATGGTGTTGGCGAGGAAGTTGTAGTCGTTGCGGAGCCCGACCACCGTCTGCAGCCGCGTCACGTTCTGCACGTAGTCGTTGATCCCCTCGGCCACCCCCTGGACCTCGTTGACCAGGGCCTCGTCCTTCGTCAGCTTGCCGATGGTGCCCTCGCCGCGGTCGATGCGCCCCGACACGTTGTCGATGTGCCCGAGCGCGCTCTCGAGGCTCTTGCTCGCTCGGTCGAGCCGCTCGACGGTGTCGCGCAGGTCGCCCTTCCGCCCGTCCTTCGTCTGGTCCGCCGCCGCCATCAGCTGGCGGACGTCCTGCGTGACGACGCGCACGTTCTCGAGGATCTGGGCCATCTGCGGGTTCGCGTTGCGCGAGATCTCGTCGATGTTGCGCAGAGTGTCCCTGATGACCTCGCGGTTCTCGCGGATGGTCTGGTTGAGGGCGTCCGACGTCTGGGCCAGGTTCTGCAGGATGAGGCGGATGTTCTGCCCGCCCTCCTCGGTCCCGATCGATCGGGCCAGTTGCTGCGCGACGGCCTTGATGCTGTCGGCGATCTCCTTGACCTCGTCCATCAGCTGCGCGGGCGTCGTCTCCTCGACGATGAGGCGAATCTGATCGCCGTCGCGCAGCCTCGCGTGGTCCTCGGTGCCGGGCGTCAGGACGACCATCGACTCGCCGAGGAGCGACGCGCTCTTCTTCCCCAGCGTCGCGTTCTCGTAGAGCGCGATGTCGCCGCGCACCTTGACGTCCAGCTCGGCCTGCCCGTTCACCAGCTTGATCGCGTCCAGCGTGCCGACGGGGATGCCCGAGATGGTGACGCGCGAGCGCGTCGCCAGCCCCGTCGCATCATGGATGTAGGCGTGGACGACGTAGCTGGCGCCCCCCCCGGTCTGGGGGCTCACGAAACGGTAGATGCCGTACGAGGCCGCTCCCGTCAGCACGACGAAGAGCCCGACCTTGGCCGCCTGCGTGCCTCTCGTCATCTGCTCGCCCGAGCTACGCTACTACGGCTCCTCGTAGATTGTCTCAGGCTCGGTGGTCTCGGGCGACGACCCGGCCGCGGCGGGCAACGGGATGTCGTCGAGCTCGGCGTCGAGCGCCGCGCGCCGCCGGTCGAAGTCGTCGCGCTGCGCGCGCGGCACGACGTTCACCCCGTCGAACCGGAGCGTCAGCGGGTCGATGAACGTCCCCCCGCGACGGATGCCGAAGTGCAGGTGCGGGCCGGTCACCCGCCCGGTCTGCCCGACGTACGCGATGAGCTGCCGCGGCTCGACGTGAAGCCCGACGTGAAGGCCGGCCGCGAACCGGGACAGGTGACAGTAAACGCTGCTCATGCCGCCGGCGTGCGCGATCTCCACCTTGTTCCCGCACGGCCCGTCGAACCCCACGCTGGTCACGACTCCGGCGGCCGTCGCGTACACCCGCGCGCCGACCGGCGCCGCGAAGTCGACGCCGTTGTGCGGCATCACCACGTGCAGCACGGGGTGCATGCGGTGCGGGTTGAACCTCGACGCGATGCGCGCGAGGGGTACCGGAGTGCGCCAGCCGCCGCGGTACGGCTGCCGCCCCTTGGCATCGTACCAGCCGCGCCGCGCGCGCGGCTCGCCCGAGTCGTCGACGTCTCCGAACGAGTACACGCGCACCGACGGCGCGCTCGAAGTCGCTGGAAAGTACTCGACGGCCTCGAGCGACACCCAGCGGACGAATGCGCCGTCCACCTGCTCGTGGGTGGCGACGAAGCGCAGGCGGGCGCCCGCGCGGATGTTCGACAGCTCGGCGTGGCCGTCGAGCGCGTCGTCGAGCANNCGACGCGCACCAGCTCGACGCGCAGCTTCAGCTCGCGCGTCTCCAGCTTGACCGAACCGTCGGCGTCCACCTGCTCGCGTCCCTGCCAGACATCGGCGGGCGAGGTGGCCAGCTCGTAGGCGACGACGCGTCCGGTCGCCTTGTCGAACGCCACAGTGAGCGTGTCTTTCGGGCCCACGCGGTCCACGCTTCGCACGGTCTCGAGCGAGGTGATGACGCGCTGCGCCTCGCCCCGCCGCAGCCGCGCCGCGGCCAGAGCGGCGAGCAGGGGGCGGCGGCCGACGACGACGTCCACGAGCGTCGTCCCCGAGTCGTCGGCGAGGCGCGCCACGCGCCAGACGGGGACGGTCGCGGGCGCCGCGTCGACCGCTGCGTCCACCGAGGCCTCCGCACCGGCG
>PLYU01000227.1 GCA_003153495.1 Myxococcales bacterium
CGTCACTCGAGCGCGTCCACCTCGGCCCAGAGCGCGGGGAGATCGAGCGCGAGGCCCTCGCAGCCGGGTACGGCCTTGACGGCGCCCTCGGACACGGTCACCGCATGGGTGTAGCGGCCGTCCACGCCGAGCTCGAGGATCTCGAAGCTCCGCAGCTCGGGGTCGACGATCCAGTACCAGCGGACCCCGAAGGCCGCGTACTCGACGAGCTTCTCGACGCGATCGCGGCGCTCGTCTCGCGGCGTCGGGGTCACGACCTCGACGGCGATGCTGGGCGGTACGCGGATGACGCCGCGCCTGGGGGGACGTCCCGCGCCCGACAGGTAGACGGTGAGGTCGGGCATGCGCCCGCGGTCCGCCCGCACGGCGAACTTGGCACCCGAGCCAGCCACCAGGGCGCCACGCGAGACGGCCCAGCTCCTCAGGGCGTGGTTCAGCCAGGAAATCACGAGCTCGTGCACGTACTCGGGCACCTCGTCCTCCGCCAGGAAACCGTCGACCAGCTCGCCGGGCTCGTCCTCCGGCATCGCGGCCCACTCGTCGAGCGTCATGCGCACGGGCTGGACAGTGGCGGTCGGCTGATTCGCCATGCGCGAAGCGTAGCACGGCGTCCATCCGCCTCCGGCGCGCGCAACTCGCCGGGCCGCGAGCTCGATGGGGAAGGGTGAGGACCCCTCCGGATGCTACTCTGAGTGCGCCATGGCGATCGCCCACACGGCCCCGCAATCGTACCCCTTGCTCCGCTCGGAGTACGCCGCGCTCGTCGAGCGTGGCGTGTTCGACGGGGCCCACGTCGAGCTGCTCGAAGGCCGTATCGTCTCGATGAGCCCGATCGGCGGTCCGCACCGCTACGGCGTTTGCCGTCTCGGGGAGATCCTCACCCGGGCGCTGCCCGGGCGAGCGGTGGTCTACATCCAGTCGTCCTTCCTGACGCCCCGCGAGTCGCAGCCCGAGCCGGACATCGCCGTCGTGCCGCTGGGGGACTACCTGGACCAGCCGCCCGCGACTGCGTATCTCATCGTCGAGGTGGCGGAGTCTTCGCTGTCGACCGACCGGCTGGTGAAGGCGAGGCTCTACGCGGCCGCTGGCGTTCCCGAGTACTGGATCGTGAACCTGGTGAAGGAGGTGGTCGAGGTCTACACGGCGCCCGGTCCCGAGGGGTATGCGCGGATGGCGGAGCACGGTCGCGGCGTCGCGCTCGCCGTGCCGTCATTCGAAGACGTGGTCGTCCGCGTCGAAGACGTCCTGCCGCCGCGATAGGGCGGACCGGACTGTGCTTGCCATCCGCGGGTCCGTGGGTAAACTTGAGATGACCATGGACAAGGTGCTGAACGCCAAGGAGTTGCGAGCGGCGCTGCCCTCGGTCGTCGAGCGCGTGAGGCACGGGGAGAAGTTCACCATCCTCTATCGCAGCCGGCCTGCCTTTCGCGTCGTGCCCGTGGAAGCCGGGTCGCCGTCGGCCGGAGCCGACGAGGATCTGGCGGATGAACCGCTGTATCGAGCGGGCGCCCTGGGGCGGAGCCGCGACGGGCTGGGCTCTGCCGATCACGACGCGGTCCTGTACGGCACGAAGCCGCGTCGATGAAGGCAGCCTTCGTCGACACGTCCGGGTGGACGATGCTCGCCGACGCTGCGGACCGGCAGCACGAGGCCGCGCGGCGCTGGCGAGACGCCTGGCTCGAGGCCGGCGGCTGGTTTGTCACTACGGACTACGTGATGGACGAGACGTTGACGCTTCTCCGGATGCGCCTCGGGCTCGACGCCGCCGAGGCCTGGTGGGATGGCATGGAGCGGAGCCGCCGAGTGCGCTGGGAGGTCATCGACGCTCAGCGCGCGGAGCGGGCGCGCGCATGGTTCTTTCGCTGGCGAGATCAGGACTTCTCGTTCACCGACTGCACGAGCTTCGCGGTCATGCGAGAGCTACGGCTACGCCAGGCTCTGGCCAGCGACCGTCACTTCCGTATCGCCGGCTTCGACCTTTCGCCGGAAGCGGGCCCCCGCAAGCGGCGGTGATGACCCACGGGCGACGGGGCGGGGCGGAAGTCCACCCGGTGAACAACAGCATCCCGCCCGACGAGGAGGGTGAGGGTGCTGGTCTCGAGGGTGCTGGTCTGTGGATGCCATGGCGATCGCGAGAAGGACCGGCAGGCGATCCACGGTGGCCCGGACGGGCGAGCGTGCGTACAATGACGGGCGGCATGGCCGATCGTTCATCGCTGGCGCCCGACGAGCTGGTGCGGCGGGTGGCCGCCGCGCTCGGGCCTCTCGAGGCGGTCCGGGTCGCGTGGCTCTTCGGCTCGCGCGTTGCCGGAACCAGCCACGCGCGCAGCGATCTCGACATCGCCGTGGTCTACGCGCGCGGGCTGGACGACGCGGGCCGGGAGCGCGCGCGCCGGGTCATCGTCGCGGCGCTGACCGACGCGCTCGGGGCGATCGGCGAGCGCGCCGACGTCGTCGACGTCGACCGGACGAGCAGCTCCGTGGCATTTCGCGCGATTCGCGACGGGCGGCGGGTCGTGGTCCGCTCGGAGCGCGAGCGGACCGTGTCCGAGGTGGGCATCATGCGTCGCTACGACGACGAGGCCCCGCGGCGCGAGCTCTTTCGCCGGTCGGCCGTCCATCACGCGCAGCGGCTCGCCGGAGGCGGACGGTGATGGACCTCGACGTCGTCGCGCGGCGACTTCTCGCGCTGAACGACGCGCTGCGCGAGCTCGAACGACCCCTCGCAGCAGACGAGCGAGCCCTCGCGGCGGACCCCGTGCTGCGCGCGGCCGTCGAGCGGTGGCTGCAGATTGCCATCGAGGCGTGCATCGACGTCGCCGACCACGTCGTCGCTGCGGAGGGATGGCCGCCTCCGGAGTCGGCGCGAGCGTCGTTCGCCGCGCTCGCGTCGCACGCCAAGCTGCCCGGCGAGCTCGCGTCGAAGCTCGGCGACGCTGCTGGGCTCCGCAATATCCTGGTGCACGACTACGTGTCGGTCGATCTCGCGCGGCTGGCTCGCGTGGTCCGTGACGACCTCGGCGACCTGCGCGCCTTCGCCGCCGAGGCGGCGAAGTGGATGGTGTGACGTCGCGTCACTCGAGCGCGTCCACCTCGGCCCAGAGCGCGGGGAGATCGAGCGCCAGGCCCTCGGCTCGCACTCCGAACTTGGCGCCCGAGCCGGCGACGAGAGCGCCCCGTAGGACGCAAGACGCGTGCGAATCGCCAGTCTCCTCGCCGCGCAGGAGCCCCAGGTGGTTTTCGCCGAGACCGAGCGATGGCTAGCCCTACTTTCGCAAAGAGGCGCCGTGACGTTGGGCAGCGAGTGGAAAGAA
>PLYU01000034.1 GCA_003153495.1 Myxococcales bacterium
CCCACCGGAAACCCGGAAGAGCCAGGGCCGGGGCCTCCAGGGCAATAGGGACAACCCGTGAAGCTGACCACGTGGGTGGACACTCCGCTGAAGCACACACAGTTGCCTTCGGGGCAGGCGCAGACGGCCTGGTAGTTCGTACCGCCGCACGTCTCACCGAAGTTGCTCTCGCACTCCCCGTTCCCGGCGCTCCCCGAGCCGCTGCCGATCAAAGTGCACGTGGATGCGTCCGGCACTGGCGCGCCCCCGCAGCCGCACTCGAGAGTCGCAAAGAGAAGGCACTGCCCGAGCGCGCTCGGCGAGGGGTCGCCGTCCGCCGGGAGGGACGTGAAGCACTCGGGTCCACCGCCGCGGTCCAGGCAGGCGAGCGCTCCCGCCAGGGCGGTGTTGCAGGCGCAGTCGGCCACGCAGGCGGCCAGCTGCGACGAGCACCCCTTGGCCGCGCACCCCCAGCAAGCGGCGAACGCCGTGTCCGGCGGCCGGTACGGCAGGACGCTCGCGGAGCACCCATCGTCTGCGGCGGCCGCGCTTCCCGGCGGTCCGCTGTCAGTGGCGCCGGTCGGCTCGGCCTGGGCCGGATCGGGCTCGCCAGTGAATGGCGGGCTGCCGCCGTTCGGCGCCGCGACGACTTCCGCGGCGTCCTGACCCGCTCCCCTGTAGTCCTCCCCGGCAATCCCCAGCTCGGTTCGCGAGCACGCCGAGGCGACGAAGATCGTGATGAGCCCCGACAGCCGCCGGCACGCTGCCGCCGCCAGGTCGAAGCCGTGCCTGCAGACTGGAGCCCTGCTCATCGTCGGCGACCACCCCCGACGCGTGGCGGCGGCAGCGGGAGAACGGCAACACTGGCAACGAAGGCTCTGGCGCGCATACCCAACGAATGGGCACGGCGCGCCGGATCCGTCACGGACCTGGTTTCAGTGCGCGATGACCGACAGCAGCGCCTGCGCGGGGTGACGCGGCGTGAAGCCCAGCGCCCGCTCGACCTGCGTGCGGCACGAGTGGCCCGTGGCGAGCACGCGGTCGCGCTCGGGATCGACCTTATTGCTCCACGACAGGTCGAAGATGCCCAGGCTGTCTTCCTTGTGCGCGACCTCGTGCCCGTACACCCCGCACATGCCGCAGCAGCCGCTCTTCACGAGTTCGAGCGGCACGCCGAGCGCCCCGAAGACCTTCGCCCACATCGCCGGCGCCCGGGTCACCAGCGCCTGCTCGGGGAGTAGGTAGCGCTTGGTACCGCGGTCGAGCAAGGCACGTCGAGTGGACGGAAAACGCGTTAGTCGACGGTAACGGCTTCCGCTCGGACTGGAAGCGACCATTTGAGAGAGCGCTGAAGCGCGTCACATCGAGCGGGCGCCGGGGTCGTTGCGCGGCGGGCGCGACGGCGCCGGCATCGACCATCGCCCGACCATCGCCCGACGGTCCGTCCCCGCGGCATCCGGCTCACGCGCTGGCCGGCGCCCGCGCCGGCCCGGTGAGAAAGCCCCATGAATCCGCGCGCATCGAGCTCCGGCGGCGCTCGGGGCCGGTCGCCCGCCGCGGCGCCAGGGCGCAGGCACGCCGGGTGCATTTGGCGGCCCCCATGACGAAGCTCGGCTCATGGACCGCCCTCGCGGGCACGCTGTGTGTGACTCTGGCGGGGTGCGGCGCGAACCCCTCGGCCGGCGGGGGCGAGCCGGCGGCGAGCGACGAGGCGACCGGTCAGGTCTCTCTCGCCGTCACGGCGGTGCCGGGCGCCGTGCAGTGCGTGCAAGTCGCCGTCTCGGCGCTCGCCGACGGCTCGACGACGAGCGTGGCCACGCAGGCCTTCCCGGTGACCGGCGGCTCTTCGTTCTCCGGCGTGGTCCCGCTGGGCAGCTTCGTCCGCGGGACGGCGGTCGTCTCGGCGAACGCCTACGCCGTCGCCTGCTCGGGCATCGCGGGCGTGACGCCCGGGTGGGTGGCCGACAGCGTCAGCGCTCCGGTGACGCCGGGGCTAAAGACGTCGGTCACGCTCAACTTCCGCGAGAACCTCGGCCTCGCGGCGACCGCGAACTTCGCGCCGACGGTGGCCGACGTGACCGTCGGAGCGCTGACCACGGGCGTGCGCTTCACCGACGGGACGGTGCGCACGCTGGGCTGGCTGACCACCCCCGCCGGGATCGCGAACGTCGCCGAGCTCGAGCTCGGCGAGTACCACGGGTGCGTTCGCAAGACCGACGCGACGCTGTGGTGCTGGGGCGACAACAGTGCCGGCCAGCTCGGCAACGGGACGACGACCGGGAGCTACTCGAGCCCGGTCCAGGTGACGGGGCTGCCCTCGTCTCCGTCCTTTTCGTCGGTGGGCGCCGACTACAACGTGAGCTGCGCGTCGTACTTCTCGGGCGTCTACTGCTGGGGCAGCAACTCCAGCGGGAACCTGGGCAACGGCACGACGACCAGCAGCACCGTGCCCGTGCAGGTTCAGGGCCTGTTGTACGGCGGCGCCTCCAAGATCGTCGCGGGCGCGCGGCACTCGTGCGCCCTCTTGAACGGCGACGCGAGCGTCTATTGCTGGGGCTATGGCGCCTACGGTCAGCTGGGCACGGGCGCCACGACGTCGATCAATGTCGCGTCGATCACGGGCCTTCGAGGGGCGGTCAGCCTCGCCATCGGCGCGTACCATACCTGCGCGGTCGACACGGCGGGCAAGATCTACTGCTGGGGGCTGAACACCTCTGGCCAGCTCGGCTTCGGGGACACGACGCAGCGCAACTCGCCGACGGCGCTGGCCACCCTCGGGAGCCCTGCAGCGGAGATCGCCGCGACCACCAACTCCACGTGCGCGCGGACGGCCGCGGGGAGCATCTACTGCTGGGGCGACAACACCGACGGAGAGATCGGCGATACGACGTCGCAGGGGCGGCTGTCGCCGGTGCAGGTGCAGGGCCTGCCAGCCGCGGCGCTGTCCATCCGGGGAGGGGGACCCAACGGCCAGCACTTCTGCGCGCAGCTCGCCGACGCGAGCGTCTGGTGCTGGGGGTACAACACCTACGGCGAGCTGGGGGACGGCACGTTCACCAGCCGCTTCGCGCCCGTGAAGATGCAGCTCTGACGGCGAGGCGCCGGCGGCGCCCGGCTCGGCCCCCACGAGCAGCGTCGCCGCCCGCTCGTATTCGCCCGCGTCGCAGTGCGCGCGGATGCACTGTTCGAGGGCGTCTCTCTCGGCGGGATCCATCATCTATTCCTCGGGCCGCCTCCCGATCCACCGCACTCCCAGCGTCCACCGCCCGACAACGGCACCGATCATGGCGGCCACGACGATCGGCCCGACGTGCCCGACGAGAACGTGCAGCGGATTGGTCAACGGGCACCAGAGATGGACGAGGGCCCCCGCCCACGACGCACACGCCGCGCCTGCCCCCGCGCCCAGCGCGGCCGGGTAGCGCGGTTCCACCGCTCTCCGCAGGGCCAGAAATGCCGTCAGCGGCGTGGCCGCGATGAGCAACGTGTAGCCCAGGCAGCGATAGCCGACGCGCGCGAACGGCTCCGGGTAAGTGCCGTAGAACAGCTGCATCCAGAGGAAGACCGCCAGAGGGGACGCCAGCGCCACGGCCAGGAGGATCGCGGGGCGTCGCGCCAAGCTCGACGATCCCCGGCCGATCACGAGCCAGGTGAAGGCGGCCGAGATGATCGTCCACCCGCCGGCGAGCGCGAGCGTGATCCCGACCGGGCGTTCCGAGGAGTGGGCGAAACCACCGATTCCCTTGAACACGGTCACGGCGATAGCGACGGACGCGGCGATGAGAGCGACCGCAATCCGATGTCCTTGCTGCCGCGTAGTCGAAGGCGTCGACGCGGCAGCGGAGAGAACTCGATCGCGTAGCGACGACGGTGTCATAGGGCGCCTTCTATCTCGCAATCATGAGCGCAGTCGCCCGGGCCGGCAAGGGCACCCGGATGCCGTCCTGCAGTGTTACGGACCCCCGCGCTCTCAACGCGGAAAGCCCTCATCGATCCAGCTCACCATCTGCTGCCGCTCGTAGTCGGACGGCTGCGGGCAGCTGTGTCCGTCGGCGGCGTACGCGCAGACAGGCGGCGGCGTGTCGCCGTAGGCCCCGGACGCCTGCGTTCCGGGGGGTGGGAACTTTTCTGCCTTGGAGAAGAATCCTGGCGCGACTTCCGCCAGCGACGTGCACGCGCTGGCCAGCGACCCCGGATAGACGCCACAGCGGATTGCGTTGCCCCATTGCACGATCGTGGCGTAGTCGAGAGCCGCAAACCACTGTGGATCCTGGAACGGCGCGCCCCACGACGGATTGGTGCTGAAGATCGCAACCTGACGCCCGCTCGGCGCGACATAGCTCGGCTGATGGCAGCCCGAGCAGTACGCTTCGACGAAGAATGCGGCGGAGAAAGCTGCTTTGCTCGGGGCGAACGAGGTCGTGCTGCCGATGCTGCCGGAGCCGCCGGAGCCGGCATCGTCCAAGGACGTGCTACCGCACGCGGTCATGGAAAGCCCGACCACGGATACGACTAGAGACCCGGTCCAAGCCAGTCTTTGCCCGCTCATTCTCGATCTCCTTCCGTCCATCGTCGTCCTCCCTGCTTTCCGCGATCACGGACCAAAGAAGTAGTAGTCGGCCGTGTAGGGCACATCCTGCGTCGTGCCGACCTCGCTGGACTGACTGCACGTCGAGGCGGCTGGAGCGATCCCGCCGTCGGTGTTCAGGCGCTGGATGTAGGCGGTCTGGGCGAGCGTCCCCGAGCCGCCGTGTGCGACGCCCTGGAGCAGCAGCCAGGGCACCGAGCCTGCGCCGCCGTCGGGCGTGAAGGCGGCGTTCTTCTTGCCGATGACGTACGTGCCGTCGAGCGTTTGCCATTCGGGCGCCGCCGCACCGCCGTCGCTTGCGAAGTGGTGACCGACGAGCGACGCGTTGCAGTCGTTCAAGCTTGCCTGCGGCCCGGTGAAGACCCACGCGTACGACGTCCCGGCATCCGACGTCACCTGCGAGCACGCGTAGTTCTGGGTACCCACCCCGACCGCGTGCAGGAGCACGCCGCTACCCCCGACGGGAACCGCGATCGATGGATCCGCGACCGGAGCCACCGTCCAGTTCGAAGGGCATCCGGCGTCCGAGGCGGCTTCGCTCTCGGCGTCCTGGTTGCTGGCCTCCCGGGTAGGGGAATCCGCCGTACTGGTCTCCACGGTGACGACGTCGCTCGTCGCCGAGTCGTTCGAGGCGTCCGGCGACCCGCCACCGCCCATGCTGTCGCTGCTACAACCGGCGAGGAGCCCAAATCCTAGAGCAAGGCACCGTTTCATGGATATCCTCCGAGGCGTGATGGACGGCAGGCACCCCGCGAACCGATCGCGAGTCAGGGCACGCCGTCTCCCCTACGGAGGGGACTTCGCACGAGCGAGCACCTGGTTTCGCGCGCGTCTTCCATTTTCCGCCAATCGCGTCCGAGGAGCGCGGCCCAGCGAAACCAAACTACGCGAACACCGTATTCCCTACCGGAGCGGGGGGGAGAGGTCATCGGATGGAGGCCTCTGACGACGCCGTGCGAGCGCTCAACGCGGCGATGGACCGCTACGCCGAGGGCGACGACCAGGCGTTCGGTCAGGTCTATGATCTGCTCGCCCCGCGCCTGCTGGGTTTCTTCATGCGCCACGTGCAAGGTCGGGCGCGCGCCGAGGATCTGGTGCAGCAGACGCTCTTGCAGATGCACGCCGCGCGGCGCAACTACGCCCGGGGCTCGAGCGTGCTCCCCTGGGCGTTCGCGATCGGTCGGCACGTCATGATCGACGCGCGGCGGCGGTCGTCCAGAGAGGTGCTGTTCCAGACGGCCGAGGATGACTCCGCGGCGCCGAACCTGAAGGTTGCGCGCGACTCGGGCCCCGAGGACCTCGCGGCGGCCCGCCAGATCGCCGAACGCGTGTCGCGAGAGCTCGAACGGCTGCCGCGCTCGCAGACCGCGGCCTACGATCTCGTGCGGGAAGATGGCCTCTCCGTCGCGGAAGCTGCCCAAGTGCTGGGCATCACTCCTACCGCCATCAGGCTGCGTGTCCATCGCGTATACGAGGCGCTTCGTGACGTTCTCGGGGAGTAGGTAGCGCTTGGTACCGCGGTCGAGCAAGGCACGTCGAGTGGACGGAAAGACGTTAGAGGACCTTCGCGGCTTCCGCTCGGACTGAAAACGTGGTCCATTTGGCAGCTCTCGCCGTTCACCCCGCAGTCGGTCATTCCAGGACCAGCCGGAGCGCAGCTCAGCGGAGGCAACGGGTTGCCGGCAAGAACGGGTGCGCTGCCAGCATCGCCGATGCCGGTCGGAACGATCCCGGTCGTAGAACCACCCTGGCTTCCGCTACTCGCGCGACCGTTCCCTGGCGAGGGCCCCACGGTCCCGGCCGACGCCTCCACCGTAAGCCATCGGTGATCGAGGTCCCGAGGGCCCTTGACGCGGCGTGCGGGCGTCGCCCACGGTGGTCGCCGGTGTCACCCGCCGTTCGCCTCGGGCAGGACCTTGGTGGAGGCCTGCTCGGTGGGCTCGCTGACATCGTCGTCGATGGCCTCGCGGATGACGCGGGTGGTCAGGTCGTGGAGATGGGCGTTGAGTTCCTCGGAGAGAGCGAGGTATTCGGGCCAGAGGGTTTTCTCGTGGAACTCCTTGGGGGCGCGGAGCTGGACGGTCGTGTATCGGCGCCCCGGCTCGCGGAACGGCTTGAGGCCGTAGCGCCGACAGAGAGCCACGAAGAGCATGCGCTTCCAGGGGTCTGGCAGGCGGTAGTGCAGCTCGACGTCCTGATCGCGGCCCCGAAGCTCGGCCAGACGGGCGCGGATGCGTTCGGCGGCGCGCCGCGCCGCCTCCTTCTCGCCGGCGACGGTGGTACCCGCGTGCAGCGCTTCGATCTTGCGCAGCTTCTCGAGCAGCGTTCCTTCGAGCGGCAGCACGGGGCGACAACCAAGCACACTGGCGGCGCGGCGTCAGCCATGCGCCGTGCAGGCCGGGCGCGTCTACGCCGCGACGGCAGGCGCCCGCTCGGCGAGCGAGGCGGCGTAGGTCTCCGGCAGCAGCGCCGTGAGGTCCTTTTCCCCGGCGAGGATCTTGGCGAGGGTGTCGCGCAGGTAGGCGCGCGGGTGGATGCCCATCCTCTTGCACGTCGTCAGGAGCGTCAGCGCGTCGGCGGTGCGCCGCGCGCTCACTTCGTGGCCGACGAAGAGCCACGTCTTTTTGTCGAGCACCCAGGTGCGCAGGCCACCTTCGACGTCGTTGTTGGTCAGCTCCATGAGCGGATCGTGCAAGAACCTCGTCAGCCGGGGCCACTGCCTGTCGAGGTAGCCCAGGGCTTTGCCCAGAACGCTCTTGGGCTCCACGTCGCCCAGGCGCGCGTCCAACCAGGCGCGCAGCTCGGCGACGGCCGGAGCGCCGTCGCGCTGGCGCCGCTCGAAGCGCTGCTCGAGGCTCTCGCCCAGGCGCTTGGACTCGGCGTCGACGTGGAAGATCGTGCCGTAGAGCTCGAGCCCCGCGACGGCGCGTGCGTCGCCCGTGCGAACGGCTTCGACCAGGCCGCGCCGGCCGTGCGCGTTGCATCCACCGCGGCGACCGCCGGCGTCCTTCTCGACGCAGTTGTTGGTGGGCGAGCCGTCGCACATCACGCTGCCGAGCGTGCGGCCCTCGAAGAACTTTTTCAGGTGCGTGGCGTGCCCGCTGGGCGCGTACAGAAAGCACGCGTAGCGGTGGTCGCCCTCGATGAGCCAGAGCGCCCCGGTCTTGATGCCCAGCGGGTGGCTCGGGTCGAGCACCGGCATGCCCGTGGCGTCGAGCGCCGTGAAGCGCGACGAGAGGCACCGCTCGCGGATGTGGCCCACGATCGGGTCGAACAGGTCGATGAGCTTGCCGACCGAGCCGGCCAGCGTATTGGCGGCAAGGGGGACGCCTTCGGCTCGGGCGTTGCGTTCCATGCGCTCGAAGGGCACCGCGTCCTGGTAGTGGTCGACGAGCGCCTGCATGAGAAGCTCGTTGCCGAGGATGCCGCGGTCGACGATCTCGTCGTCCTTGTCGGCGGTCACGACGTACTGGTGGCACTTGGGGCAGGCGCATGTTTCGACCTGCGTCTGCGAGACGATGAACTCCGACGGCCGGACGTCGAGCTTCTCGGCGGTCGTCTTGAGGCACACGCGCCCCAGCTCGACGTCGCAGCGGGGGCACTGGCGTTGCTCTTGGGGGACCAACAGCACGTTGGGCACTCGCGGCAGGTGTGCAGGCAGCTTGGGCCTCGCGTGCGGCGTGGGCTTCTTGGCGCCGCGCTTCTTCGGCTTCTTGTCCTCGGGCCGCGCGCGCTTCGCGTCGTTGGCCGGCGCCGTACAGAGCAGCGGCAGCTCCATCTGCAGCCGGCGCATCGCTTCGTTGGGCGGGCGCTTGCGCGATTGGCTCGCGAGCTTCTTCATCAGCTCCGTGTTGAGGTCGCGCATGCGGGTGAGCAGTGCGACGATCGCCGCTATCAGCCCGGCGATGGCGCCCTTGGCAATCATGTCCGCGACGAACTTCTTGACGGCGCCCAGATCGGGGTCGAGCGCGCTGGTGATCGCCGGAGGCCTGTCGCCCGGTGCGGACACGGTGAACTGTCTTTGCCGCAGCGCGAGGCGCATGGAAAGACCTTTTTCGCGCAGCGATGAAGATCGATCTCACAAAGTGTGTTGCGCCCGCACAGGCGAAGACGGCGCCCATCGCTCGCGTCGGGCCGAGCCGCGCAGGTCGATCCCTTCGAGCACGAGCAGCAGCTCGGCGGCCTCGATCACCACGCGCCCCTGCTCGGCGTGCCAGGGAAGGCGGTAGGTGCCTTTCTCGAGGCGTTTCGTGATCAGCACATAGCCGTCGCGGTCGAAATAAAGAACGCGCACGCGGTCGGCGCGACGCGAGAAGAACACGTACATCGAACCCGAGAGCGGGTCCTCGAGAAACTGCGAGCGCACGAGCGCCGAGAGCCCGTCGATCCCCTTGCGCCCATCCACCCGGCCGGTCGCGACGAACACGCGAACGCCCGGAGGCAGAGTCAGCATTCACGATGCCGTCGTGCCAGGGCCTCGACAAGGCGAGCGACTCGGTCGGCATCGAGCTCTTCGCGGACGCGGACGGTGAGGTCGCCCACGACGATCTCGACCCGCCCTTCCGTCGCCGCCCGCGCCGTCGACACGTCGACCCCGACGAACCTCGGGGAGCCGGCCTCCGCGAGCCGCGTCCTCCAGTACGCAAGGCGCCTCACCGAGATGCCCTTGAAGGCCGCGAACTTCCCCAGGCTCAATCCGGACTGGGCGAGCTCCGCGAGCGCGGCTCGCGCTTGCTCTTCGGTCCACTGCTGCCATCGGCGGCGTCCGTCCGCCGTCTTCGACTCGTCCTCCATCGCGCGACCTCCGTCCTACGCGAGTAGCCCAGCGCCGGGCGGCGGAGGAAGCAGGCACGGGACGTCAACCACCGATGGCTTAC
>PLYU01000075.1 GCA_003153495.1 Myxococcales bacterium
TCACGCCAGAGAGGGAGGGCCTACAACAGGTCGCCGCGCAAGTCCGGCTCGCGGCTCACCGTCCGTCGCTCTGCGACTCGATTCCTAGCTTCTTCAGCTTCTCGTAGAGCGTGGATACGGCGATCCCGAGCTTGCGCGCCGCGTGCGCCTTGTTGCCCGACGACTGGCGGAGGGTCTGCCGGATGGCGGCGCACTCGAGGGTATGGAGCGAGTGCCCGGCCAGCGGCAGCCCGTCCATCCACGCCTCGTCCCCGGTCGTCTCTTCGCTCCGGAAGATGCGCAGGTGCTGCGGCTCGATCATCTCGAGCCCCGGGTCCATCATCGCGACGGCGCAGGTCAGCGCGTTCTTCAGCTCGCGGACGTTGCCGGGCCACGAGTGCTCGCGAAGCTTCGTGAGCGACCTCTCGGAGACGTGGATCTCTGCCCGCCCGAGGTCCACGAGCAGGCTCGCGAGCACGTGCTCGAGCTCGTCGAACCGTCGCCGCAGCGGCGGCACCTCGGCCACGGCGACGACGAGGCGGAAGAAAAGGTCCTCGCGGAACCGGCCGGCCGCCACCTCTTCCCGCAGGTCGCGGTGAGTCGCGGCGATGACCCGGACGTCCACCGAGCGGTCGACCCTCCCGCCGACGCGGCGAACGCGCCGGCTCTCGAGCGCGCGCAGGAGGCGCGGCTGCAACTCCAGCGGCAGCTCGGCGATCTCGTCGAGGAAGAGCGTTCCCCCGTGGGCGCGCTCGAACGCCCCGGCGTGGGCGGACACGGCCCCGGTGAACGCGCCGCGCTCGTGGCCGAGCAGCTCGCTCTCGGCGAGGTTGGCGGCGACCGACCCGCAGTCGAAGACGACCATCGGGCCGGAGGCGCGCAGGCTCTCCTGATGCAGCGCGTGCGCGATACGGTCCTTGCCCGAGCCGGTCTCTCCGGCGAGCGTCACCGTCACGTCGGTGCGGGCGAACCGGTCGAGCATGTCGAACAGCTCGTGCATCGCCGGCGACCGCGCCACCAGGTTGCCGAACTGCCGGACCGTCCCGAGGTGGTGCGACGGCCTCACCTGCGAGGGCGGCTCGCGGGCGAGCCAGATGTCCGTCGTCCGCGGGACGCGAGGACGCGGGCCCGGGTGCGGCGGCGGGATCATCGTGACGTTCTCCAGCTCCCGGTCAGCCCGTGCGAGCGCGTGCGAGCCTGCGGCATTCCTGGCGACTTGCATGGCGTCGGTCCCTCCGCTCACGTGGCCGGCCAAGGCCTTCCCCGATGAGCACGGCCGCTTATAGTCAACGCATGCTCGGTGCACTGTGAACTCTCCAAGACAAAGCCGCGGAGAAAAGCGCCGCCCTGCGCAGCCCGCCTCGAGTCGGCAAGAGCCATCCAGAATTTGCCGGTTCGACACACAGCGCCAGGGGTGCAGCGTGTAATCCCGACAGCGTCATGAGTGCAGCTCGAAGGGCTGCCGCGCTCGTCGCGGCCGGGTACGTCGCGATGGGCTGCGCGACGGATCCGCCCCTCGACGTCGCGCCAAGCGTGGACCTGACGCGCTTCCAGGGCGCCTGGTACGAGATCGCCAAGCTCCCGCGCCCGACGCAGGCCGACTGCTTCGGGACGGTAGCGTACTACTCGCTCACGGCGTCCGATGCGCTCCACTTCGTCAACGAGTGCCACGTGGGCGCCCTGACCGGACCGCTCCGCACCGTCAACATGGACGCCAAGGTGGGCAACCCGTCGGTCCCCGCCAAGCTCTCGCTGGACGTCGGCGGCTTCTACGGCGACTACTGGATCCTCGACGTCGGACGCGCCTACGAGTACGCGGTCGTGGGCCATCCGTCGCGCTCGTATCTGTGGATCCTCAGCCGCACGCCGTCGCTCGATGACGCGACGCTGCAAGGGGTCCTCGGGCGCGCCGGCGCGGCGGGCTTCGACACGTCGAAGCTCGAGTTCACCGTCCACGACGGCGCCGTGGCTCCAGCGGCTCCGCAGGGCGGCGTCGCGCCTCCGAAGGGCTACGGCTGCGCGGGCGGCGGGACGCGCGCGGGCGACGGGCCTGCGTGGATGGGGCTCGCGCTGGCCGCCGCCGTGATCGCGACCCGGCGCGCCCGGACAGGGTGCGGCTCGGGCCGCGGATGACCTTCGACGCGGCGCCGGTCCTCGATATGCTCGTGCGTTGCACGAACGCGAGACCCTCGATGAAATAGCCAGCACGGGGTGCAATCCATCCGCGGTCGTCCCGAACCGACGGAAATTGCCATGTCGAACACCACCATCGAAGAGCGATCCTTGGAAGCGCGGGCACGAAGGGCCGCGCGGAGAGCAGGACTTCGCGCCAAGAAGTCTCGACAGCGAGCATGCGTACCCAGCCTCCACAACGGCGGCGGGTTCATGCTGGTGGACGTCGAGAGCAACGGGGTCATCGGGCCGCTCCCGTGCAGCGTCAGGACATCAGTCGCAAGATCTCGAAGCGCCCCGAGCCCGGCACGGTCAGCTGGTTGAACTTGTCCCAGAAGGCCTTCGCTCCCGGCCACGCGTTGGCCTTCTTCAGGTGCGCCTCGAAGTCCGCGAGGCTGGCGAACGTGGTCTCGGTCTCGATGGTCGAGTCGCTGGGGCCGACCGAGCCCGTGACGATGCGCGGCACAGGCATTCCGAGTTCCTTGTGCATCGCGGCGTACATCTCCTTGATCACCGAGAGAGTTTCGTCGCGGCGACCGGGTTGAGCCAACAGCGTCCTGCGGATGATGAACATGTCAAACCTCCCTGGAAGTGAGGGCGCGAGCGTAGCCCAGTTCGCGTGTGCACGACATCACGGCGGGGTCCGCATCAGGCGCGGCTTCACCGGCGTGGTTGCGCGAGCTCTTCAGGGCGCGTGCTACGTCTGGCCGCGACGCCTGCTGAACGAATCGAACGCGGCGAAGCCCTAGCACCGGAGCTCGCGGACGCGCTTGCGCAGGACATGGATAACCACCCGGAGGAGGTGGCGGCTATCGAGGCTCACCAGGGGCCCCTTCCGCAGTGGATGGCTGACGAGCTCGATCGACGGGAACGCGAGGACGCCGGTACCGAGGAGGACGGTGAGGTCGTCATGGTCCGGCTGCTCGCGAAGCACAGTCCGCGGCGTCAGTCGGCGTGAACTACAAGATCCGGGCCGCTGCCCAGGACAGTGATGCTGGTGGCAGTGTAGGGAGGGCCGGGCGATGGCTCTATGCCGCCACGGCTTCCGCGTGCCAGCCGCCCTTTTCGACCTCGACCCGAAGTCGTACCGGGGAGGAATCGTCCCCGAGCTCGGCCAGCAGGTCGAGCGAGTAGTCGCTCACGGGGGCCTTCGTCGCCACCATCAGCCGGAGGAGGCGGTCGGCCACGGCGCTCATCTGCTCGCGGTCGTTCTCCCATCGGGAGACGCTCTCGGGCGTGACGCCCATGTGCCGGGCGAAGTCGGCGCCGGACCAGCCGAGGTACTTGCGCAGGTAGCGAACCTCGGCAGCGGTCAGGCGGGCTCGCTTGCCGATGACGGCGAGGGCGATGGCCCGGTGGAGATGTTCGATCTTCGGGATGACCACCTCGTGCTCCCCGCACGCCTTGCAGCGACGGACCTCGACCCCGACGAGCGTCACGTAGGGCAGGCCGGAGGCCGTGTAGCTGTAGTTCTCTCGGGCCGGGGTCATCGGCTTGGCGCACTCGGGGCACTTCATGGGTTCATCCTCCAGGCTGTCACGACGCGAAGCTCGGTCTCCGAACGGAAAGCGACGATGACGGCGATGCGGGCCGTTCGGACCCGGTAGCGCCAGGAGCCGTTCTCGAACTCGGCGGGGTCGACCACGCCGCCTCGAAGCACGTTCGTCACGTCAACCATCGTCAGCTTGTCCTTGGACATCTCTTCTTCGGCGTGTCGGGAGAACGCGACCGACCCGCTCTGGAGGATCTCTCGGATGAGCCGCCTCGCGTCAGGCGGGGAGAGCGGCTCGACGAGCACGGGATCAAGATAGACGCGATTGATGTTTTGTCAAGGCATGACATTTCATCGCGAACCACCAAGAGAGGCGGAAGGACCGCGTGAACCGGGATCTCAAGCGAGCTGGGCTCGCTGTTGATTCGCGCCCCTGTGGTGACGAGGTCCGCCGTCTTCTCGACCTCATTTGCATAGGTGAACGCCTTCAACTTGTATTGCCCGTCGTTCTTGTCGGCGTCTTCCTTGCCCTCTCGGTTGATCTGCCAGAGCAGCAGGACCGGCAGGCGTGGCGGCGATCGAGATCCAGAAGCGCATCGGGAAACCAGGCATCTTCGGCGGACGCGACCCGTCTGCTGCGAGAGATCTTCGCTGCAGCACCAGCTCCGGCGGAACGCACGTCGTCGAGCCGCTGAGCATCGTTGGCGGGCAGCTTGCCGTGAGGGGCGAGTGCTTCGAGAAGCTCCGGGAGGCCGACACCGAGATCGACTCCGCGTACCTCGTCACCGCTCAGCGCGTTTTAGAACTCGCGAAGCACGCGAGAACGCACTGGGATCGTCGTTCACCCCAGCAAAAGCGCGAACTTCTCGCGGAGGTGGTTTGTAACTCCCGCCTCGATGGCCGAACGCTGCGATATGACTTGCAAAAGCCGTTCGACGTGCTCGCCAAGATGCGGGCCGCCAACGATTGGTGTCCCCAGGGGGATTCGAACCCCCGTTAGCGACGTGAAAAGCCGCGGTCCTGGGCCTCTAGACGATGGGGACGGTAACGACCGCGCGTAGTTAGCCGTGCGTCTTGCCCGTTGTCCAGCCTGGCGCTGCGCGCTCCCATTCACAGGCCAGCGGATCGTCT
This sequence comes from Myxococcales bacterium, assembly GCA_003153495.1. Classification (GTDB taxonomy): domain Bacteria; phylum Myxococcota_A; class Polyangia; order Polyangiales; family Polyangiaceae; genus Palsa-1150. The sequence continues at coordinate 4,775 of PLYU01000075.1, forward strand.
CCTCGTGTGCGCTGGAGCGGTACCTCGACGGCCACGCCCGTGGCAGCCACGGCTGTAGCAACACCCGCCACATCCGTGGCAACGACCTCGCTCGGGTCGCTCAGGCCTTGCCGAGCTTGTGCACCTGCGCGGCAAGCCTCGACAGCCTGCGCGACGCAGCCTTCTTCGGCATCGCGCCCTTGGCCGCCGCCTTGTCCAGCGTGACCGTCGCCTCGGCGAGAGCGGCCTTGGCGGCCTTTGCGTCCTTCGCCCCGATGGCTTCGCGGACGGTCTTCACCTGCGTCCGGACCGCGCTCTTCACGGTGCGGTTGCGCAAGGTGCGCTTGATTCGCTGACGGTTGCGCTTCTGTGCGGACGGATGGTTGGCCACTGTTTCCTCGAGCTTCGGGAGCGCCGGAATGTAGAGGGCGCCGCCGGATTGTCAAGAAGTCCCGGCCGCCTGCGCCCGCAAGCGCCCGGATCCGCCGTCGCGGAGGGGAAGGGGGGGGCGGCCCTTGATACGAGCCGGCCAGGGGTGCACACTTTACCTATAAGTGCGGCGCTGCGCCGGCGGACAGGCGCGTGGGGGGCGGAACGATGAGAGCAACTAACTTAGAGCCCGCGGCGGGCACGTCGCTCGCGGAGGGCCTGCGGACCGGAAGGGACGCCGACCCCAGCGTGGTCTGGCTCGAGGAGCAGCGGCGCGCCGCCGAGCGCGCGCTCCGCTCCAGCGAAGAGCGCTACCGCGCCGTGTTCCAGCAGGCCTTCGAGGGGATCTTCCTCGTCGACCCCAGCACCGCCATCGTCGACGTCAACGAGAGCGCGTGCCGCATGCTCGGCTACACGCGCGAGGAGATGCTCGCCCTGCACGCCCGCGACGTCGTGCACCCGGAGGACCTGGCCGCCGTGCCGCTGCGCTTCCAGACCATCGCGCCCGGGGATGTCATCGTCAGCGAGCGGCGCTTCGTCCGCAAGGATGGCGGCGTCGTGCACGGGGAGCTCACGACCAAGGCGCTGCTCGACGGGAGGTTCCAGGTCGTCGTTCGCGACGTGACCGAGCGCAAGCAGGTCCAGTCGCAGCTGCTCCTGGCCGACCGGATGGCCTCGCTGGGCAGGCTCGCCAGCGGCGTCGCGCACGAGGTCAACAATCCCCTGGGCTACGTGATGCTCAACCTCGAGTTCCTCGCCAGGCAGATCGACCAGCTCGTGACCGGCCGCGGCGGCGCGGACCCGGCGCAGATGCGCGTCGCCGTCGGGCACGCGCTCGACGGGGCGGAGCGCATGCGGAGCATCGTCCGCACGCTCGGGGCCTTCGGTCGGGGCGAGGAGGAGACCATCGGGCCGGTCGACGTGAACGCCGTGCTCGACTCCGCGGCGGAAATCGCGGCCCTCCAGCTGCGCCACGACGCGCGGATGCTCCGCGTCTACGACGCGAACGTCTCGGTCAACGCCAACGCCTTCCGCCTCGGCCAGGTGTTCGTCAACCTGCTCGTCAACGCCGGCGACGCGCTCCGCGAAGGGGCGTCGCCCAAGGAGATCCGGCTCCGGACGTACGTCCGCGGCGACGGCCGCGTGGTCGCCGAGGTGAGCGACAGCGGCGCCGGCATCCCCCCCGAGGTCCAGGCGCGCATGTTCGACCCGTTCTTCACCACGAAGCCCATCGGTAAGGGGACGGGGCTGGGGCTCTCGGTGTGCCACGCGATCGTGACTTCGCTAGGCGGCGAGATCTCGTGCGAGAGCGCGCCCGGCCGGGGCACGACGTTCCGCGTCGTCCTCGACCAGGCGGTGTCGCCGGCCTGATGCCTGTGCGCAGAAGCCTCAGGCTTCTCAGCCGGGGCCCCCGGCGTCGCGGATCGGCCTCACCGGAGCGCAGACCCCGGCGCCGCCCGCGTCCGCGCCTCCGGAGCCGCCGGTGCGCTGGCACGTCCCGCTGGCGCACTCGGCGCCCGTCGTGCAGAGCTGCAAGGCGCCTTGCGGGCACGACGCCGCGCACGACGTGGTCTGCTGGAACGCTCCTCCGTCCGCTCGTCCGAACTGCTCGCAGCAGACTTCCCCGCTCGCGCAGCTCTCGGCTCCCGAGCACGTGAGCGCCGTCCCGGTGCAGGCGCCCGGCGCCGTGCACGAGCGCCCCGCGCCTGCGTCCGAGCGGGGGCCGCCGCCCCCGGTGAAGCAGCAGACCTCGGTCGCCGGATCGCAAGACGTCGTGCCGCACGTGATCGTTGCAGCGCCCGCGTCGGTCGAGCCGCTCGACGGGCCGGAGGACGACCCCGAGGAGGAGCCCGATGCCGAGCCGGACGAGGTCCCCGACGAAGAGCCCGACGTCGAACCGGACGCAGAGCCGGACGTAGAGCCGGACGCAGAGCCGGACGCAGAGCCGGACGCAGAGCCGGACGAGGAGCCGGCGGTGGCGCCCGAGGTCGAGCCGGACGACGTGCCCGACGCGGAGCCGGATGTCGAACCTGAGGCTGAACCGGAGGCCGAACCGGACGACGAGCCCGACGAGCCGGACGAGCCCGAGCCGCCCGAGCCGATGGTCGAGTCGCTCCCGCTGCACCCCGCGTGCGCCATCGCGAGCGCGACGCCGGCCGCGATCGAAACCAGGGAAACTCGCCTGAAGCTAGTCATCGCTGCGCCTCCAGCCGGCACGCCAGCCTCGATTGGACGGCGACCATCGGTAACGGTGACACGCGCCGCGGCTCCTCGTCGATGTAGATTCTTCTCTCACATGAGCGCCGAGAGCCCAGCGGGGACCGCGCCGACGCGGTCGCGGTGGCGAGCCGCGGCCCGGCTCGTCGCCGAGAGCCGCGATCTGCTCGAAGGGCGCCCCGGCGCAGGCGGCGGCGACCTGCCCGGCGCGCTGGTCTCGCGAGGCTGGGCCTCGTTCCTCCTGTCGCTCGACGACGGGGAGCTCGTCGCCATCGAGACCCTCGGCCACCTCGCCCCGTGGCCCCGGCGCACGCCGCCCGCGTTGCGCGCGCTCGTCGAGCGGGCCGGCGACGTGTGCGCCATGCCGGCGCTCTCGACGGCGGGGGACCCGGCGGGGCCGGTGCGCAGAGGCGAGACCCCACGCAAGCGCGCGCAGATCGACGCGTTCGGTCGGCTCGTGGCCCCGCTCGTGGCGCGCGCCCGGCGGGTCGTGGACGTAGGGTCCGGGCACGGTCACCTGACGCGCGAGATCGCCCGGCGGATCGCGCTCCCCGTCGTGGGCCTCGAGCGGGACGCCAGGCTCGCCGGACGCGCGCGCGCGCTGTCGCCGGGGGCCTCGCCCGCGTTCCTGGTGACCGACGTCCTGCGCGACGGCCTCGCTCTCGCCGCGGGCGACTGCGTCCTCGGCCTGCACGCCTGCGGCGAGCTCGGCGACGTGATGGTCACGAGCGCCGGCGGGGCCCCGGGGGTGAGCCTCGCTCTGGTCGGGTGCTGTCTGCAGAAGCGACGACAGGCCTCGAGGCGCCCGCTCTGCGTCGCGCCGGGCCTGGCCGACCCGCTCGAGCTCCCGAGAGGCCTGCTCGGTCTGAGCAACCTCGTCGCCAGCGACGACGGCGTCGAGGCGACGCGCGCCCAGAACCTCGCGGCGCGCGAGCGCAGGCTCGCGCTGAACCGGCTGCTGTCCGACGGGCCCGGCGCGCTGCGCTTCGGAGCGGAGCTCGAGGGCCTCAACCGGCGCACGGCGCAGCGCGAGCTCCAGG